>CAYFQI010000104.1:0-9017 GCA_964345135.1 uncultured Bacteroidales bacterium
CTGGTGCATTACTTGTGTCTGCCTTATATTCTTTCAAGTTTTATCGTGAAACACAAAGGTATTGATATCTTTTGGTTCTTAAAAATTCAATGTTGTTTTCCGTGGATATACCTGCATCCATCACTATTATAGGTTTTTTAAACGCATTAGGGTTTTTCTGGTCAAGCTTTGTGATGATATATTTTAAAGTTGGGGAAAGGTCATTGTTTAACAATTTTTAACATTTCGAGGGTATAAACCTGCAATGTGGGTTAAAATGAAACGTCTACTAACATATTTGACTTGTTTTTTTGATTCTATCTTGTCAATCTCAAAAGGACAATTCGGAAAATGGAGAATTGGATAAATCCGACTCTTCATCAACAGAAATTCAACGAAAGATAAATCAACTCGGCAAGACAGAATACAATGGAAATTATTATTATATAAGAAAATTCATAAAAATAGGCATCCCAGTTTATAAAATATCGCAGGCCAAACCGGGACAATACATTTTTAACGATCAAAAAAGTCTTAATTTCTTAAATTTGTATTTTTCTTTTTAAACAATTTAAAGTATTTACCTTAAACGTAAGCCATGATAAATATCTCGTATTATCTACACGGTGTTATAATTTTTATTTTAATATTTTGTTCGATCAGTACATATCCACAAAAAATTAACGTGAGTGTATATAATGATCAAAATATTGAAGTAGCTGTATTTTCCCCGGTAAGCGGGAAATATAAATTCTTTGGAGACAGCGTGTTTATCCGGTATATAGACGATTCGCAGGCAATATATGTTTCATTAACAGAAAATAAGCTGATTGTCAGGGATGTATTTGAAGAAATCGGCAGGTATAATACCGTTCAATTCAAGGGCGTATCTGAGAAAAACTTGTTGAAAGTCAGGCCTGTATCACCTGTTCTCCCGTACAGGATATATGATGATGACTTTTTTTTATCTGAAAAATATGATCGTTTGATGATCATCAATGAAGCAGATTTTGAACACTATACTGCCGGGGTGATTGAGACAGAATGCGGAAGTGGACAGGAAGTTGAATTTTATAAAGCCATGGCTGTAATTACACGGACGTATGCACTAAAATATTTGTACAAACATAACAATGAAGGATTTCAGCTGTGCGACGGGGTGCACTGTCAGGCTTATAAACATCATGCTATAGAAAACAAAGTGGTAGAAGCAGTTCACTTGACACACGGGGAAGTATTATTGGGCAACGACACCTCTCTCGTTACTGCTGCTTTTTTTTCGAATTGTGGTGGCGAAACGGCCAATTCTGAAATGGTTTGGCTACAACCAAGCCCGTATCTTAAATCAGTCAAAGACCCTTATTGCAGTGCCAAACCCAATGCCCGTTGGAGCAAAACCATTCCGGTAGAAAAATGGAAAAGCTATCTTGCGACACGAGGAGTAAATCCTGAAAAAATCAATAACCGTGACATCCGGTTTCAACAAAAGCATCGGAAAAAATATTATAAAATTAATGGACATGATATTTTATTACAGTCAATCCGTAAAGACTGGAACCTGCCATCTACATTTTTTGAAATAAAAACAAGCTGGAATGATTTAACCATGGAGGGTAGAGGATACGGCCACGGGGTCGGGTTATGCCAGGAAGGCTCTATGGTGATGGCTCGAAAAGGATTTGATTATAATGAAATAATTGACTTTTATTATCAAAATGTTAAAATTGTCAGTTTTATTAAACTCGAACGCCTGTTGCATAAAAAGGACCTCTATTGAGCCTGCCATTTAATATACAGTGATGATTATAGTCAGAATATAATGAAGAAATGGATATGATTCGAGAGCACGTGCATGTTAAAAATGAAAGACCATCAAAGGAACATTGGTATGGAAAAATATTTTTTTGGTCAGGTTAGGCCTGAATAAACGGATAATAATATTTTTCTTGTGCATGGTCAACGAAATCATATCAATATTTTTCTCGTTAATAAAATCCTGTAATCCATTCAACACATCGTCGTTTTGAATGATATCGCATTCAATGTTGTATTCTTCATAGTATTTATTAAAATACTCTTTGATTCGTTGCATTTTGGCTTTTAACACCGGATTATCCGGTTCATTTTCAATATGAACACAATAAATATAGGGGTTAAATGGAGTGGTTAGTGTCATCAGGCGTCTGAGTGCAGAAAAATCAGAGTCATCAAAATTTGTAGCATACAATACATTCATGCGTTGTTTTGGTTCTGTTTTTGTGTTTTCGGGAATTGCCAAAACCGGGACCTCAACATTCTCAACAATTTTTGTTGTGACCCGTCCCATAAAATCATTATTCTTTTTATTCGCCCCTTTTGTGCCGACAACAATTAAATCCGGCTCATATTCTTCATTAATATTAATGATCTGCTCATCAATAGAACCACTTACCAACGAATAATCAATATCAACGCCGGAAATATTTTGCTGTTTAATGCTTTCTTTAAGATCATTTACAATACTCAAAAGGCGTTTTTTTGCATCTTGTTCAATTTCAGTGATATATTGGTCAAGCGGAAGATTGTAATCCAAATCATCTCCCAGGGGCGTAGCGTCAACATACGGATTATAAAATGAATGAAATAGATGAATATCTGCATTCAATTTATCAGCTATGTTGAGAGCATAATATGCTGCATTGATAGAATAATCCATAAAACCGACTGGTACCAAAATACGCTTGATCTTAATGTTTTCTTCAGGGATTTTGATCTCTTCTTCTCCTAATTCACGATTGATTTCTTCTGCTATGCCTAAAGCTTTGCTAAAATCTTTTTCTTTAATCCGTACTTTTAATTGTTCTTCAGGCATCGTTTCTCCTATATCAGGTGGTTTTAAAAAACATTCAATATGATTTCTTTCAAGCCTTTCCTTTAATATTTGAGACCTGTAATATGATTGGGTTGCCAGTGTCACTAATTTATCTTCCATGTTGTTATATTTTTAATATTTTTTGTAAATTTATGAATTATAAAATTCTTAAAAAAATAACTTCAATAATTGTACCAAATAGTTATATATAACAAATTCAAATTTCTTGTCCTGTATTGTTTGTTATTTTGTATACAACTGAACATGTATGCGCAAACAAATTATACTACAGGTAATGAAGCCTATGTAAACGAGCAAACCAAGGAATTCACACCTGTAAAGATAGGAGAGGGGGATGTTATATACTATTTTGATGACCAGTATCAAGTATACAGGAATGGAGAAAACATTCTCATCCCGGATTTGACGGACATTCCCGATGGCCATACAATTGATTCAAATGCAATGTATGGTTTTGGGCAAATAGATTCTTCAGGCAATAAAGCTTTTCAATGGGATGCTCAATCAGTGTTGATACAACCAAACAGGTTTGATGTTATAGATATGTTTGTGTCTCCTGTCTCAATAAATAAAATGACTTATGCCCGGGCATTGCAATATAATAACGATTCATGTTCAGCGTATAATAATTGTGTTGCGATTATTGATGGCCCGGATTCGTCATTGGCATATATAGATGATGTGGTGACAAGTGGTTGTTATAGTATTGGTGATGGTGAAGAATTGATTTCTGCAGGAATGCTCAAAGGCAATGATATTACTCAAAAAGTTTCACAGCAACAACTTGCATCTACACCTGACAGGAGCTATTGTGTTGAAACATATGGTGAAGGATGGCGACTGCCGACTGATATTGAAGCAGGGCATTATAATGATAAAACCGGTACGGGAAACGGTTGGGATTATGGTTACAGGGGAGATACGAGCATCTCGGGCTATATGTGGACTTCGTCGGTTTTTTCATTAACATCAACCCAAAATAATTATACAGTCAAACGATGGCCGGTTTCTTTAAAAGATGGTACATGGGAAAATTGTGCCGGATTCATCAATATTGGCAATCACGTGCGATGTGTATTTTCTGCGAACAATCACGTCTTAACCGGTAAACCCGCAAAAGAACGACAAGAAGATTTGGTCGCAGTCTATCCAAACCCGGCGAACGCCTATATTCATGTCAGCATTCAGGAAAAAAGCGATTATACGCTTGAGATTTTTAATACTCATGGAAAAAAAATGTTAAGTAAAGATTTTAGAAGCAGCACAACTGTTTCAGTAGATTGTTTGAGGGAAGGAGTGTATTTTCTTAGACTAATATTCAATAAAAAAGATACGTGTTTCATTAAAAAAATCATAAAAGATTAAAACATATATAAATATATTTCGTAAACTTGAACTATCTTTTATATATAAAAAAAAGAAAGCAATGAAGCATAAAATATATCCGTTTTGTATTCAGTAAGCATTTTTGCCCTTATATGCCTGGGTTCATGCAAAAAAGACCCTCCAACAAGAGCCTATGCCGGTGAAGATCAGTACATTTATGACACCAATATTGTCGTGTTGGATGGAAATATAGCGACTTCAGGAAATGGTGAATGGAATATTTTAAAAGGGAGCGGTGGTGTTATTGAAGACCCGGGAAATTCTAATTCTGTTTTCAGGGGAAGTTATAATGGAAGCTATGTATTGAGATGGACGATTAGCAATTCGGTAGGTTTTTCAAACGATGATGTAACGATTGCATTTTTTAATGCTGTTGCTTTTACAGGTAAAGATAGTGTTGTTGTATATGACGATACCACGTGTCAGCTTACGGCACAAGAGCCCTCTGAAGGGACCGGGCATTGGGAAATTATTTCCGGGCAAAACGGGAGCATTGATGATATTTATTCTCCAAAAGCCACGCTTACAGGTCATTTTGGGGATACTTATGTGCTGAGGTGGACGGTTGAAAACCCCGGGCCAGATGATACTGCCATTGCTTATGATGAAATGCAGGTTACATTTGTAATAGATCAATTATATCCTCATGCAAATATCCTGATTCCAGATACAATTGTGTTTAGTTCAACAAATATATCCCTTGCAGCAGAAACACCGGATATTGGGAATGGTGTATGGACTATCTTAGATGGGGCAGGGGGGAGTATCGGGTCTTCTAATAGCCCGGGTTCATCTTTTGATGGAAGCCCTGATGCAGCTTATACACTTAAATGGACAGTTAGAGGATGCTTCCGGTGAAGTGGGCAGGATTAATGAACAACCCAAAACAGCAGCATTTTCCGTGAGATGTATACAAGATTAAGCATTTTGTTTCGTTATTTATTTTAGAAACCAGAATCAGGATTTGATTCATTTTTTGTTTTTTAAAAAAATTACTATGAGATATTCCTTGTTTCTCTTGATAACTATTGGATTAGCAGTATTTTTTTGTGCATGTGAAGATAAAGGCAATAAAATACCTGATGACTCTCATCTTGAGGTATTTGAACGTTTAGTTGCTGAAAAAGATTCTATTTATATGGGTGATTCAACAATTATAACAGCGTATTATACCGGTGACAAGCTAACAAAAGAATGCTTCAACTGGTCAACCAACAGCAATGCTCCAATTATCCATATAGATGGCAAACCCGGGCAGGTTTATTTTTTTGCAGACCCCTGTGTAGGGCCGGGTTCTAAAAATAATGTTTATTGTGAAATCTCGGCGAACAATAAAAAAGAAAAAAAATCAATCACTATTTTTATTAAGGAATGAACCAGGCATGGAAAGGATATCAACGCACTTTTTATCCCGTATTTTAATTGGAACGCACATGATTATAAAAGGTTCTTCTACGCTGAGCTGCCGGATAAAAAAAACCAGATAAACCCAGTTAACTCAATTAACTCAATCAACTCAATCAACTTAATCAACTCAATCAACCCAATCAACTTAGAAACTTAAAAACTTAAAAACTTAAAAACTTAAAAACTTAAAAACTTAAAAACTTAAAAATATAAACAGATGAAATATTGTATTTACTATATTTTTTTGTTACACTTCCTGTTATCAAATACTTATTCTCAATGTTTTACTTCACCGGGGAATCCCATAGGGGGGAATTTAAACATGGGGGTGGTGAATAAGCATTTATTGCGTATAGCTTCATTCTATAAACACAGTACTTCAAGCCGTTATTTTTTTGGTGATGAATTATATACAAAAAATGTTGGAACAACATTTGACAGGGCATTGTTTGATTATATTGGCGGTTTCCTGGCTTATGGGTTTACAGAAAAATTTACATTGGAAACGGAATTTGGGTATTTTATAGATAAAACCAGGTTTTTTCCCGTGAAAGCAAATGAAATTGGCAATGGTTTTTCAAATGCATTAATCACCGGTAAATATAAAGCAATTTCAAACCTGGATAAACGTTTTGAAGCTACATTTGGAATTGGTGGAAAAATACCCCTGCGCCACAATGCTCAAATAAAAGATGCGGTAGAATTGGCTACCGAAGCCCAGTCTTCCGGTGGAGCCTATGGGTTGGTGGGGAAATTATATGTCATTAAAGAAATTCCATTTCAGGCACTCCGATTTTTTTTGATTGCACAATATGAACACAACTTCCCAAGTATTCCCGGTTTTTATGAACATAAACAATATGAATTTGGGAATGCACTCACAACGTCCTTTTTTATAAGTAAACATTTACATTTTCCTCCTTCACTCGAATGGTTAAGTCAAAATTGGACAGCTATATTGCAAATACGCAATGAAATAAAAGGGAAAAATAAATATTTGTCAAAAGACATTCCTGATGCAGAATGGAAGGATGTGCCTAATTCAGGGAGTGTCGTATTTTTTATATCGCCACAGCTTAATTATACATTAGAAGAAGTATGGAATATTTCGGTTACATTTGATATCCCTTTGTACCAGTATTACCACAAAAAACAAATGGCCATTGATTATGCTTTTAATATTAATGTAACAAGGGATATTTTATTTTAACATCTTTATTTTACTTCATCATAATCAATATAATCCCCTTCATTTTTGTCAAATATCTTTTCATTGCTCTGTTTGTCCTTATCTTCTATGATGATCTCTCCTTCTTTTTTATTGTCAGAATGCCCTGATCGTGCTCCATAATTACGTTGCATTCTTTTAATAAAATATTTAGCAACATATGGCATCACATATTTAATTAATAGTTTAAAGATGTAATAAATAGCTGCAATTATTAATATAGCTTTTAATAATCCTGTCATTTTATTTTATTTTGTTTTTGTTCATAAAGTCTCATTTGCTGTGTTATGTTCTTTTCGATAATTGCTCATTTATTCAAGTAAACTCCTCATTTTATGGGAAGGCCAGGCCTTTTAACAGAAATTTGATGAACAGATACATATCTTGATTTTTTCTAGATTATAGATAAGTACAAATTAGTGTTTGTTCAAATTTCATTTACTATGTTGCGTACTCCCCATAAATTGGATGATTACGCCCATTTTAAACAGACGTAATACAATTTATTTATGAATTAAACGAATAAACAGATGTATTATTCTTTGGTTTAATATTTATATAACAGGGACTTATTCAATGAGAGGCCTGTCGGTAATTTCATGCTTACAACCAAACTCAAGGTTCAAACCAAAGTTAAGATTAAAACCATGAAAATCGTATGGTACCAGGATAGCATCACTGCTTTGGGCTTTAATAGAAGCATCAGAAGAACTAGATGATTGATTGAGCAAATCATCATTTTCAGATGAACTGCTAAAGCCAACCTCGTTAAAGTCTACCGGGATATTATCACATATTACATATAGATTGAAGGGGCCTACTTTAAAATTAAGTCCAAGGCCAATGTTTTTATAACGATTGTTCATAAAAGAATATGATACTGCACAAGAGAAGAAATTGCTTCTAAAGTTGGCAGACATGGTAAGTTGGGAGTATAGTTTGCTATTATAGAGTTGTGTTCGTGAGATAACTCCCAGGCTTACTGTTTCAGATAAAATGTACCTTCCGCCAAAAAATATTTTCATGGCAAGAGGAGTTGTATAACTAAAGGATGATCCGAGTAAATTTAATGTATCTATGGTTTTATCTGCTTTAGTGGAATCAAGCATATGGTTTAGATCAGCACCTCTAAATGTAAAATCTTCGGTTTGTTCGAGGTTTAATACGTTTTTACGCCATGAAATAGCCCCCAGGTCCACCACGCTTAAGTCAAATTCAAGTTTTTCAGATGGCGTGAAAATGAGTCCGAAATCAAATGCACCTCCCCAGTTGCTGGTGTTAAACATATAGTTTTTAATTTCTGACGATGATACTGTATCATTTACAGATATATCTTTAAAATAACCTTCGTCATCATAATTTACATCTATAAATGAAGGCAGTGTAGTATTTATATTAATTGATGAGCGAGGAATTGACCACTCGTCCATGTCACTGGTGATTTTAAAACTGTTAAACGATGACACGTTGGCCTTCCCGAAAAGTATTTTCCCACGAAATCCGAATGTCCATTCGTCATCTATTTTCTGTGATATGCCCAGCGCATATTCCCTGTAATGTGTAAAATTAAAAGCCAACCCGTCCATATTCATTTCACCTTTTGCATTGCCATCATCTCCAAGTAGCATGAAAAGGTCTTTAGGATAAGCAAAATACGTGTTGAATTTTTCTTTTACATCAAATGTCACGTAATATTCATCGCTGAAGCGAATACCAATAGATGCCAGGTTAAAGGAAATATCTTGATTTAAATAATTAATCGGCCTTAATGTATTAAAAAAGGCTTGTTTATCTCCTTCTTCAGGATGTAAAAACGTGATCACGGAGTCATTCAACGTTGTAGACTGGGAAATAAAACTGTTATATGTTAATCCATTTGTATTATATGAAGTTTTTAACGGGCCAACCAGGGGGCATCCAATATATACATCGCACCTGTGCTGACGGGCAGGATTTAAATAATTGGCCTGTGGTACTTCATCCATAAAGTACATGGTGTTGACTTCTTGTCCGTAAATGTTACTTACAAAAGAAATAACGAAAATAAATAATACAGGTATTTTTGATTTAATTCGTTTCATCTGTTTATATTTTATATTTTATTTGTCAGATGGAGCTCGCCATGATGATATTTTATTGACTTTA
>CAYFQI010000105.1:0-8985 GCA_964345135.1 uncultured Bacteroidales bacterium
CATTCTCGTGTGTGTCCTCTTTTTTTGTCATGGCTCGGTTCATCTGTTTATTTTTTGTTTTTAATTGGTCATATGGAGCTCTCCATGAGTTAATGTTTTGACATTCACATTGCTATGAGGTTATCAATAATCATCCCCGTCCCGATTAAAATACGGGATAAATAGTGTGTCAAAAATTTTGTCATGGCTCGGTTCATAATTTTTTATCTATTTGGTTATAAATAAGATATTAAAAGTCTTATAAATCTTCATTGCTAACTTTATAATCTATATCAGCACCTATTTGTATATTAAATTCTTGATCAGCATATATTTTTATGTTGCGATTTTGATCTACTTCGAATGTTTGGAAATAAGCACATAATATCATTTTTTTCACATTTTTCCATTTTTCAGCTATTTCCTCGCCTTCTTTAATGATTGAAATTTTGTTACTGCTTATCTCCACTACTTTAAAATTATTGTCCATCACGGCAGCTTTGGTTAATAAACGATAATTATCAGGATTTGCGGGTGACGGGGCAAATAGTGAATCAAGGTAATTGTTGTTCGAGTCGGTTAAATATACCTGGCTTAGAACATCGGTAGGGATGCCATTTTCAGTAGAGATCGTTAATGTTAACCTTTGAATAATAGACTCATCTCCTTCGAACGTTGAAGCATAATCAAAGTCCATTGTATCTCTTACACTGCTGTTATCAGTCCAGCCATAAAATGGCAGTTCTATTCTACTGCCCAAAATAAGGTTGCTGTTGCGTTGTATGAATTCATGCATATTAACAACGCCTGTGGGATTGTAGATTGTTCTTACAGTATAGCGCAATACACTTGGGTTGCTGTTAAATGCATCGGCAAAATTATTAAGATTATCATCATTAAGTGTTTTGTTGGTATTCACGTATTCACCAATTTGGGTCAGGTTAGGCCAGTTAATGTCAAATGCATTACTTCCTTTAAATGATAATGGAGTGACAGTTCCGGTGTCATTCCGTGTAAACATATTTTCAAATTGAACCTGCATGGGCAGTCCGTATGAATTATCTATATTAATAAATAACCTGGGGTCTTCAAAATAAAATTGTTTCATGCTTTCCAACAGGTCAATGTCGAGGTTTATCGAATCTTCGGCCATCAATGTATCCTGTCCGAAATAACCCAAAGCTGTTCTGTATTGTATATTTTTTAATGATACGCCAATATGGATCGAGTCGGTTGGCTCAACGCCATTGCCGGAATTTTCAAAATCAATGGTTATATTTACAGGTATTTGGTTGGTTGCACGCACTCCCAATGTATGATCAGGTAAATTTTCTCTTATGATATCATTATATCCTGACAAATTATTGTTTATTATGTGTGTATAATGGGTAGCCGGGTTTGATTCAGGCCTGAGGGTAGGTATTTCTATTGTAATGGTTCCATTATGTTTAAAGGTAGATATTACATTAAATTCAATGGTTATTTCATCTAAAACAATACTGTCAATGATTTCATCATCCAATTGCAATGATAAGTTTTTTTCAAATGTATGTGGTAAATACGTTCCCCATTGGTTGGTGTCTTCGAGGCTGGGGTAATCAGAAGCTACATACCCCTCGTCATACCGTTGTACTCCAAAACTAAATTCTTGTATACCTGTTCTGGATGTATCGCCGGTTTCATAAACAAGATACAACAACCCCCTGTCCGGTGAATCATACACGTTAACCCTGTCTTTTTGGTCGAATTTTTTAATCAATTCTTCAACAGTAAAGTTTCCAAACGCTACTGGTGTAATAATCCGAGAATCTAATTCAACTCGTTCGGAAAATTTACTGTAATCATGATATTCTTTTACACAGGCATGTAAAATCAATAAAATGCTTAAAACAGCACTTGTATAGATTAAATATACCCATTTCCTGTTTTTGTATTGTAGTGATTTCATGCTATCTGAATTTATAAAGTATAATTATACAAAAAATTATGACTACTTCCAACAATTAAGTTAAAATTATTTTGAGAATCTTTGAATTTATTAATACTAAATGGTGTAACTCCAGAACATGGAAAATTTTCGGTTAGTTCGCCATTGCTCATGAATAAATAGATTTTTCCTGTTTTTTTATCTGTCACGCCCAACCTGTGGTCTCGTTCAGAAAAAACATAATAAAAAGGTTCTGTTTGAATGGGATGATGAAATTGATAATCAAAAATTTCTTCTTTGTTTAGCTTAAAGACTTCCAGTTTATTTTTGTCAACAAAAATATAATCTTTCGAACCATCTGCATTAAGGTCATGATATTTAAAATAATGATTGGATGAATACGGGTGTATATTTACCTGATCGCCTTTCCCATCAAAATAAATATAATGGATCGTGCCAATTGTGTCCGTTGTCACCAAACGAGGATCAGGCCTTTCCTTTTCAAGAAAGAAAGGGTTGTTTATTGATTTAGCGAAATGGTTGTTGACTGCCACTCTTTCTTCTCCTTTGCGATTTAAAATATAAATTCTGTATTTATCTGCGAAAACAATATAATCTTTCGTGTTTACCCTGAAATGTTGCACACTTGACGTTACCCGGGTTTCGGTTTTGTCAAATGCCCATCCTTCCAATAAATTACCTTCTTTGTTATAATTGTAAACTTTTTTGTTTTCACAACTTACAAATATACGGTAATTTTTATTCTTTTCATAATCGAACAAAGAAATCCCTGTTGTTGCTGGTGATCTTAGTTTAACAGGATACCGCTCTACATTATTCCCGTTTCTGTCGAGCAAATGAATATGATTCTTTGTACTGAAAAGCATTTGCAGATTTCCATTTTTATAAAAATCTACCTGGTAAATATCGCTTATTATTTTTCCATTGATCTGCTTTTTCCATAATGTTCTCCCAGATGGATTAATCAGGTAAACATTGTTATCCATGTCCTGTACAAATATTTCATTCTCACCGGTATGATGATTTTTAACAAATGCAGGCTTGTTCCATACATTCGTGTCCAAAACACTTTCCCATTGCGTATTTGCAGTTTGCCTGAGTTTGTCATCATATTTTATGAACAGGTTATTATAAAACATTTCATTTCCCTCGGAACTGATTTGTAAAAAACAGTTTTGTGCATTGCTTAACAAATCATAATGGTCATTATAAAAATTTAGTATGTCATCTTTTAAAAATTCAGACAAGAATAATTTTCCGGTTGCGAAATTTATGTATGCATAAAAATTTGACTGTGATGATAAATATTTCCCCGTGTTTTTATATATAATATTATTATTAAATGTTTTTCCAAGGGTATGACGGTATTTAAAACTGGCAAGTGATTTTACAGAACTCCCGAAAACAAGGTGATTGTCAATAAATAAAAAATGATTGAATGATTGATGGTTGAATATTTCTCCAAATAATGCAGGCATGAATGAGCTTTCCGGGAACATGTATATATTAAATATTTCATTTTGGTCTATTTGGTGTTCTTTGATGTATTCTGATTCAGACGTGCCGGTTTTTCCGGCATGCTGCGAAATGATTTCTAAAAGCGCCTCTTTGGCAATGCTTTGGCCCTTTGTATTCATTACAACAAATGTATTTTCCTCAAGTGAATAATTTTTAAAGTTCGTGAATACAAGTGCTATTTCGGTATTAAAAAATTTGTTTAAAAATTGTTCGGGGGTCGTTTTATAATTACTTTTAAACCGCTCATTTACCTTTTTATAAAAAGATATATTACCGGATTTATTTAAATATTGTTTATGTTTTTTTTGAAATGATTCAATATCTTTAATTCCTAATGCAAAAAAACCACCGGTAGCCGAGGGGATAACATTTTCAAGGTTAAACTCGTGTGAAGATTGGTTTGTCAGAGTTGACAGGAAATAATTAAACGAATCATTGGCATAACTCAGACCGTTGAACAGTGCTACGTCGTTTTTGATTTTTACATCTAGTTCCGTCCAATTGGCAATGTGTTTAATACCTTGTATTTTTTTACCGGGATCAATAAATGTTCTTACAAAATCGGGCAGGTTTTGATGGTTTATGTATATATTAGCTGAAGTCTTTTTCCCTGCTGTCCTGGCAGTTTTTATGAAATTCCCGTCATCCGCTATGGACATATCTAAATTAAGCTGACGAACAGCGTCTTCTAACAGGATTGATGAATAACTTAATATAAAAATCCCTTTGTACATAGTATATGAAAAAGAAGTATATGATCCTTCTTCCCGGACAGGGTATTTTACTTTATAAATGGTGGTTTGACTGTATTTTCTTTCACTTATATCTGCATTTGAAACATATTTATTGATCTCTTCTTTAATCTTATTGTACATATTCGGATAAGGAAGACTGATATATCCAATCGTGCCTACTTCACTACGCCCTTTCTTATGCATTGAAAAAATTAAAGGCTGATCTTTAAATAGTTGTTTTATGAATTCTTCTGAATGGTAAAGCGAGTCCAAAAATGTAAATGTCTTATTAAAACGTTTACAATCAGGGATGTTTTTCAATTTATTCCATAATTTGTTTTTATTTAAAAGATTATGAGATAATAATGGAAAATCATTGACTTCAATGATGAAAAAAGCATCAAGAGGAACAGCATTTAACGCATTGGTATATTGCACACGGCTTTTTTTAAAAAGGAAAAAAGCAACGATTATCAGGGCAACAGCGCTTACAACAATAGTACTTATAATCGTTTTTTTATGCATAAAAAATGTATTTTTTTAATCTGATTTTTGAAAGTCAAAGGTATAAATTAATCACAGATTGTTCAAGATAATTACCCAAATAACGAATATAGATGGTATATTTTTGTCGTTTTGACCTTAAAAAGTGTCTGTCTATTAAGTTCCATTTGCTGCGTTACGACTTTCCCGGAAATTGCTCATTTACTCAAGTAAACTTCGCATTTTCCGGAAGGTCAAGCCTTGCAACTGAAACGTTATGAATGGGCACTTATTCTTTATTCTTGGTGTCAATGAAAATTGTTACAGGCCCGTCATTGACTAATGATATATCCATCATGGCACCAAACTCACCTGTTTGTACTTCTTGTTGTGTATCATGGTGTAATTGTTTAATAAATTGATGATATAAAGGAATGGCTTTATCAGGTTTTGCAGCCCTGATGTACGAGGGGCGGTTTCCTTTCCTCGTGCTGGCATGTAGAGTAAATTGGCTGATTACCAGGAGTTCGCCCTGTATTTCTTTCAATGACAGGTTCATTAGTCCCTTTTCGTCGGAAAATATTCTCAGCCCGGATATTTTCCTGCTTAACCATTGTATGTCCTCTTCATGGTCATCGTCTTCTATGCCTAAGAAAATCAATAATCCTTTACTAATTTTCGATTTTTTTATGTTGTTTATTGAAACAGATGCTTTTGATACTCTTTGAATGATTGTTCGCATAATAATAATTTTAAATATTATTCCGGTTCATTTGCTAAACGAATGGATAAACCGATCCTTTTCCTCGGGATATCAATGTCCAATACTTTTACTGTTACATGTTGATGTAATTTCACGACATCTGCAGGATTTCTCACGAATTCATTTGCCAGTTCAGAGATATGCACGAGCCCGTCCTGTTTTACACCAATATCAACAAACGCCCCAAAATTTGTTATGTTTGTAATAATGCCCGGCACCACCATCCCGGTTTTCAAGTCTTCAATTTTATGTATATCCGGGGCAAATTCAAACATGGCCGCTTTTTCCCTCGGATCACGCCCGGGTTGGGATAATTCCGACACGATATCCCTGAGCGTGGGAAGTCCTGTCTTGGCCGTGACATAGTTATTTATATCAATTTTTTGAATATTCTCTTCGTTTTTGATCAGCTCGTTCACGGTACACCCAATGTCTTTTGCTATTTTATTGACAACAGGATAACTCTCGGGATGTACTGCTGTATTATCAAGCGGATTATCAGAACCGGGAATTCTTAAAAATCCCGCTGATTGTTCAAAGGCCTTATCTCCTAAGCGATCGACTGATTTCAATGATTCTCTGTTTTTAAAGATACCTTTTTTTTGTCTGTGTTTTACAATATTTTCTGCTAAAACAGGCCCCAGTCCCGAAACATTATTTAAAAGATGTTTGCTTGCCGTGTTTAAATGGACCCCCACGGTATTAACACATCGTTCAACAACGGTGGTAAGACCGTGTTTCAATTGTTGTTGGTTCACATCATGTTGGTATTGTCCTACTCCAATGCTTTTGGGGTCAATTTTGACCAGCTCGGATAAAGGATCCATCAACCGCCTGCCAATTGATACAGCGCCTCTTACTGTGATATCATAATTTGGAAATTCTTCCCGTGCAACATCTGAAGCAGAATAAACGGAGGCTCCGGACTCATTGACGATAAAAACCTGAATATCACGATTGAATTTTATTCTTTTCATCAATTGTTCAGTCTCTTTTCCTGCTGTTCCGTTGCCTATTGCAATGGCTTCTATATTATACATTTCAACCAGTGATGATATTTTTTTCATGGCGAGCGTGGATTCTTTCCGCGGAGGATGCGGGTAGATGGTCTCGTTGTGTAATAAACATCCTTGTTTATTCAGGCAAACGATCTTGCATCCTGTCTTGTATCCCGGGTCAATCGCCAGTATCTTTTTTTGCCCGAGCGGCGGCCCCATGAGCAGCTGTTCTAAATTGACAGCAAACACCTTGATGGCTTCTTTATCCGCAAATTCTTTTAATTTCGCTTTTTGCTCATTTTCCAACGATGGTTTTAATAATCTTGAATAAGCATCATGGATGGTCATTTCAACTTGTTTTCCAATGTCATAAGGGCTCCTGATAAATTGCCTTTCAAGTATTTCAAGAGCTTGCTCTTTAGGGGGTGAAACAGAGATTTTTAATATCCCCTCCCGTTCACCCCTGAACATAGCTAATATCCTGTGAGAAGGGCTTTTATTTATGTTTTCTTCCCATGCAAAATAGTCTTTATATTTTTCACCTTCCTCTTCTTTTCCTTTTTGCACTTTGGATATGATGCGTGCTTCCCGTTCAAACAGAAGGCGAAGTTTTTTTCTTGCCTGTTGATTCTCATTGATCCATTCGGCAATAATATCACGGGCACCCTGCAAAGCACTTTTAGCTGTTTTGACCTCTCCGCGGATGTAAGGGTTGATTTTTTCCTGGAAATTAAAATCTTTCTGAAGCATAATGATCTTAGCCAGGGGTTCAAGGCCGCACTCTCTGGCAATGGTTGCACGTGTCTTTTTCCTGGGCTTGAAAGGAAGATAAAGGTCTTCCAGTTCATTGGCTTCAAAACATTCTGTAATCGTGTGCCTCAGTTCGGGTGTAAGTTTATCCTGTGCTTCAATGGATTTTAGTATTGTTGTTTTTCTGTTTTCCAGTTCCTTAAATTTATGTAATTCATCCCGGATTTTTGTTACATCCACTTCATCCATCCCTTTAATTTGCTCTTTCCTGTAACGACTGATAAAAGGAATGGTGGCTCCGGATTCTAAAAGATGTATGACATTGTTTACAGGCTTGGGGTCAAAGCCCGTGGTATGAGCTATAATACCTGATAATTGATGAGACATAAAAGCGTTTTTGTAATGTTTAAATTCCTCAAAAATAATATTTTTTAACTTTACCAGGGCATACCGTCAAACAGAATTCGTGCCTGTCCATAATTTTATAGATGGATACTTTAATCATCATTCTTTACAGGTTGCCAATGAAAATTATTATTTTTGCTGTATATATTTGAATAAAAAATAAATGAATTATGATTACGAACGAACAAATAGATCATCTTAAAGAGCGGCGGGACGCTCTGAGGAGGTATCTTTGACATTGACAATAAAAAAAACCTGATCTGGGAAAAAGAAAAAATAACCCAGGCGACAGATTTTTGGGATAACCCAAAATCAGCAGAGGAAAAATTAAAATATATTGCCGATCTTAAAAAATGGACAGAAGCATTTGATGAATTAAATGTTATGATTGAGGATATTGAAACGATGCATGAGCTATTTATGGAAGAAGCAGCCGGAGAAAAAGAACTGGAATATCTGTTCATGAAAGCAGAAAAAAAAGCAGGCAATCTTGAACTGAGGAATATGCTTCAAGATGAAGAAGATTCACTGGGTGCTATCATGAAGATTAATCCGGGTGCAGGTGGTACGGAAAGCCAGGACTGGGCTGAAATGTTGTTAAGGATGTATATTCTTTGGGCAGAAAAAAACAATTACAGCGTTAAAGAATTTGACCGGCAGATTGGCGAAGAAGCCGGAATTAAATCGGTAACCCTTGAAATTGAAGGGGATCATGCATACGGATATTTGAAAAGTGAAAACGGGATACACCGGCTTGTCCGGTTGTCTCCTTTTGATTCAAGCCACAGACGGCATACTTCTTTTGCGTCAGTATTTGTTTCTCCATTGGTTGATGATTCCATTGAGATCAATGTCAACCCCGCAGATATTGTTTGGGAAACCTTTAGGTCAAGCGGGGCAGGAGGACAACATGTGAATAAAGTAGAATCGGCTGTACGATTAAAACATATTCCTTCCGGAATTGTGGTGGAAAACCAGGAAGGGCGGTCGCAGGCAAAAAATAAAGCTAATGCCATGCGGGTTTTGCGTTCTCATTTATATGAACTTGAATTGCGAAAACGAAAAGAAGAACAGGAAATAATAGAAGGAAACAAAAAGAAAATTGAATGGGGATCGCAAATAAGGAACTATGTTATGCACCCTTATAAACTCGTGAAAGATCTGAGGACAAATGTCGAAAAATCAAATGTTCAGGCTATACTGGATGGTGATATTGATGCCTTTATTAAGGCTTATTTAATGGAGTTTGGAGGTAAGTAATTAATATCATAGGCAGTATGATTAACAAGTTAACAAGCGGAAAAAGAAGTTAATCTTGCAATATTAACAGTTTTGAACTTTGGATTTTATTCAGTGTTTGTCTATAAAGTCCAACTTCTTCGTTGTTGCTCAAAATTTAAATCCTCA
>CAYFQI010000106.1:0-8969 GCA_964345135.1 uncultured Bacteroidales bacterium
AACTCAATCAACTTAAAAACTTAAAAACTTAAAAACTTAAAAATATAAACAGATGAAAACAAAACACATCAAAAAGACAATAATATCTTTATCATTATTGTTTGCGATGATTAATCCCGGGAATGCTCAATTTATGAATTCTTCAAGAGTATTGGAAGACAGTTATTTTTCATTGGCTTTAGAACCTGTATATCTTGTTGAAAGTTCCGACATTATGTTTAATGTTTATGGTGCTTTAGGACTTGATTCGAAAATAGACCTTGGAATCAGGTATGGTATCAACGGGGGCGATTATTTTGGAGCACAGGTTGAATGGGGTTTGTCGAAAAAATTTTGTTTATTTACAGGGGTCCATTATCATCATGATTTTGCTCTTGATGGTGCATTGGCAGTAAATATTCCAGTGACGTCATCCTCGTATATTTTTTTAGGCGCTGATGCTGATGTTGTGATAAGGGATAATATTGTTATTCCGCTATGGATTCCCGTGGGTGTTGAAATAGCATTGAGCTCAGGAGTTTCGTTTATCCTTGAAGGTGATATCGGCGTGACAGATAACGCAGGTCACATGATTGGACTGGGAATTGGTGTATATATTTAACGCATACTAATCAACAAGGCAGAAGATAAAGGTAATCTTTATGGTATATTCTTTATAAACGTGTTGCATGGCAAAATTTTTGTACAGGAGAAAAGATATTTTCTGTATAATATTATATTTTTTTTTATGTTCCGGAAATTAACATACCTGTTTTTTTTTATGATCATCCCCATGGTGGGTTTTATTGATCGTTCTTATGCTCAGTACTATGTTACCGGACAATCTCCGGCGTCTATTCAATGGCAACAGATACATACTGAAAATTTTCAAATTATTTTTTCAAAAGAAGTGAATGAAGAGGCCAACCAATTGGCCAATATTTTAGAGTATGCATATCAATATATTCAGAAAACCCTTGATCATGAGCCCGGCAAAATATCTGTACTGTTGCATAATCATACTGTTCAGTCAAATGGATTGGTAGCCTGGGCACCGAAACGTATGGAAGTATTCCTCATTCCTCCTCAAAATTCTTATGCCCAACAATGGCTTGATCAGTTGGCTGTACATGAATTACGTCATGTAGTACAAATTGACAAACTGAATCAGGGGCTTACAAAAATATTGTATTATTTGTTTGGAGAACAGGCTGTTGGAGCTGTGTCCGGCTACATGCCCGATTGGTTTTATGAAGGAGATGCTGTGATGACTGAAACAGCCCTTACTCATACAGGCAGAGGTCGTCTTCCTTCGTTTGAAAAAGAAATAAAGGCCGTTGAACTGGATAAAAACAAAAATTTTTCGTATAATAAAATCACAATGGGTTCTTATCGGAACCATGTACCGAATCATTATCAATATGGATATTTTATAACTTCTTACGCAAGAAAACAATACGGAGATATGATATGGGATAGTGTAGTGGACTATGTGGCGCAGAACCCATATTCTATTTTTCCTTCATATTTTGGTTTAAATAAGTACACGGGATTATCAAAAAGAAAATTGTATTTACATGCAATGGATGCAATGGATAAGAAATGGAAAAAACAGGTTCAACAATTAACTCCTACCAAATTCAAAAGGTGGAATAAACGAAATACGAATGATTATACTAATTACCGTTATCCGCAATATTTTAACGATACATCTGTAATAGTTGAAAAAAGCGGCATTGATCAAATCCCTGAATTTATAATTTTAACTGTGTCAGGGAAAGAAAAAAAAATTCATACGCCTGGTTTTTATTCATCTTTAAACTTATCTTGTCAAGGGCAACAGCTTATTTGGGGTGAATTTATTCCGGATACCAGATGGAGTATGCGGGATTATTATGTTGTAAAATCCTATAATATTAATAAGAATAAAGCAAACATATTAACCAATCGGTCCAGGTATTTTTCGCCCTGTCTTTCTTATGATGCATCAACCATTGTTGTGGTTGAACATAATCTGAAAAAGGAATGCTATTTAACATTTTTGGACGCTAAAACAGGAAACATGAATAAACGCATTGCTTCTCCTGATTATGACATACAATTTCCTTCATGGAACAGTACTAATGATGCCATTTATGCAACAGCCATTTCATCCGAAGGAAAAATGATCGTACAATATCATATCCCTTCGGATCAATGGGATACAATTATGTCGCCAACACGTAACAATATTAGCCGGCCGGTTGTTTTTAAAGACCATTTATTTTTTCGTGCCGATTATTCCGGAATTGATAATATTTATGCCATTTATCTTCCTGATCAAACAATTTATCAACTTACTTCTTCTATTTATGGAGCATATAACCCTACAGTGAATGCAACAGGAGATAAAATTATGTATTCTGATTACTCTTCTAATGGATATAATATAGTAGAAGCAAGGATAGAAGATTTATTATGGCAGCCTATTGATCAGGTTAAAAAAGATGACAATTCATTGGTTAATATTATTTCAGCGCAGGAGGGACATACACTTAAACAGAAAAACATTCCCGATTCTACCTACCAAACAAAACCATATAGAAAAATCAGCCATCTGTTCCGGTTTCATAGCTGGATGCCTTTTTATTTTGAATTAGAACCATTTCAATATGTGAATGATCCTGATATTTTTCCGGGCATTACGCTGATATCACAAAATATGTTAGGATCTGCTATTACTATTCTCGGGTATGGATATTTAAATAACCGGCACTTAATATACAATAAGTTTATATATAAAGGATGGTATCCTGCATTTGAGATTACTACAGGCTATGGAGGAGACCCCATTATTTATTCAGAAAATATCTCTAAAAATGAAATTACATTTGACCGGCTTAATATAAACACAAGAATGTATTTGCCTTTGAATTTTACACGGGATCGTTATATTCGAGGAATACAACCCTCAATCACCCATCGTTACAGCAATGATTATTTTTATAATCAGGCAACAGCAGTGAATGAACGGAACATCCAATCATTTAATTACCAATTATATGCTTACAATTATTTAAAAACATCTAAACGGGATATCAAGCCACGGTTCGGACAAACATTCTCTTTTACTTACGCACATTCGGTATTTAATGAATACGTAGAATCTGCTTCATTTATAACTAAAGCAGGGGTTTATTTCCCGGGATTTTTTAATCATCATTGCATTAAAGCAGAATATGGATATCAGGAAAATTATAGGTTGTTTGATTATTCCAATTCTTTAACGTTGCCCTATGGTTTTCGTGAAATGTTTTCTGTTTTATATCCTGACAAGATTGAGACTTTTCGGGCACATTATATTTTTCCTCTTTTTTATCCTGACCTTAGTTTTTCTTCTTTTTTATATATAAAACGTTTTAAAGCAGCATTGTTTTATGGTTATGCGAGTGTTAAAGATGCATGGATTCCTGGGTCAAACATGAGATTCAATGCTCAAATGAAATCTATGGGATTTGAAATTACAACTGATTTTTTTGCATTTAACCTTAGAGCACCATTTGTTTTTGGAGCCAGATATATTTATTTTCCGGATACACAAACTAAAACGATAGAAACAATTTTTAACCTGAATTTATCGGTATTATAACGCCGGCTTCTGGTATAGCATATTTGAATGGTGAAACCGAGGGTATTCTACCAAATGGCTTTATTTAACATAACTTTTCATTATATTTGTTCCCGTAGGGTTTTCAGAGTTTCTCATATACTGCTTCAAATTTTGTGCAAATGAGTGCATAACCAAGCCATTGGCTTGAGCTATGCCGAATGCAGCCAAAATTATTTAAATTTTTTTGCATTATCCCGATAGTGCTGCAAAAATTTTCATTATCTATGAAAAACTCTGAAAATTTTGAAGCGAAATAATTATTAGAAGTCCCCTTATATTAATGTAGTGTTACCACATATTAATATGCTTTTGTAAAATACTTATGTCAGGATTTTTTAAAAACATACAGCAGAAGAATTCAGAAAATACGGTTGGCCTTTTGGGAACCATTGCCATTCATTTGATCATAGTTATTGTGTTTTTATCATTTAAAATATCTATTGATTCTAAAAAAATAAAAGAAGAGCAAATAGTATTGGATTTTACCCAGGAAGAGATGGAAGTGATGGAAAAAATCGAAGAAAAAAAAGCTGAATTGGATAAATTGCTTGAGGAACAGGCCAGGCAGGAAGTTACACGAGAGCTTCGAAGAAATATTCCTGTAAAAGCAAAACAGGTTGAAGATAAATACAATACCCAAAAGTATCTCGAAGAACTCAGTAAACAATACCAGATAGAATCTGATCAATCGGAACTTCCGGAACCTGAAGAATTTGATGAAGGTGATTTGGAAATGGCAAATGAATCAAAACAACAGGAACAAAAAACTTGGGAAGAAAAAGATGAATACACGGGCCCTGCCAGTGTTTATTATGACCTTGGAAATAGAGATGCCAGAAAATTGCCTATTCCCGTGTATCTTTGTGAAAATAGTGGTAAAGTAGTTGTGGACATAAAGGTAGATCAAAAAGGATATGTAATGAGTACAAGCATTAATGAATCGCAAACAGAAGTTTATGATGAATGTTTATATAAATATGCTTTGCGAAATGCCGGTATATCAAGATTTTCTACAGATTATAATGCCTCTTACCGCCAGGAAGGCACTATTACCTATATTTTTTATAAACAAAAATAAATGATAACATATCAAATTTCATTATTTTTGCATCTTATCACGGTTTCACTCCACCAAGATTTTACGGTCCGGGTGGCGTCCGGCAGTACGCCAATTGTTTAAGTGCTTTACTGTTTACCCCGTATTTTATTATTAAATGTTTCATGAGAACTTTTCAGTTACTCAAAAAATTGAATTTATGGATATAAAGGCCGAAATCAATCGGAGAAGGACCTTTGCCATTATATCGCATCCTGATGCAGGTAAAACAACCCTTACCGAAAAACTTCTTTTGTTTGGCGGAGCCATACAGGTTGCAGGTTCTGTAAAAAATAATAAAATCAGGAAAACTGCTACTTCAGATTTTCTTGAGATAGAAAAGCAACGCGGCATTTCTGTGGCAACTTCTGTAATGACCCTGGAATACAATGGAAAAAGAATAAATATTCTGGATACTCCCGGGCATAAAGATTTTGCTGAAGACACTTATCGTACGCTTACTGCTGTTGACAGTGTAATCCTTGTTGTGGACAGCGTTAAAGGGGTGGAAGAGCAAACCCGGAAACTTATGGAAGTTTGCCGTATGAGGGCTACGCCTGTAATGATTTTTATTAATAAAATGGACAGGGAAGGAAAAGACCCGTTTGATCTCCTGGAAGAACTGGAAAGCGAACTGAAAATTTCTACCTGCCCTTTTACCTGGCCCATTGGCAGTGGGTACCGGTTTAAAGGTGTATTTAACCTGACAACCGAAAGCATTCAGTTGTATAATCCCAGCAAAAACACGATATCGGAGAGGTTGCTGAACACGAGCGATTTAAAAGATATTAAACTAAAAGAGCATATTGGAGAAGCAAACCTTTTTAAGCTCTGGGAAGAAATTGACCTGGCAACCGACCTTTTTGAGTCATTTAACAAAAATCTCTATCGTGAAGGTTACCTTGCTCCCGTCTTTTTTGGCAGCGCACTTAACAATTTTGGTGTTCCCGAATTGTTTGAAACTTTTATTGATATTGCCCCACATCCAGGCGAAACGAAAAGTACCAATCGAATCGTTCTGCCAGAAGAAAACCAGTTCTCAGGCTTAATCTTTAAAGTTCATGCCAATATTGACCCAAAACACCGAAATCGCATGGCCTTTTTAAAGGTTTGTTCAGGCAAGTTCGAGCGTAACAAAATGTATTATCATTGCCGCCTGAACAAAAAAATGCGTTTTTCTGCTCCTGCTTCATTTGTCGCAAACAGTAAAAGTACAATAGAAGAAGCTTGGCCAGGAGATGTAATTGGATTGTATGATACAGGAAACCTGAAAATAGGCGATACCCTGTCAGAAGATGAAGCACTCCATTTCACCGGTATTCGCAGCTTTTCTCCCGAAATATTAAAAGAAGTTGTCAATAAAGACCCGCTTAAAACAAAACAACTTGAAAAGGGTGTCAGGCAACTTACCGAGGAAGGATTGGCTCAACTTTTTATACAACAACCCGGGAACCGAAAAATAATTGGTACAGTGGGTGAACTTCAGTTCGATGTAATCAAATTCCGGCTGGAACATGAATATGGTGCGAAATGCGACTTCAGGGCAATGCCATTTATTAAAGCTTGTTGGCTTACTTCTGATGATACACAAGAATTAAAAGATATGCTTAACAGGCGTTCTAGTGTCATAGCATTTGATAAATCAAACACACCCGTGTTTTTTGCCGAGAGTGAATGGATGTTAAAAGTAGCACAAGAAGCTCATCCCGGGGTGCAATTTCATAATACCCATGAACTAATGGTTAAATCTAATTGATTTATTCTAAAATGAGTAAAGATCCTATTCACACGAATAAAACAGAAAAAGAAGAAAAAAGATATTTAAAGAACTTGCTTCAAAAGGTTGATGCGGCCCTTGGAGCAATTACTGCACGAATCCGGTCTCAATCCGATGAAATAAAATCTCTGAACAATCATCTGAATGACCATAAACGGGATATGGATCATCTTGAAAAAAATGCCATGCGTGAGTCCATTACAAATACAGCTGCCATTGGTGATCATGCCGTTGAAAAAAGAAAACGGTTAGTACGCTTAAAAAATGTGCCTTATTTTGGACGAATTGATTTTTACAAAAACGGGAACAGGAATCCCGAAC
Organism: uncultured Bacteroidales bacterium; assembly: GCA_964345135.1. Lineage (GTDB taxonomy): Bacteria > Bacteroidota > Bacteroidia > Bacteroidales > JBBRXJ01 > CAYMKE01. The sequence continues at coordinate 6,823 of CAYFQI010000106.1, forward strand.
ACATTTATGTTGGTGTTCATAATTTTTTAGATGAAGGCACCAATACGAATTTAGTATATGATTGGCGGGCACCCATTTCAAGCATGTTTTATGATTTTGAACCCGGAGAAGCCTTCTATGAAACCAAAGAATATAAAATAGAAGGTACCATTGAGTTAAAAAGACAGTTTCGTATCCGCAACGGTAAGATGGAATATATGCTCGACAGCGATTTAACCATACAGGACGAAGTGCTGCAAAAAGAACTCAACCAGGCATCATCGGAAAAAATGAAAAACATCGTGGCCACGATTCAGCGTGAGCAGAACGCTATTATTCGCAACGAAGATGCCCGACACCTGATTATACAAGGGGTTGCGGGTTCAGGAAAAACATCCATTGCCTTGCACCGCATTGCTTTTCTTCTTTACAGATTTAAAGAGACCATCTCATCAACAGACATATTAATAATTTCGCCCAACAAGGTTTTTGCCAGCTATATTTCAAATGTCTTGCCCGAACTCGGAGAAGAAACCGTTAAAGAAACCAGCATGGAAGAAATTGCCAATGATTTGTTTGAATATCAAATTAATTTTCAATCATTTTATGACCAGGTCACAGAACTATTAGTTAAAAATGATGAAAAACTGATAGAGCGGATTATGTTTAAATCATCAGCAGATATGCTGAAAAAAATTGACGAATACCTGCTTTATTTAGAAAATGAAGGCTTTAAGCCTGAAGATATAGTAGTGGGTAAAAAGCCTGTTCCGGCTTGGTTTATAAAAGAGGCGTTCCATAAATATAGTCGCAGGCCTATCTTGGGCCGTTTCAATGAGGTTGTCTGTGAGATTGTGAATAATATTTTTATGCATTACCGCTACGAGGTAATGGGCAAAGAACGAACCCAATTGCACGCTGCCATTCGGAAAATGTTTCCTTCGACCAACCTGCGGATGTTATATAAAGGTTTTTATGCATGGCTTGGACGCCCATATTTATTAAAAATAAGGAAAGGGGCAACCTATGAATACAGCGATGTGTACCCGTTATTGTATTTAAAGATGAAGCTGGAAGGAATAAAACCATACACCAACGTTAAGCATTTGGTTGTGGATGAAATGCAGGATTATTCAGCCGTGCAATATAAGGTGTTAAATGCATTATTTCCTTGCAAAAAAACCATCCTGGGCGATATCAACCAATCAGTGAATCCATTTAGTTCATCCGGCCTTGAAACGATTGGAACAATATTTCCCGATGCAACTAGCATGACTATGCTGAAAAGCTACCGCTCTACATATGAAATTACCCAATTCACAAAAAAAATAAGACAAAACATTGACATTGAAGCACTGGAGCGACATGGAGATGAACCTACTGTTCATTTATTACAAAATGAATCCGAAGAAATAAAACACATTGAAACATTGGTAGAACAGTTTCATAATAGTGCTTTTAATTCACTGGGGATTATCTGTAAAACACAACAACAAGCCGATCAACTATATGAAGTGTTAAAAGATAAGTACGAGGTGAATTTGTTAAATGCCCTGAGTGTGGCATTTGGCAGTGGCATTGTTATTACAACTGCGCATCTGGCAAAAGGATTAGAATTTGATGTCGTGATCGTGCCGCATGTAAATAATAATAATTTCAACACGGAACCGGACAGGCAAATGCTTTATGTGGCCTGTACAAGGGCTATGCACAAATTAGATATGACATGCTCCGGGAAAAAAACAGAGCTGTTAAATTAAAAGAATAAATTTATTGACTTGATGATTCTTATTATGTTAAATCCAAAATGAAATGATTTGGCTGATGAAATCATAGATTAATTCCAAACTCCCTCCTGGAGGCATCATCGCGAGCGAAATAAAATAAAGCGAAGCAATCTTTTACAAAATACTCCTGCGCCAATTAGCACATAATATCGGTACTTAATCAGAAAGATTGCTTCAGGCAGAGCCTTCGCAATGACGGTTTTGTTGTTTAGGGTGGTGGTGTATTGATGGTTGCGTATAAAGTTCATTAAATCATAGATTAATTCCGAACTCCCCCACGGAGACGTCATCGCAAGCGGAATGAAATGAAGCGAAGCAATCTTTTACAAAATACTCCTGCGCTAATTAGCACACAATATCGATGCTTAATCAGAAAGATTG
>CAYFQI010000107.1:0-8905 GCA_964345135.1 uncultured Bacteroidales bacterium
TGATTATAAAAGGTTCTTCTACACCGAGCTGCCGGATAAAAAAAACCAGATAAACCCAGTTAACTCAATTAACTCAATCAACTTAAAAACTTAAAAACTTAAAAACTTCGAAACTTAGAAACTTAGAAACTTAGAAAAATAAACAGATGAATGGCGTGATTATTATTTTCAACATGTACGTTCTAAAGAACATATTGAAGAACTCGGGAAAAAGCTTTACATAAAAATCACCGAAGTAATTCAAGCGGAAGTAGAAGAAATAAATGAACAAGACTGTATTGACTATATTTTCAATATGGTAATTAACAGGACATATGACGGATATGTTACTGAAATTAAAACGATTTATGGCCAACTTGAAAATGAACTAAATCATAAAATTGAACCTGCCCCCGATGAATGGGATCGACTATACAATGTAGATTTTTTTATAAAAATAAACAGAAATTACATAGGAATTCAGATAAAACCTGTTAATCAAGGCATACAACTATCTCAAATTTTTAAAGAAAAGGGATTACAGAAAGAAACTCATGGTAAGTTTATGAATGAATTTGGCGGAAAAGTCTTTTATATTTTTTCTGCACGTGGTGACGGCAAAAAGATTATAATGAATCCTGAGGTAATTAATAAAATAAAAGAAGAAATAAACAGACTGGAACAATAATCATTCAAGCGAGTAAACTCCTTATTTTTCCATCTTCACGATCTTCGAAACCTCCATTATAAAGTTTTTACTACATGCAGGCATATTTTCAGGAAGGTCTACCTGACCATTAAAAAACAAAATATAAACAGAAGAAGTTGGACTTTATAGACGAACTCTAATTATTTCTCCCACGGCTTCAACACGCGTTTTAAGGCCGCTGCTCCCTGCATATAAGAAAGAAATATGCCATAATTAGTAAACGGGATTCCCAAAGCCTGAAGTTGTTTGATACGGACCAATAATTTTTGTGCGCTGATCATGCATCCCCCGCAATGAATAATTAACTTGTATTCTTCCATTCGTTCATTTTCCTGGAATTCCCGCCCGAAATTGTATTCGATTTCTACTCCCGGGAAGTGTTTTTTAAAAAACCCGGGAATTTGCACGGTACCGATGTCCTCACCTGTTCGTGAATGATTGCAAGCTTCCACGATCAATATTTTATCTCCTTTTTTAAGGTTTTCCAGCACGTTGATTCCTCGTGCAAATTCATTCAACCGTCCCCGGCTAAAATAATTGATCATGGTAATGGAAAAGGTTGTTAGCATGATGTCGCCCGGTGTCCACGGGTGCATGATGTCCATTGCCTGCGAATCGGTAATAATGGCTTTCGGGCGTTTATTAAAATTTCCCAGGAACGTTTCAAACCGCTTCTTTTCCACGTTGGCAATCCCCGGGTCTTTGCTCCGGGCCATGCCCAGGTCTAACCGGAACGAGACCGGGTAAGCCCAGTGCCGTGTAATGTATTCCTCTGTCATGGCCTGGGGCCTTAGATACCGCCCGGGTGGTGTTTCCACATCCATAGGAATAATTAACACGTAAAATTCATTCTTTTCAAGAAATGGCAATAAATCAAACGTGTGATTTTTGGACTCATAATGATCCAGGATGAAATTTAATAAATCCGGCCTTCCCGAGATATCTGTTGCAGTGATTTTGATTTTTTTATAAAACTTAAGAGAAGGCAAACCGGTTTCAACACGCAGGATGTATTGCTCGTCTTCTTTTCTGAACAGGTTATAAATGATCAGGGTTTGTTTATCTTCAAGCCGGGCCAGTTTTAAAATCTCCTTCTCACCTTCAAACGATTTTGTAGAGGGATCGATCACCAAAATGACCAGGTCTGATTCTTTAAGATTATGAATGACTTTGGCTCTTTTTTTAGAACCCAGCGCAGATAACTCATCAATACCGGCTGTATCGAATAATTTTGCAGGCCCCATGCCATGAATTTCCTGGAGAGCTATCTTGGTGTCTGCTGTTGTCCCAGGGGTCGGGTCTACAATCGAAGTTTCCTGCTGGGTTAACAGGTTCATGATACTACTCTTGCCCGCATTCATTTTACCAAAAATCCCAATATTGTCACGCTCTACTAATACAGCCATTTCGTTTTTTATATAATGTTCTTAAATAAGTATAACTCCATCATAATAAATTTTGTTTTGTCCCGCTTTATTTTATTGTATCATGACAATCCCCATAGCATCTGATAATTCACTACCTGAATGGAATTAAACGTTTACAATAACCGTAACGATTAACATGCTACCCTGGTTCCGGTTAAATCAGGGTAACATGTTACAAAATTAAAAAAATCTTTTGTTCTGTCGCCTGAAATCCATTTAAAGTTCAACGAGCTTTCTTATCCCGTTCTCATTTCCTATCCATATTTCATATTCACCTTCCTCAACAATCCATTCCTGTTTGGGTGAATCATAATATGCAAAATCTTCATGTTTAAGAGGAATGCTGACATTTTTTTCTTCGCCGGGCCTTAAGCATACCTTAGTAAATCCTTTGAGTTCTCTTGGGGGACGGGGCACACCAGGTGCAAGCGGATGGATATAAAGCTGCACTACTTCGGCTCCTTCCCTTGACCCGGTATTGCGGACAGTACATTGAACATTTATTTGCTCATTTTCTTCAATCTTATCAGAAGAAAGTATAAGATCATCAATTTGAAACGTGGTATAAGAAAGTCCGAAACCGAACGGATATAAAGGCTGTATTTGATTATGGTCATACCACCTGTAACCTGCAAATACCCCTTCATTATATACAACATCATATTCCGGCAGAGCTATATTAAAGTCATCGCCTTTACCAAAATGGCCATGGGGTATATTCCCCGGGATATAGGAGTACGCAGGGCTGTCTTTAATTCGTTTTTCTATCGTAATGGGTAGCTTTCCTGATGGGTTGACCTTACCTGCTACCATTTCAGCCAATGCAACATTCCCGATCTGTCCCGGGTACCATGCATACACTATGGCTGCCACGTGATCATTCCAGGCAGACATGTTTATGCCGCTTCCGGCATTTACAACCACTACAATGTTCTTATTCATCCCGGCATATCCAATAATTTTCCCATTCATTTCATTCGTCAGGTTGAAATCATGGTCTTCTCCTTCTTTATCTTTTGTTCCAATGCTCACAATCACAACGTCGGCTTCCCGTATTTCCTGATCCGACGGGCATTCCTTATAGGTTACCCTGTCCCCGAATGTCTCCTGCAATGCATCCCACATGGTCATATTATTATACCCTTCTACTGCGGCAGAACCGAAGTCTTTATGCATAGAATGGACAAATTGACCGGTGACCAGTACGTGTTGTGCAGGGCCAATAGGCAAAACAGGGCCTTTGTTTCGCAACAGTACAATGCCTTCCCTTGCTGTCTGCAATGCCACTTGTTCATGCTCATCAAATGTGCCAAGCTTCTTCGGTGATTCTTCATCCTGATCATAAATGCCCATGGCAATACAGGTATGTAAAATGCCTTTTACCATACGATTGATATCATCTTCTGAAATATCTCCTTGTTCCAGAAGACTCGCTGCTTTATCCTGGATAAACGATTCCCTGTATTGCTTTGAAAATTCAACGGATTCTTCTTCATGGCCGGGCATGTCAATGTTCAGGCCTGATTTAATCGCTTTCACCGGATCGAACAGCGACCACCAGTCGGACATCACCAGCCATTTAAACCCCAATTGTTTTCGCAGCAAACCATCAATCAGCTCTTTGCTCTGGCCTGCATACTCACCATTTACTTTATTATATGAGGTCATCACGGCCATGGCACCTGCATCAATCCCGGCTTTAAAGGCAGGGATGTATATCTCATGCAGCGTGCGTTCATCCACTATGGAGTTGCTGCGCATTCTGCGAAAATCGGTATTGTTGGCCACAAAATGTTTTAACGTTGCAATTGTACCGGTACGCTGTACCCCTTCAACATATTTTGTCACCATTCGTGATGCCAGGTGAGGATCTTCTCCAAAATATTCAAAATTTCGACCGCATTGCGACACCCTGTATAAATTAATCCCCGGCCCGAGCAATATGGAGATTCCACCATCCTGGCATTCTTCCCCAATGCACCGGGCATAATGATATGCCAGGCCTGGATTCCACGTAGATGCCAACAAAAGTGGGCATGGAAATGCCGTGGAACGCTCCAATGTATGGATGCCTTCCCTGATACGCACTCCCTGTGTAGCGTCGCTCATCAAAACACGTGGTATTCCAAGACGCTCAACGCCTTTAATGTAAAACATATCTTCACCTCCTGTCATAGCTATTTTCTCTACAAGGGTCATTTTTTCAAGTATAGCCTTAGCACGTTCATTGGCTTCCGTATAATTCATGATTTTTTAGTACTTTTTATGCATAAATATAATACATAAAATATAAAATCATTATATGCATTTGGATATTCTACAACAGATCAATTCAATAATAAAAGTAGTGATATTGATTTACTTGTTGAATTAGAAGAGCCATATCCTTTAGAAAGAGGAGAAAAGATTCTTTCTTTATGGGATAAATTTGATTTTTTTTAACAGGAAAGTAGATCTGTTAACGAATTATTCAATTAAAAATCCTTTTTTAAAACAACAGATTGACTCAACAAAGGTATTGGTATATAATGGAAAAAGCAAATAAATACCTTTCAGATATTTTACAGTCAATATCATTGATTAAAGAATTTATAAAACCTGTTAAAAATTATAATGATTACATCATTATTAGTGGAAAGCAAAAAAAGCACCTTGCAAAAAACATTACCATAATTTTTAAGTATCTTTGTTAATAAATAAAAAAGTTGTAAGATGAAAACATTAACATTACAGTTGCCTGATACTATTGATGTAAAAGATGTAAAAATGCAACTCGCAGCATATCTTTATGATAAAGGTATTATGTCATCTGGACAAGCAGCTGATTTAGTCGGGATTTCAAAAAGAGAGTTTATTGAGACAGTTGGTCAATATGGAGTATCAATATTTGGAGAGAGTATTGATGACTTAGAAAAGATAATAAATGGATAAAATTATTATTTCGGATACCAGTTGTTTAATTGATGAGATAAAAGAAAGGAAAATTGCCCAATCATTCAATATTGATATAATCGGTACAATTGGAATTATATTACTTGCTGATAAAAAAGGATTGATTTCAGATGTGATAGGTTTGATACTTCGATTAGTAAACAAGGGATTTAGATTGTCTGATAAATTGATTAACAAAATCATTGAGAAATACGATCAGAAATAATTGCCAGCCACACACACCAGGTAATAGCGCATTGCGCCCCTCGCTTTGATAAGTAAGTGCAAAGTTGTAGTTTAGTGGAGTTAATAAACTCTGTAACGGTTTGACAAGAAGGGTGCAACGACACCATACCTGTAACCGATATTAAAACCCAAAGTGCTGTTGAAGGACAGATCAATATAGCCAAACACTTACACTACTTCTTCCTCACTCAATTGTAGAATTGGTCACCTTGCATTTGGTATCGCCATGCATGGATATCCCTTCATACTTCGGATACCATGACCCGCCTGTATTGTTACGGATGATTGAACTATCGATCCTGATATCCCCGCTGTGGTCGTTGCTCACAAAAAAGATGGCAGCCCCGTAGGCGTTGACATCATTATTTTCAATGAGGCTTCCGAGGACAGTCAATGTCATGGTATTGCCATCATTGTAGATAGCACCGCCGCTACCTCCTCCGGGTGTTCCTTCTTTTGCCGGATTTCCCCCGTTGCCAATGGCTTTATTGTATGCAAAGTAACTGTTAATGACTGTCCACGAAACACCGATACTACTCAGCGCCCCACCGTTCGATCCATAATTTCCATATCCTTCCCTGCCTCCAAACGTGCAGTTGACAATATAGACAGGCTTACCCTCGTATTGACTCAAAACCCTTAACGCACCCCCACCAAGGTCGGGCCCCTTGCTGTAACATACATTGTTGAAAAAACGGCAGTTGACAGCTTTAAAGCGTCCACCGCGCACGAAGATAGCGCCGCCTCCCTGATATTCTTTATCTGCTGTGGAATTGCCATCGGCAAAGGTAATGTTTTGTACTGTAAGCCGTGGATGATCCTGGTTCTGGCAGTGAGAAGTTGTCCATTTCTGATCTTTATCGCAGGTGTTCATGTATAAAATCCGGGTCTTCCCGCCCCCGCTCAGAGTGACAAGCCCGCCCCCGTCGATCACGATATCCGGATTCGCATCATTGAATACCTTAGCCGGTTTATCGAGGGTGATGGTGACCGGTTGGTTGCCACTATTGAACACGATTACGCCTCCCTGTGCAACAGCATCAATAAAATCCTGTGCCTTACAACTTTCGGGTGTGCCATCTCCAATCACATGGTCGGGAGTGGAAATATCTTCTGCCTGTGCCTCTGCGGGAACAGTATAATGTCCACCCGGGTTGCCTGCAGCAGGACCGTCATGAGGATTCTCTAATGGATCATGAAATTCTGTATTATCATCATCCTCATCCTCCTTCTCTTTTTTTTCACAGCTTAAAAAAATTAATGCCAGGCTTAAAAAAAAACAGGTTGCAAACATAGAGGCCACCCTCCATGTATAAGATTTTATTTGTTGATTCATGATTGATATTATTTGAAGGTATCTCTATAAACCTCTTTCTATTACAAAACAAGTTTTTAGAAATGCCCTTGATTTTAATCTTTTTTATTTCAGTACAATTTATCAATTTTTTTCTAAAAAAAATAAAATATTATTTGTTTTCCCTGATTTTATTTTATATACTTGCACTACCAATCTTATAGGATTGATTGCATTAAAAAACCCTTGAGACCATTTTAAAAACATTACAAAACCATGAAAATCAATACAAAAACACGGTACGGCATTCGCACGATGATTGAAACAGCCATGCATCAAACCGGGCATAACAGTGGAATCCTACAAAAAGAGATCGCAAGAAAGCAACATATCTCCGAGAAATACCTTGATCAAATCATTGCTTCATTAAAAGCATCCGGACTCATTAAAAATGCAGGAGGTAAAAAAAGCGGGTACGTCCTAAACGCTTCTCCATATAATATCTCGGTGTATGACATTTTCCAGGCTTTCAATGCCAATCTTAAAATTGTGGAATGCCTGGAACAGGGAAGTGAATACAATTGTTCCGAAACATGTCCCGTGCATGATTACTGGTATGAATTAAATGATATCATAATCCTGAATATGAAAAATAAGACATTGTCAGAATTGGTAACAAAACAAAAAGCATTAAGCGAACAGCATGCCGGACAAGATTATCAAATTTAATCGTATATAAAAAATTTCATTCCAAAAATTAAAATGTACCCCCTAAAAACAACACGTATGAAAATTGCAGCAAACATCACCGGCCTCATTGGCCATACCCCACTGGTTAAATTAAACAAACTACCGGGGGCAGACAATGCTACCATCATTGCCAAACTGGAATCATTCAACCCGCTTAGTTCTGTAAAGGACAGGATTGGATTCGCCATGATCAATGCAGCAGAACAACAGGGACGACTCAACAAAGACACCACTATTATTGAACCCACGAGTGGCAACACGGGCATTGCCCTTGCTTATGTAAGTGCAGTAAAAGGATACAAACTAATCCTAACCATGCCCGAAAGCATGAGCATTGAACGAAGAAAGCTGTTGAAAAGCTTTGGTGCCGAACTTGTCCTTACGCCCACCGAAAAAGGCATGAAAGGTGCTATTAAAGAGGCAGAGGAACAAAAAGAAAAAATCGGGAATGCCATTATTTTACAGCAATTTAAAAACCCTGCCAACCCGGAAATACATCGGCAAACCACTGCCAATGAAATATGGGATGATACAGACGGGAATGCAGATATCTTAGTCGCCGGCATTGGCACCGGGGGAACCATTACCGGAGTTTCTGAAGTATTAAAACAAAAAAAGGATGGGTTTAAAACCGTGGCTGTAGAACCGGAAGGCTCACCTATACTGTCAGGCGGGAATTCAGGCCCTCATAAAATCCAGGGCATTGGTGCAGGGTTTATCCCTGATATACTCAACACATCACTCATTGATGAAATTGTGAAAGTAAGCAATGAAGATGCCATGGACACGACAAAACAACTGATGAAACAGGAAGGTATCCTGGCCGGCATATCATCCGGCGCAGCAGCTTACGCAGCAGTTCAAATTGCCAAAAAACCTGAACATAAAGGAAAGATGATTGTGGTTATCCTGCCGGATACAGGGGAACGGTATTTGAGCACACCGCTTTTTGAATAGTAATGGTGCGATATATTAGACTTTCCTATATTTGAATTGTGCAACGTAGTTTTAGGTGAGAACCTGGGGAACATGTACGTGGTGGACAAAGGAATTAAAGAAGGCGAGGAAATAGTTACCCATGGAAAAGTTAATTTCCATTTCCGGCTAAATATCTCTGACACCCTGCTTTTATATCCTAATATTTCAGCCAGGTCACTTTTTTTCTGTAAAATTCATAAAGAAATAGTTTCCCGTCTTTTTCTTCTATATAATCAATTTCTTTTTGTTGATAGGTACGCCAAAAATAACGATATGAATTAACCAATTCCTGCAATATTTCTATTTTGTCAAAAAAACAACCTTCTATTTAATGGTCTTCAATAACATTTTGGAGATATTTGGAGATTTAGTATTTTAGTGGTTATAATTTCTCGCCACCAAATCACAAAAACACCAAATTATCACTAAAAATGTATATATTTTTTATCTACAAATTTTGATTATATAAAAAAAAATGTATCTTGCCAAAAATTAGTGATTTATTCATTAACCTTTTAAAGATTTTAATACCCGATTAACATTTTTAAGCCATGAAAATACCCATTATTTCCCTCGCCCTTGTTCTTACCG
>CAYFQI010000108.1:0-8902 GCA_964345135.1 uncultured Bacteroidales bacterium
AGGAATATGAAATAGAAGGGGGCAGTGATATCGGATTTGTCTCGTACATTATTTACAGGGGAGCAGATTCTACTGCCTTAATACCTATTGATACCGTTTCGTCAAGTAAAACTGTATACAATGACACATCCGGAATTGCCCAGAATAATGTCTTTTACTACAGGGTTGCTGGTGTCAGGAATGAGTCATGTTACACGGATGCAAAACTCAAAACATCAGGAGGGCCTTACAGCCGTTCCATTTCAAATTTAGAAGACAACAGGCTAAAGCAGGAGAATATTCCCGGACATGATATAGCAAAAGAAATCAATCTTACCATTCACCCCAATCCATACCAGGAATATGTAAATATTGAATACACCCTTAAAACCCCAGTTGATATAAATATCGAAGTATTAAATATGCTTGGGAAAAATATTGACATCATCGTGGATGAATTCCAGCAAAACGGGTCATACACCTATTCATTTGGAGACGGGTATGCTAAAGGAATGTATCACGTGGTGGTAAAATACAATGATGTCAATATCGTGAAGAAAGTTGTGAGAATGGAATAACTCGAATTATCCGCTAAGCGGTTTTGTACTGTTTAGCGGGTAATTAAATAATAAATCACCACGTTAACCCGAAAATTTTATTACAGGTGTGTTGATTGGAATGATGAAACGAAAACACCTGAAAACAAAGCAGTTGCTTTTTGCAGCCATTTGTAATAGAGATGCCCTTAAATATTAAAACCAATGTTGATTTGTTTAAATACGCTGTTAAAAAGAAAATAATTAACAGAAGTCCCTTTAAGTGTTTCACGGAAAATGATCAGGGTTTTTCTTAATTTGATCTTCCGTTCAGTGGTTTACATTGTTTTGTTCAGTGATTTTTTATATTATTGCGTATCAATAAAAATTATAAAATATAAATCATTATGACAAACATCAAAGTAGATGACTTCATGGCAAAGATCATTGCCAAGAATCCCAGTGAAACTGAATTTCATCAGGCAGTTAAAGAAGTAGTAGAATCCCTTTTGCCGTTTGTTGAAGAAAACCCTGTGTACAAGGATGCAAAGGTTTTAGAACGCCTGGTTGAGCCTGAACGTGTTGTTATGTTTCGTGTCCCGTGGGTTGATGACAAGGGGGGGGTACAGATTAACCGCGGTTTCAGAATAGAAATGAACAGTGCAATCGGCCCGTATAAAGGAGGCCTTCGGTTTCATCCAACCGTTAACCTTGGTATTTTAAAGTTTCTTGCTTTTGAACAGGTTTTTAAAAATAGCCTTACCACATTACCAATGGGAGGAGGAAAAGGTGGTTCAGATTTTGACCCCAAAGGTAAATCAGACAATGAAGTCATGAAATTTTGCCAAAGCTTTATGACTGAATTATACCGGCATATTGGCCCAAACACTGACGTTCCTGCAGGAGATATAGGTGTTGGTGGCAGGGAAATAGGATTTTTGTACGGACAATACAAGCGCATTAAAAATGAATCAACAGGGGTATTGACAGGAAAAGGGTTGAATTGGGGAGGCAGCTTAATCCGTCCGGAAGCCACTGGATATGGATGCGTGTATTTTGCACAGGAAATGCTTAAAACAAAGAGTGAATCATTTACAGGTAAAAAAGTAGCCGTTTCAGGGTCAGGAAATGTTGCCCAGTATGCTACAGAAAAAGCGACCGAATTAGGTGCCGTGGTAGTTAGCCTGTCAGATTCAAACGGTACGATTTATGATCCGGATGGAATTGACAACGAGAAACTGGCTTATGTGATGGACCTGAAAAACAATCGCAGGGGCAGAATCAAAGAATATGCAGAAAAGTATAAAGCTCAATATATTGAAGGAAAACGCCCCTGGAATATTGAATGTGACATTGCGCTTCCATGTGCCACGCAAAACGAGGTGACTAAAGAAGATGCTAAAGCGCTCGTGGATAATGGATGTATCTGTATTTCTGAAGGAGCTAACATGCCCTCGACACCCGAAGCTGTTCAGGTATTTTTAGAAAATAAAATATTATATGGCCCGGGTAAAGCAGCCAATGCAGGTGGTGTAGCCGTGTCTGGACTGGAAATGTCTCAAAATTCAATGAGGATGAGCTGGCACAGGGATGAGGTAGATCAGAAACTCCAAACCATTATGAAAGACATTCATTCTGTATGTTCTAAATACGGGAAAAAACAGGATGGTTTTGTAAATTATGTAGATGGTGCCAATATTGGAGGATTTGTCAAAGTAGCAGATTCTATGATTGACCAGGGTGTAATATAATACCATTTGTCAGTCAATACATAACAAACCCTGGATGACCAGGGCAAAAATACCCGGGAGTATAACCATTGTAGCATTTTAAACCTTGCTCCCGTGTAGAGGGTTGCGTGAGCAACCCTCATTTTTTTGGTTCAGTTCCTGTTTTAGAGATGCCTTTAATAAGTTTTCTACATAATGCGACATTATGGGCCGGAACTATTGATGATGGCTTGGCGCTTTTTCCCGTTAATTCTTACATCAAGTGGTGAAGGAAATTTAACACACCGGATGAATTCCATATCATCAAACACTTCTTGTTGCTCAATTTGTTCCCAGTGGATAAACCCGTTTCCCTGGTGATTCTGTATGGCTAAATACCCGATATTTAACGAGGTGATATTATGAAAAAAATGTGATCCTAACGAGGCCTCCAGAGGATAATTTTCAAGGCTGATCTCAACAATTACATCGGCATTTGAAATACTTGCCCAATTTAAAGGAATCCCGAGAAAACGATCGCGTGTGCCCCATCTCCCAGGCCCAATCAAAACATATTTTAAGTTTAATTCATTCATTTTTTCATTCATTCGCCTTATTTCTTCACTTATTTCATTTGTTTTGAGTTTGTCAAACCGTTCGTTTTTTACATACACGATATGTTGTATATCTTCTTTTTTCCCGTGTCCTAATGCATGTTCGGAATAAAGTACCAGTTCGTCTTTTGAATATTCTTTAATATCTATGTCTTTCCCCTGGTATTCGCCAGACAATGGTTTGATTTGCAAAAGATAAAACGTTGCCTTGCTGTCATTATTTTTATTGATATCTACTGCATATTCAATTTCTACCGGGGTTCCCAGTGCTTTTTCCAACGTGTTGAGCATGGCTTCTATTGTTTTGGCTAACGGGATGTAATTGTATTTGAGGATGTTGGCAAAATTCACGATCCTGGGGCCGGGTTTTTTGATCCCGGGTATAAACCTGTCATTATCCTGATCATATACAGAAACCAGGTGATTTAAAATGCCATGTTCCTCAGCAATATGCAACGGGAGATGTTCGAGGCCGGCATATTCTCCATCATGCATGAGATCAATATCTTTTTTATTCAGGTTTAAAGCAGTAAACTCGGTTTGAGAATGTTTTATTAATTCCTCAGTAGAAGTAATCGTCACTTCAGGATATGCAGGTGTAAAACGGTATGATTTTTTTCCTTTGACCACGTAATCACCAAATCCAATGGCAGCCAGGGCAACCCCCTCTTCTGTTTTCATGTGTTCCACGGGGTAGTAATTAAATGATTTGGCAATTCCACTAATGTGAGGATAAAAGTATTCATCATGTTTTCTTCCCACCACTTCCTGGATAATCACGGCCATTTTATCCTCTTCAACTTTATGATTGATGATTTTAAAATATTCCCGTGCATTTTTTGAATACAATGAATAATAAACTAATTGAATGGCCGTGGTGAGTTGTTGAAGCCTTATGTTGATGTCTTCGTGACTATTAGGTAAAATGTAGGTGTCGAATATTCCGGAAAATGGCTGGGTTACTGAGTCTTCAAATAAACTGGAGGAACGCACGGCAACAGGTATTTTAATTTTATCCAAAACAATCAATAATCGTTCTTTCAGTTGATTTGATAATTCTGCATTTTTAAATAATTGCTTAATATCTTCATCATCTTTCATAGACAACGTGTGTTGACACAAGTTATTATCAGCCATGAATTGTTCAAATTCATCTGTACCTATAATTAGTGTAGAAGGGGCAGAAAGATTGACATCTGTCGTGTATTCTGAAAAATCAAGGTTAGACAATAATGTATTGATGAATGCAAGGCCTCTTCCTTTTCCACCAAGAGAACCATGGGCAAGGGTCACGATATTTTTCCCGTCGGTTATTGCGGACTCGTCAAAATCAATAATCTTACCTTTTTTTCTTTCTGCTAGATGAGTTCTTAAAATGTCGAGTGTATAATCTCTCAATCCATCTACCGAGCCAAAATGATGTACGTTCAGGGGATACAGCAACTTGGCCAATTTAATTTCTCCGCGCGCCATGAGCCATATTGAAAACTGGTTTTTTTCGGCATGATGCAACATGGATTCACCGGGAATGGTTTCAAGCAACTCCATGAACTCCTTTACATTGCCGGCAGTAGCGATGGGCTGGCCTTTTGCATTTCGAAATACAAAATCCCCAAATCCCAATTGATAAGTAATAAAGTTGGCCAAATCCTGTTGTACATTATCAGAATATTTATTAATAAAATGAACATCCAATTCTTTGGCTGTCTTTTTTTTAGAATTATTAGAAGTAATCACGACAGGCAGTGCATTTTGCTGGGATTTGATATATTTCGTGAATTCGATGCCGGCTGTTGTATTGTACACCCCTTCTTTTTCAAATTCGATGTCGGTTATGACACACAATATATAATCCATGTATTTATTAAACAAATAGATGGCTTCTTCATAATTGGTAGCTAATAATATTTTGGGGCGTGAACGGATTCGTGAGATTTTATCTAATTCATTTACCACGTGAGCAATATTTTTTTGTACCTGTCCAAATACAATTGAATACAAATAGGTGAGAAACCGGGAATAGAATGAAGGCATGTCTTCTATTAACAAAATAACCCTCACGAGCCCTACTTCCGTGTCATTTTCTACATTAATATTGTCTTCAATGCTTTTGACAATGGCAAAGAAAATTTTGGAATCCCCGTGCCATACGAATGTTTTATCTATGGAATGTAATTTAGAACTGTTTTTCACAAAGTAATTTGTATCTCCTTGTTTATTTATGATCAAATATACAGGAACTGTAGCATGTTTTTTCTTTATATTTTCACTCATGGTTATGGTTGCATCTTTATCATTCCCCAGCATTAATATAACCAGGTCGAAAGATGCATGTCCAAGAAGGTTCAGTGCTTCCTGTTCGGACGAAACACCCGTGATTCGTGGAAGTGAATACAAGCTGTATTGGTAGATTTCGCCCATAAAGTGCTCAAAAAAATCGTCTTCATTTTCAAGGATGAATGCATCGTAGACAGTTGCTACAAAGAGAATTTCCTTGACCTTGAATTTCATCATGTCCAGGTAAATATATTTATCTATTGCCTGTTTATCAAAAAACTCTTGTAAAGGTGGGAGAGGGGCTTTCTTTTTTTCAAGGACTTCAGAATAGACCTTCTTGTTATATTCTTCATGTGGCCTGTAAGGCAGCTTGCTAAGCACATCCCTGCCTTTTATGCTGTTTATATATCCGGAGAGAATCATGACAATGTTATTGATCAGGTTGCGTTCTTCTTTAAGAAACGGCCCTTCATCCATTTCCGGGAATTTTTTTGTATAATATATTTCTACCGTGCCTTTGACATTGTCGATGCTTAAAAACGATTTTTTTTGACACCAGGGGCTTTCTGTAAAATGATTGCTCGTGTACGTTTTATCGCCATAACAAATCCTGGCAACAGTAGAATCCGGATATTGCCACGCCCGGGGTAGTACATTGCATATATGCTGGAACGTTTCATCCATGGGCAAACCGCTGGCAAGTATGTCAGAAGTTAAATTGATGCCCCCGAGTTCTTTTAGTCTTTCGGTATTTTCTAAAAATAATTTCTGAAAATCATATTTTGTAGCAGAACCCGATATAAGCCCGGCAATGTTGTTTATCAAGTGTCGCTCTTCTTTCAGAAAAGGGCCTTCATCAAATTCAGGAAATTCTTTTAAGTAATATATTTCAATGGTTCCCATTTTTTCTTTGGTTATATCAAAATTTTGTTTTTGACACCAACGTGTTTTGGTAAAGTTTTTACTTTGAAATATTTTATCATTATAGATGATTCTTGCGACCGTGAAATCAGGATATTGCCAGGCTTCGGGAAGAATTGAACATAGTTTGCTTAATGCTTCTTCAAGATTCTTGCTTTCTCTTAAGATTTCAGCAGTCTCGTTAATGCCTCTTAATTCTTTAAGGCGTTCGTTATGTTTATAAAAAAGTTTCTGGCTGTTTATTTTTGAAATAGCACCGGAAATGATGAACGCAAGGTTATTGATCAGGTCCCGTTCTTCTTTTAAAAAGGGGCCTTCGTCTTCATAGGGGAATTCTTTGATATAAAAGATTTCAATGCTTCCCTCTTTCTGGTCGTTGGTGATAAAAACCTGTTGAAGGCGCCACGAGGTTTCTTTAAAATGTTTAGATGAATATGTTTTATGTTCAAATTTGATCCGTACACACGTGTATTCAGGATATTGCCATCCTTTTGGCAATAAGTCACAAATTTTTTGTAATAATTCATCAAGATTACTTATTTTATTGATGAATTCAACCGTTTGATTGATGCAGCTTAACTCTTTTGTGCGTTCTTTATAAGAAGCAATGATGTCATTCCGGTATGATGGTGAAGTGTTTCTCATTTTTAAGTTGTGTTCTTTTCGTTAAAATTAACTAAAATTTTTGAATGGTGGTTTTGAATGCTATAATAGATTAAAAAAGCCCGTCCAAAAAATGGACGGGCTTTTTTTTATGATTAATGGTTACAGCTTTTTGAACCAACTATCGGTTATCTGTCAACCAGTTTTTAAAAAAGAACTTTGATCATTGAATTCATTACCAGTTCATGATTCTTATATAATCATATTCTTTCGGATTGTTTAGGTATTTACCGGCTGCATCAAAATCATCAGGAGTTAAATACTGAATGTTTTTTGTAAGTACTGTTTGTACTTGTTCAGAATCAATATTCACTAATCGGGGTTTAATTTTTCCCTTTTCATCAGCCACATCTTTCAGGTATAATGGAGCAACTGTGCCCAGGTGGTCAACTGTTACCATGCAACCGGTATGGTCTTCATCAAATAATTTTTGCACTCCTGTTCCGAGTAACGTAGCATATTTTAAGTCATATGCAATAGGCCGTGCACATCTGAATTCATACCCGAGTTCCACGGGTCGGCTTTTGATTTTAATATTTTCTTTTTTGAGTTGTTCCTGTACTAAAATATTAAATATATGAGCCTTACTGACATTCCCCAGCTCGGGGTGCCCATGGTCATCATATGTGAAGTTAATACCACTGTTTTTGATTTCCTCTTCTGTTATGAAATGGAAAACGCCTTCACTGATCATTGCACAGCCATAATCAATGCCCATGATTTTTCGTTTGATCATAGCAGAAATAACGATTTTTACGATTGGATCAAAACCGATTCTTGTTTTGTTGAACATTTCCGGAATCACGATCATGGGATAATGACAAGCAGTTCCCATGCCAAACGCCAGATGTCCGGCTTCACGTCCCATTGCAGATACAACAAACCAATTTCCACTCGTGCGGGCATCTTCATATACTGTTGAAGCAAGTTTTACGCCTTCTTCTTTGGCTGTTTGATATCCAAATGTAGGAATACCTTCTGCCAATGGCAGGTCATTATCTATTGTTTTTGGCACATGAATATTTTTGACATCTACATTATTGTTTTGTAAATATGTAGCAAGCCTTGTAGCAGTAGATGCAGTGTCGTCTCCGCCAATAGTAACCAGTAATTTGATGTTATTTTCTTTAAAAAAGTCAGGCTTGAATTCATCATCTTTAGGCTTATACCTACTCATACGTAATGCAGAGCCACCCCTGGTTAAAATGTCGTCAGCAAACCTGAAATTAAGGTATTCAAAATTGGGTTCACCTGCAAAAATACCCCCGTATCCGCCATGAATGCCAATGACATCATATCCTTCACGTAAAAAAGCCTTGGTTACAGAGCTGATCACTGTATTGATCCCTGGAGCCGGCCCACCGGCGCATAATATAGCTATCGTTTCTTTCATTTAAAAGTTTTTTAAATTAAACAAATAATTTTTGAGAGCTTAAAAATATAAAATCCATTCAAATTGATCTATATTAATTATTTTAATCTTTATTGTCTGGTTTAAAATATAATAATCTGTGACGAAGCGTGTGATGCCCCCAAAAGCACAGATTGCAATTATCCAAAATCAATTCCGGCGTAAGTCTGTCAACGTGTTAGCTGACATGTTGAAAAAAACCGGATAAAGCAAAAAAAAAGAGGCTTGAATGCCTCTTTTTAAAAAAGTGAACCAGCTGAGGTTCGAACTCAGGACCCCATCCTTAAAAGGGATGTGCTCTACCGGCTGAGCTACTGGTTCGGCACAAAAGTAATATCAATAATTGATTCAACCAAAATCTTTGTAAAAAAAATCAACCTTTTTTTAATGTTTATTCCTGATTTATTGATTTAGATATTTTAGAACAATCTTATTTTTATGTATTTATATTGATCTTATACAGAATTAATTTTTTTTTAATATTTGCATTTTTATTTTTTTTATCATAATATTGTACACTGAAAAGTGTGTTAAAAATCCCCTGAACATTTCGGATACAATGGGAGAAAAAGGCTGATGGCGTTTGGGGTACATGAGATAGTTCTTTTATATCGTATTATGCTTATTAAAAAACCCCCACTCTGGCGCAAGTCTTTTTGACTTGTGCCTTATAGATAAATTTAAAAAAATATTATCTTGCTAAAATGAGCATAAAGTATAAATTTAGAAATGAGCAAGGTGTATATTTTATTTCCCCCTTATCGCATAAGTGTTTTTCACTTGTGCATCTAA
>CAYFQI010000109.1:0-8886 GCA_964345135.1 uncultured Bacteroidales bacterium
AGAGCAAACACTCGACTTTAAAGACAGACACTAATGAATAAAGAATATACAAACGAATTATTACTCGATTTTGGTAAAGATGAAAATAAATTAATCCCTGTTGTAACACAGAATTACAATACAAAACAAGTATTGATTTTGGCATTTGCAAATAAACAAGCATTTGATGAAACCCGCAAAAGTGGCTATGCAACATACTGGAGCCGCAGCAGACAGGAATTATGGAAAAAAGGTATGACCTCGGGAGACATGCTTAAAATTGAAGAAATAAGAATCAATTGCGAGCAGAATTCATTGCTTTACATGGTGACCCCAATGGGCAAAGGAGCATGCCATGCCAAAAAAAAAGACGGGAATCCTTATACATCTTGTTATTACCGAAAAATAAATTCTGATAATTCACTTGAAATCACTGAAAAATAAAATCAATGGAACAACAACATAAACTGATCATTGGAATGCCTGCCGGTTCACTGGCAAATGCATCAAGAGGAGGTAATCTTATTAATTTATTGATGAATGCCGGATTTAAAGCCACTGGATATGATAAAGGAGGGCCAAGTAATTTCAACACTTTCAGCTACTTATATGGATGGGATGGGCGTCCACAGGAATTTGGAGCCCAATTGGCACTCAATGAAATTGACGTGGCCATTTCCGGAGAGGACTGGATTAAAGAACGGGTGTATGAAATGAAATATGAATACGGCCAGAAAATCGAAACCGAGAAGGTATTGTCTTTGAACAGGGGAAATGTCCGTATTGTAGGAATCGTGAATGGTTGTAATAAACATACCAATATCAATGATTATTTAGAATCCATTAGTAAATCTCAAAAAATTATTACAGTCGTCTCAGAAATGCCATACCTGGCCTTACACTGGTTGCGTGAAAAGTTGGATAGACTTGACTTATCGTCACGATATCCTGATTTTTCTGTGCAAAAATATAAAACACCACCCAAAATTGACCAAGGCATTGTAATATACGAGACTTGGGGAAAAACAGAAGCTAAAGTCAAAAATGGCGGGGCAGATATTGGATTAGAAATTACTCAGTCAGGTTCAGCTATACGGAATTACGGCCTTAAAATTATTGATGAAATTATGCGTTCAGAAACCGGGATTTATATCAACCCGAAAATAAAGAATGACGATAATAAAAAAGAATTGCTCCGTATGTTTTTATTGAACCTATATGGCGCTGTTTATGCAGAAAACAAAGTAATGGTCATGTTCAATGTTCCCAATGAAAATACAACCAAAGTAGAGGAATATCTTTCCAAAAACAATTTATATGGTGATGAGCCTACCATTACAAGAGGAAAAAATTTTACAGAATATAATATCCAGGTAGAAATTTCTGACATCAGCATCCCGCTGGCTAAATTACGATATGAGCTGGCTGTTTTAAAAGCAAAAAATATTGACACCATCCCGTTGGAGTCTTCTATTCCCGAAATCGGAGTAGTAGGATTTTAACCAAAAGTTTGACATATTGTTCATTTTTGCCTTCGTTCTATCATTTCTTTTATAAAACACTCTTTGAAATTGTGTGAGCGATATACTGCAAAAATTAAAAAAAGGATAATAGTGAATAAGCAACAATGTAGATACCTGTAATTTTTATCATTTTTAATTCGGCACATCTTGGTATAATTATTGTTATATTTCTATTTATAAAACAAATAGCATTTCATTAAAATGAATATCATGTAACCGAAACTCACAAGGCCCCAAAATGCACAGTTTTATGGTATAAATGCGCAAGTGCGGGTCAATCGTAATGAAATGAGGAGATGATGGAACAAATATTAAATAGTGCCTGTCCATAAAGTTGAGTGTTTGGATCATAATGTTCGATAACGAGGCTTGTGAAGCCCCAAAATGCATAGTTTACTGCCATAAATGAACAATTTTGGGACAAGCGTAACGAAGTTAGCAAACATTATGCAAAAATACTAAATAACTATAAATTTATATAATTATGTTGCAGAAAAATACCAGGATCAATAATATCATCCCTGTAATTGGATTTGGGACATGGAAAATTTCAGGCGATGAATGTGTTCAAAGTATTGAACATGCTCTCGACATAGGCTACCGTCACATTGATACAGCACAAATGTACGGCAATGAATATGAAGTAGGGAAAGGAATTAAATACTCCGGCGTTCATAGAAATGAAGTATTTATTACCACCAAAATAGCTACAGATAGTTTAGCTCCTTCAGCCATTAAAAAATCGACTTTAAAAAGTATTGAAAAACTATATACAGATTATATTGATTTGTTATTAATCCATTGGCCAACACCCGGAATGGACTTAAAAGCCTGTTTGAATTCCATGTTTGAATTAAAAGAAGAAGGCATAATAAAACATGTAGGAGTTAGTAATTTCAATCCTTCATTGTTTAAAGAAGCACTGAAATTTGGACCTGTCATCAATAACCAGGTAAAATTAAATCTTCATAACAGGCAACAAGAAAACTTAGATGTTGCCAACGAATACCAGGTATCAATAACAGCTTATACTCCACTGGAGCGTGGAAATATCCCTGAAAATGATTTGTTAGTGAAAATCGGAAAAAAATATAATAAAATGCCTTCACAAATTATATTGAGATGGCTTATTCAATCAGGGAATGTTTCTGTTATTCCCAAAGCAGCAAATAATTTACACAGGATAGAAAACATAAATATTTTTGACTTTGAACTTACAGGCCAGGAAATTACTGAAATTAATCAAATCAGTGTATGAAACATATCATGATGTTTAACACGAACAGGCATGATTCAACCTTCTAAAACAATTGCATGAACACATTAAATGAATTTTCTATTTTACTACATGTAATCATTGCTTCGGTTCTATCGGGCATCATCGGGATTGAACGTGAGAAATCCCATAAACCGGCAGGCATCAAAACCAACATGATGGTGGGTGGTGCTGTTGCACTTCTCGTCCTATTGGGTAAAATCATCGTTGTGAATTACAGCAATGCAGGATTGCATGAGTTTATTCAAACAGACCCAACACGTGTTATCCAGGCCATAATTGTTGGGGTTAGTTTTATAGGTGCGGGAACCGTTTTGCAAAGCCAACGCAAACAAGAAATCAGGTATTTAACAACAGCAGCTACCTTTTTATTTTCTACCGGTATAGGTATTGCGGTTGCGCTTCAACAATATATCCTG
Source organism: uncultured Bacteroidales bacterium (assembly GCA_964345135.1). Classification (GTDB taxonomy): domain Bacteria; phylum Bacteroidota; class Bacteroidia; order Bacteroidales; family JBBRXJ01; genus CAYMKE01. The sequence goes on from CAYFQI010000109.1 coordinate 3,198, forward strand.
GCCGGGGGAGTAACAATCTTTACTGTTATTATCAATCTTTTTATCGGCTGGATAAATCAAAAGATAAGAAACAAATAATTAAATATATATTTTTTAGCTGATTATCATCATGTTGTTTTTTTTTGTATTTTTGTTCATGTATTGCAGTCAATGTTATCTTTATTTATTAGTTAAATGCTTAAAAGTTTAAAGTTTAAACATATTATTGTCTTATTGTATCTTTTTTCAACACTCATATCCATTTATGGCCAAGGCAAACATGTTGAAAAAAAAGAAATCTTTAATGATGCTATGTATTTTTACAACCGTGATGATTATGCAGAGGCGTTATATAATTTAAAACGTCTTTATCGTCACGACAGCACGAATGCAAGCATTAATTATAAAATAGGATATTGTTACATGCAAATCCCCGGTAAAGAGCATAAAGCAATACCTCATCTAAAAAAAGCGTCCAAAAATATTTCAGAAAACTACAATGCGTTTTCATTTAAAAATGAAACGGCTCCTTTGCATACTCTTTATTATCTTGCAAGGGCATACAGGTTAACAGGTGAAATAGATAAATCAATCCAGGTGTTGAATAAATTCATGGAGTCACCCTATTATAATGTAAAATATAATGATGAAATGGTATCAAGGGAACTCTTGATCAGTAAGCATGCAAAAATATTACGAGACAATCCTGTTTACTATAAATTGACAAAGCTTGAAGAAACTATTAATGATTCTTTCACATGCCAACGTCCTGTCGTGTCAGGCAATGACCAACATATGGTATTCATTAAAAAATTTAAGTTTTATGATGCCATCATGTATTCACGAAAAAATAATGATAAATGGATGGAAGCCGAAAATATAACGCCTTCTATAGGTTCAGACGGCCATATGTACCCTTGTGCGCTTTCATTCGATGGCAGCCAGTTATTTCTCGTCAAAGAAATGAATAACGGGAATCAGGATATTTTTATCAGTAAGTTAAAGGATGGATCGTGGACCAGAGCCATCCGGTTCAACGATAAAATAAACTCTTTAAAAAATGAGGCTCATGCATCTCTTTCTCCCGACGGCCAAACACTATACTTCACGAGAAGTAAAGGGCTCTCAAAGGCTCAATATGATATTTTCTATACAGAAAAAAGAAATAATGGAAAATGGAAGCATCCCCGGCGTCTAAAAAAAGTGATTAATACAAAGTGGAACGAAGCCACACCATTTTTTGCCAACGAGGGGAAAACATTATTCTTTAGCTCTGAAGGACATTACAACATGGGTCGGTATGACATCTTTTTTTCCATTAAAGATGATAAAGATAAATGGTCTGACCCTCAGAATTTAGGATACCCAATCAATACAACAAAAGATAATTTATTTTTTGTACCGGTACAAAATGGCACAACCGGATATATTTCAATGAAAGAAAAAAATAGTGATAATTTCAATATCTACAAAATTGAATTATTATTTCCCCCGTTTCTTGATAGTGATGATAAACAGGACAAGTAAAAAATCTTCAAATATTTTATTAAAATAGAGTTTTTATTAAAATAAAAATGACATTTCCTTATCTTTGCGTACAAAATGGTTTTTAAATGCGAAAAAAAAGTAAAAAATGAACAATCTTTTTAAACGATTAGAAAAGAAAAATATTAATTTACCTGACGAAGTAGAATCAATTCTGAAACAATGTAAAAAACTCACAGTATTTGATTATGTAAAAGATTTGGCAACTGCAGCTGTTGGAGGAGAAGACAGTGATTCATTTGATGTAACATACGATATCCCCGGGAAAGGCAAATACACAGAAGCAATCGTTCACAGGGTAACGAATGGTGTTTCGGCAAATTATACAGAACCCTACATGCGACGACGTGACCCTGGAACAATGGCTATTGCAGATGATCAGCCTACAGATAAAGAAACATTCAAGGATAAATATGGAATGAATTTTTCTACTGTTAAAGATGAAACCTTTCAATGGTTGAAAGACCAAGAATTAGCAATGTTTTTTTATTTTGCCGGCAAACAAAATATTGGAGTTTGGGGACTGGCCATAGCGCCTGCAAATGCCGGTTTTTTTTCAATGGGATTGGCCATGCTACAACGAATAACCCCGGTAGATGAATTACCGGATCATGCCTCTATTAGTTCTGCTATTTACGTTGCCCCTACGTTTCGACATACTCATTTTAACGGAAAACAGGTAGTTGTACATAACAGATTAGAAAATTTTCATGAAATATTTTCATACAACCTTTATCCCGGCCCAAGTGCCAAAAAAGGCTTATATGGAGCATTATTAACAAAAGGGGAAAAAGAAGGATGGATTACTGCCCATTGTTCTTCTGTAGAAGTGGTTAGCCCATATGATAACACCACCACATTTATGCACGAAGGAGCCAGTGGTGGAGGAAAAAGTGAAATGTTCCAAAATATTGTAAGAGAATTTAATGGACAAATATTAATCGGTGAAAATATCTTTAGCGGTGAAAAACGGTATACCAACCTCCCGTTATTGTGCTCATTTCATCCCGTTGCCGATGACATGGCATTATGCCATCCCTCCCTACAGAAAGATGATGGTAAATTAGCAATACTGGATGCCGAAAATTCATGGTTCATTCGTGTGGATAGTATAAATGAATATGGTGATGATCCTTACCTTGAAAAATTAACGATCAATCCTCCAAAACCTTTATTATTCTTAAATATGAAATCAAAACCCGGGGGTACAGTTTTAATATGGGATCATATTGAAGATGAAAAAGGAAAAAAATGTCCAAATCCTCGTGTAGTCGTACCAAGAGAAATTATGCCGAATATAATCAGCCGTCCTGTAACCATTGATGTTCGGAGTTTTGGAGTGCGCACACCCCCTTGTTCAAAAGAAGATCCTAATTACGGAATCATCGGCCTCTTTCATATATTGCCACCAGCTTTGGCATGGCTATGGCGGCTGGTATCTCCAAGAGGCTTTGGAAATCCGAGTATTGTTGGAGAAAAAGGAATGCAGTCTGAAGGTGTCGGGTCATATTGGCCCTTTGCAACCGGAAAAATGATAAAACATGCCAACATGTTGTTAGAGCAAATCATCAATACTCCCAGGATGCACTACACGTTAGTCCCTAATCAGCATATTGGTGCATGGAAGGTAGGATTCAAACCCCAACTCATGATGCGCGAATACCTTACCCGAAGAGGGAATGCGAAACCCAGGAATGACCAATATCAGGATGCCAGATGCCCCCTTTTAGGATATGAATTAAATTACCTCACCATTGAAGGCTTTAAAATCCCTACACGCTTTCTTAAGGTTCACAGACAAGTTGAAGTTGGTACTGAAGGATATGACAAAGGAGCCGCAATTTTATATGAATTCTTCAAAAAAGAATTAAAAAAATTTTTAACTCCCGAATTAGCAGCAACAGGCAAACGAATTATTGATGCATGTATAAACGGTGCATCTGTTGAAGATTACCATTCAATCATACCTATGAGTTATCAATATTCATTCCTTACAATTGAGGATTATGAAAATTCAATAGATTAATCATTATAATCAATCTCATTGTTTGTTTTATTATGCATACTAAAGAAAACCAGAAAAAATTATCCCCGGAAGAAGTACGCTCGCTTTTACAGGAAGGGAATACCCGGTTTTTAAATAATGCGCCTCAAAAAAGAAACTTTATCAATGAGGTGAAAGAAACTTCATCAGGCCAATATCCTGTTGCAGCCATTCTAAGCTGTATTGATTCCAGGACCCCGGCAGAAATTATTTTTGACCAGGGATTGGGAGATATTTTTAATATCCGTATTGCAGGGAACATCATCAATGAAGATATCTTGGGGAGCATGGAATTTGCCTGTAAAGTGGCCAATGCCAAACTCGTTGTTGTAATGGGGCATACCAAATGCGGGGCCGTCACCAGCGCTTGCAATGAATTTAAATTAGGGTTCATTTCCAACTTGTTATCAAAGGTACAACCCGCTATAAATATGGAGAAAGAAACGAAAGGACAACATGATAATGACAATTTTATTGAAAACGTTATTTTAAACAATATACAATTAACCATTGAACAAATAAGAAATGAGAGTAAACTATTACGGGAAATGGAAGCATCAGGACAGATCCGTATCACCGGAGCCCTTTATAATGTTACTACAGGAAAAGTTGAATTTAAATGATTAATTAACATTTCTGTGTTATTGTATCCCTTGAAATTTTAATCTACGTATGTAATAACAATCAGAAAACCCGTAGACAGTTAGCATTTTTGAACCACTATCGGGACAATGCAAAAAAATTTGAAGCAGTATATAAACTCTGAAAATCCCTCGCAAACAAATATAATAAATAGTAGAAGATAAAAAATTTTTTTAATCCCCGATTTTTTTCTTTTCTTTACAATATATTTTTAAAACGCCATATTTTATAATCTTTAAACATTTATATTATGAATTTTAAACATTTTATTATCCCCATTTTAGCCGTACCCAGTCTTTTAATTTCCTGCAATAAACAGGTTCAGCAAACAAGCATGGCTCTTGAAACAGAAAAAGACACCATTAGTTACTGCTTAGGTATTAACTATGCAAAAAGCAACATGAATAATAATTTTGATACTGTTTCTACAGCAATCATTGCAAATGCAATGGATGATGTATACAATGAAGACGAATTAAAAATATCTGAAGAAGATGCTGCCCAAATATTACAAAGTTATTATATGAAAAAAAGACGTCATGCAGTCAGTGAAAACCTTCGCAAAGGAAAAGAATTCCTAGAGCAAAATAAAGAAAAAGAAGGAGTAAAAGTAACAGAAAGCGGACTACAATATAAAATACTCAAAGAAGGAAGTGGCGAAAGCCCCACAGATAATTCAAGAGTAAAAGTAAATTATAAAGGCTCCTTTATTGACGGGGAGGTATTTGATAGCTCATATGACAGAGGAGAACCAACTACATTCGAAGTTAACAAGGTAATCCCTGGCTGGAGTGAAGGAATAAAAATGATGAAAGAAGGAGGTAAATGGAAATTTTTCATCCCTTCAGATATCGCATATGGCGAAAGAGGTACAAGAGGTATTGACCCCAATTCAACATTGATCTTTGAAGTTGAATTACTTGAAGTGTTACCCCCCCAACCTAAACAACAACAAAATCCAATGCAAATGCAAATGAAATAATTAATAGAAGTCCCCTTAAAAAATACAAACGAAAAGGTTGTTTAAACACTTTGATGAGGCTGTTTAAACAACCTTTTTAATTTCTCAACCTTTAATTTTTGTTTTTAAGCCACCCCTGATTATAATCCCGGAGGAATTACATAATTATAGAAACGACAGTCAGAATAATTGTGCGACCCAAACGGGTTTGTATATGCTGTTTCCAGACATCAAAATCATTTGAGCCCGCCGGGATGCATATTATTATTTTATTCTTTACCATGACTATATTGACCCTCAATATTTATCGGTTATTTGCAAATGATATGGAACGATATTCTGATTTCTCAAATGGTTAAACAAGATGTTTACTGTCTTTTATCCATCATCAACATCTTGATTTAGAAGGAGTTTTTATATGTGAAAATCTGAGATTAATGGTTTTCACAAAAATTTTTATATTAATAACTCTTCAATATCTCCTCTTGATAAATTGCTTACAAATCCTTTGTCCGTTG
>CAYFQI010000110.1:0-8882 GCA_964345135.1 uncultured Bacteroidales bacterium
ACATTGCTATGAGGTTATCAATAATCATCCCCGTGTGTGTCAAAGAATTTATCATGGCTCGGTTCATCTGTTTATTTTTCTAAGTTTCTAAGTTTCTAAGTTTTTAAGTTTTTAAGTTTTTAAGTTAATTGAGTTGATTGAGTTAATTGGGTTTATCTGGTTTTGTTTTATCTGGTAGCTCGGTGTAGAAGAACCTTTTATATTCATGCGCATCCCGATTAAAATACGGGATAAATAGTGTGACTAAATTTTAGTCATGGCTCGGTTTATCTTTATGAATAAAGTCTTTTTCTAATATATAATTTTCAAGCCAGGGCCTGGTGATGGTGTCTTTAATATGTTTTTCAATCATCATTCGTGCAATAGGTGCCGCTATGGTTGCCCCGTAACCTGCATTTTCTGCATATACTGAAATGGCGATTTCAGGATTATCTTTAGGGGCAAATGCAATAAAAATCGAGTGGTCGTCGCCATGAGGGTTTTGAGCTGTTCCGGTTTTTCCACATACTATTATGTCGTTAATTTTTGCTATCCTTGCCGTACTGCCTGATCCTGGGGGGCCGTTTACAGCTTTTTCCATTCCGTCAATAATAGGCGCATAATATGAGGAATCAATAGAGGTATAATATGACGTTTTATACCGGTTATCTATTTGTTGTTCTCCATCTATACTTTTTACCACATGAGGTAGATAATAGTAGCCCCTGTTTGAAATAGCTGCAGCCATATTGGCCATTTGAAGCGGTGTTGTTTCTATTTCACCTTGTCCAATAGCTAAAGATATAACAGTTAAAGCAGACCATCCTTTTTTTCCATAATACTTATCAAAATAATTGGTATCAGGCAGGTTTCCGCTGAGTTCATTTGGGAGGTCTATATTTGTTTTTCTCCCAAAATGAAAAGATTCTAAATGATTTTTCCAGTTGGCAAAAGCAACATGAATGTTATCGTAATTTGGATTATTTAATATCCTGATGAAGGTTTTACAATAATATGTATTACATGATGCCTGGATTGATCCTTCAAGATTTAAAGGGGTTGGATGTGAGTGGCATCCAACTGATACACCGCGTGCACGAAATCCATTATAGCAAAAGAAATATGTCTGGGGAGAAATCACTTTTTCATTTAATGCAATTAAAGCATTCATAGGTTTAAAGGTTGATCCCGGGGGGTATTTAGCCATTAATGCCCTGTTGAATAAAGGGTTTAATGTATCATTTTTAAATTTTGTATAATATTTGCTGCGGAGCCTACCGGTAAGAGATTCCGGGTTATAACCGGGAGAAGAAATCAGTGTGAGGATTTCTCCGGTAGATGGTTGAATTGCAACAATGCTTCCAATCTTTCCTTCCATTAATTTTTCGCCATATTTTTGTAAATCAGCATCAATGGTTGTAATGATGTTGGAGCCGATTTCTGCCGGGACATCAAATTTCCCGTCCCGGTATGAGCCCTTGATCCGGTTATGGACATCTACCAAATAAACCTTTTGCCCCTTTTTCCCGCACAGCTCTTTTTCATATGATTTTTCTATACCGCTGATTCCAATATAATCACCCTGAATATAATAATCATTGTTATCTATATTTTTTTTATTTACTTCTCCTACATATCCTAATAAATGTGATGCTATTTGCCCCGGGTATTTACGGATTGTACGGGGTTGAACAAAAAATCCGGGATACTTATAGAGTTTTTCCTGTAGTACAGCATATGTCTTTGCAGACATCTGTTTCAAGACAATCGAAGACTTATATCTCGAATGATTATAAGCTTTTTCAAGTTTCTTTTTTAAGTCTTCTTTGCTGATTTTAAGTATATTGCAAAATTCCATTGTGTCAAATGCATGTAATTGCGATGGTATTACTTTAAGGTCATAACTGGCCTGATTTGAAACCAGCAATCTACCCTTCCTGTCGTATACTAATCCTCTTGCCGGGTATTGTATGATTTTCCGCTGTGTATTGCTGGATGCAGAAAAACGATAACTGGATGTAGCTACCTGGATGCTGAATAATCGTATGACAATAGCCAGGCTTATAATCCCTATCAATGCAAAGATGACATATTTTCTATTTACAAATTGGTTCACTTGAGTATTTAGTTTTTTAAATAATCATGTAATGATGTCACCTAATGCAAGAACAAAAGGTGATAAATATTAATATTGGTTGATAACTTATTATATCCCAACATTATTTCTATTTTTTAAACGAAATATATTGCGCAATGAGTATAAATATTAAAGAAAATACAGTGCTGATAATCACTTTAAGCAGAGTATTAAAAAATGAAGAAAGACGGAATATTTCCAGGAAAAAGAGTACGAAATGATGGAAAAAGGTAATGATGACAGCATATCTTAAAAACCATTTTAACCCATAGTATGAAACAGTGGGGTATGATCCTACCTCGTAACCTTCCCTGGGCGAGATGTAGCTTAACACATAAGGCCTGAGGAATGAAATGAATACAGTGGCAGATGTATGCATGCCCGGTGTATTCATAGCTAAATCAATAACCAGTCCCATAATAAATCCAAGTACGAGCAAGAACCATTTAGGCGTTTTAAACGGGAGCAAAAGAATAAATAACACGTAGACATAAGGATTGACATATCCGCTAAACTGTATATTGTTGAATAACAGTATCTGTATAAAGACTAATATAATGAATCTTAGAATATTTAAAGGGATCGTTCTTATCATTTCTTGATTTTATTTTCAAGTTGTTTTTGTTCACCGACTAATTTATTTTCAATTATATAGACGTAAGAAAGGTTCTTGAAATTAGTAGCAAGTTTGATCCGGATATCATAAAAATTGCCTCCTTTTTCATAATCTGAAATATATCCTATAGTTATTCCTTGTGGAAATATGGCTGAATAGCTACTGGTAACAATGGTATCTCCTTTGGCAATGCTGACATGATAAGGTATCTCGTTAAGCATGGCATAGCGATAATCTTTCCCATTCCATGATACCGAACCATAATAATTATTTTTTTTGATTTCAGCGCTTAGATTCAAATTTCTGTTGAGTATGGGCAGGATCATTGAAAAATTTTTAGAAACACCCCTTACAATACCTACTACACCGTTTTTTGAAACAACACCCATTTCATTTTTAATGTTATCTTCAGCACCTTTGTTTAATGTTATGTAATTGTATTGTTTATTGGTAGAATTGTTTATTACTTTGGCCGGTATGTATTCATATTGATGTAGCTTATCTTTCGGGAGCTTCTTTTGGCACCTTTCTTTTTTTAATTCATAAGCTGTCAGCTTATTTCTTAACCATACATTTTCTTTTAATAATTGCTGGTTTTTTTCTTTAAGATTCGTGTATTCTTTGATGTTGCGTAACTTACTATTGATATATCCTGAAATGGCTGATGAATATTCGGAAAATTCAGTTTTGTGATAATTGTTATACTGTAATAATGAAATTGAAATTGATTCAATAATCAAAAAAAGGATAAGGAAATGATGCCTTATGATAAAAAGAAATAAATTTCTCATATGCTAATCAGCATAAACTACTATAAATAATATTACCGCATTAAAAAGTTGAATTCATCTACATGTTTCAGCGCCGTGGCTGTTCCCCTGGCAATAACATGCAATGGGTCTTCGGCAGTATATACCGGGATATTCAACCGGTCAGCAAGGCGTTTTTCAAGGCCGTTCAACAATGCGCCCCCGCCTGCCAGGTAAATTCCTTTTTTCACTATATCTGCATATAGCTCCGGTGGAGTTTGTTCTAAAACATTGATGATGGCTGTTTCTATTTTTGCAATGGATTTATCAAGACAATGAGCGATTTCCTGGTATGATATAGGAATCTCAACCGGCATAGCTGTCATGATATTCGGGCCGCGTACAATAAAATCAGGTGGTGGTTCCTCCAGGTCAGGCAATGCTGATCCAACATTTAATTTAATGTTTTCAGCAGTACGCTCACCGATTTTAATATTATGCTGATGTCTCATGTATGTTTGAATTTCAGAGGTGAATCCATCTCCTGCAATTCTGAGTGATTTGTTACATACAATTCCGCCCAGGGCAATGACGGCAATCTCGGTTGTTCCGCCACCAATATCCACGACCATATTTCCCTGCGGGGCTTCAACATCAATCCCGATACCAATGGCCGCAGCCATTGGTTCATAAATCATGTATACATCTCTTCCTCCTGCATGTTCACTAGAATCTCTCACGGCTCTTCGTTCTACCTCTGTGCTCCCGGAAGGGATGCAGACCACCATCCGCAGGGTTGGAGTAATAAAGCTTCGTCGTTTACTGATCATTTTTATCATGCCCCTGATCATTTGTTCGGCAATATCGAAATCAGCGATCACACCATCCCTTAAGGGCCTTATCGTGGCAATATTCATGTGGGTTTTGCCATGCATCTGGCGAGCCTTATTTCCAATAGCTATTACTTTGGATGTATTTTTGTCAATTGTTACAATTGACGGTTCATCAACGACCACTTTATCATTATGAATAATTATTGTATTTGCTGTGCCTAAGTCAATAGCAATTTCCTGAGTTAAAAATGAAAAAATTCCCATTTTAATAATAAGATTATTTTAATTAGTGTTTAAAATGTCTTGTCCCGGTAACAACCATGGACATGTTATGTTGATTACAACAATCAATAGATTTGTCATCACGTATAGATCCCCCGGGTTGAATAACCGAAGTAATTTTTTCCTTTCCTGCAATTTCTACACAATCGGGGAAAGGGAAAAATGCATCAGATGCCATAACCGCACCTTCAAGGGTAAATCCGAAGTGAGTGGCTTTGGCGATGGCTTGCTGAAGAGCATCTACCCTGGAAGTCTGCCCCACGCCACTTGCCAATAATTGTTGATTTTTTGCCAATACAATAGCATTCGACTTGGTTTGTTTGACAATTTTGTTAGCAAATTCCAGGTCTTTTAATTCATCGTTCATGGGTTGTTTATTGGTAACCGTTTGCATGTCAGAAATAGTCTCTGTTTTGGTATCCCTGTCCTGTATGATTGTTCCATTCAATATTGATCTGTATGAAACAGGTCTCAGAGTGATGTCTTTAGATTGAAGTATAATGCGATTTTTTTTGGATTTTAATATTTCAAGAGCTTTTTCATTGTAATCAGGAGCAATGATTATTTCAAAAAACAACTGGTTCATTTCTTCGGCCGTTGCCTCATCTACAGTTCCATTCGTGATAAGGACTCCTCCAAATGCAGATACAGGATCACCTGCAAGAGCATCTAAATAAGCCTGTTTCATATTATCCCGTGTAGCTAATCCACATGCATTATTGTGCTTTAAAATAGCAAATGTCAGATCATTGAATTCATGGATCAAATTTACGGCTGCATCAATATCCAGTAAATTGTTGTATGAAATTTCTTTCCCGTGAAGCTGGTCAAACATTTGGTCAAACTCGCCAAAGTATGTCCCTTTTTGATGTGGGTTTTCACCATAACGCAACGATTTCCCATTCAGGATGCTCTCTTTAAAAGAATTTTGAGCGTCTTCGACAAAATAGTTGTAAATCAAGGTATCATAGTGAGAAGAAAGGTTAAAAGCTCGTGCGGCAAATTCTTTCCGCATGATTAAACCGGAAACACCTTGCTGGTTTTTCAGAATATTTTTTAATTCATCGTATTGTGTCATGGAAGATATCGTGAGCACGTCGGTAAAGTTTTTGGCCCCGGCCCGTATAAGCGAAATACCACCAATATCAATTTTTTCAATGATTTCTTCTTCACTGGCCCCGGATTCAACTGTTTTTTCAAATGGATAAAGATCCACAATCACGAGGTCTATTTCAGGAATCTCGTATTTTTTTAATTGTTTGATGTCACCATGGTCATTTCTCCGGGCAAGTATTCCTCCAAATACTTTTGGATGCAACGTTTTAACCCTGCCTCCAAGAATTGACGGGTATGTAGTTAAATCCTCTACTTTATGAACGGTTACACCAAGTTGTTCGATAAACCGATGCGTTCCACCTGTTGAATATATTTTAACATTTTGTTCTTCTAATAGTTCAACAATCTCTTTTAGTCCATCTTTATGAAATACTGATATTAAAGCATTTTTGATCTTCTTCTTATCACTCATTTTTGAATAATTTCTTTATGTATATTGGTTTTGGTTATAAATTTATATTAAACAAAATAAATAAGCAAATTAAATAAATAAATCATTAAAAATGGTTTATAATTGAAAAAAATATTAAAGAAATCTGTTATCCCGGGTAAATCCAACGTGACAAAAATTGAGTAATGGCGTAGATAATATGGGAAAGCAGTCATTTACCAGGGTTAACCTCTTGTTTTTTCGTGCTATTGCAATTTTCATGGAAACACTCGTATGAGAATTATAGAATTCAGAATTCGGGAGACAGAATTATAAATCATTACAGGATAGTAAACAGGTATCTACCAACACCCAAGTAAATCAATAACCCCATGATGTCATTGATGGTTGTGATGAACGGGCCAGTGGCAAGTGCGGGATCAATTTTTGTTTTATCCAATACAAGTGGAACAAATGTACCAAAGATAGAGGCAAAAAGAATAACAGAAAAAAGTGCAATACTCACGGTAATGGTTAAGGCAAATGAATCTAAAAAAATGATGTTGTAGACCAATATTAATGAAGAGAGAATGATCCCGTTCATTAATGCTACGACAAATTCTTTCAAAAGCCGCCCTATCGTGCTTTCAAGACCAATACTCTTATTGGCAATGCTTTGCACGATAATTGATGATGATTGCACCCCCACGTTTCCTCCCATTGCACCAATAAGCGGGATATAAAAGGCCATCTCGGGATACAGCCTGATATCTCCTTCAAATAATCCGATGACCTGTGCCCCAAATATTCCACCAATCAATCCAATCACGAGCCAGGGGAGCCGTGCCCTGGTCATGTTAAAGAAATTACCTGATTTGCCTATTTCCGGAGTAATCCCAGATATCATCTGGTAATCTTTTTCGGCTTCTTCCCTGATAACATCAACTACATCATCAATGGTGATCCTTCCCAGGAGTCTGCCAATAGAATCTACCACGGGGAGGGCCACGAGATCATATTTTCGCATGATGTTCACTACCTCTTCTGATTCGATGTTGCCTTTAACAGAAACCACGTCAACATCATATATTTCTTTGATAATCGTATCATCTGAATGCAGAAGCATTTTTTTAAGTGATAACGTACCTTTTAATATTTTTTTGTTGTCAACGACATACACGTAATAGATATCATCAACATTTTCTGCTTGTTTTCTCAGTTCGTTCAGGCATGTCCCAATGGTCCAGTTTTCATTGACCATGATTAATTCTTTGGCCATCAGTCCGCCTGCCGTGTCTTCTTCGTAGCCTAACAAGTCGAGGATATACCCGGCTTTTTCAACATCTTCAATATTTAACAAAACTTCTTCTTTCTTGTCTTCTGACAACTCACCGATCAGGTCGGCTGCATCATCAGAGTCCATGTGCTCGATATACTGCCGTGCGATGGTTTCACCGGGGAGAACTTTTAAAAAGCTTTTTCGCTCATTCTCCTCCAATTCAATCAATACATCAGAAGCTTTTTCTTCATCAAATAAAAGGTGGAGAAAACGCGCTTCTTCAAGGTTTAACGCCCTGTAAATTTCTGCAATATCAGCCGGATGTAACTCATCCAGTAAATTTTTTACAGCAACATCATCTTTGTTTTCAATCAGATGGATGAGTTTATCTATATATTCCCGATTTAATTCAAATTGCATGATATTCAGGTTTTATTGTAGTATTCTATAAATTTGGTTAATTCTATAAAATCATCGACACTAAGTTCTTCTGGCCGCTTTGAAAGTAATTCATGCTCATCTTTCAAATTTACTAAAAACTTCTTTAATGAATTTCGTATTGTTTTTCTTCGTTGATTAAATGAAGCTTTCACTAATTTGAAGAATAACTTTTCATCACATCCTAACGTTGCTTTTTTGTTTCTTGTTAAACGAATTACACCTGATTGGACTTTTGGAGGAGGCACGAAAACATGTTTACTCACAGTAAATAAATATTCAATATCATAAAATGCCTGGAGTAAAACACTGAGTATGCCGTATTCTTTACAGCCGGGTGAGGCTTTTATTCGCTCTGCCACTTCTTTTTGTATCATCCCAACCACTTCATTCACTGTATCCCGGCATTCATATATTTTGAAAAAAATCTGACTGGAAATGTTATAGGGAAAACTGCCAATGATGGCAAGGGGAGCATTAAAAAAAGTATGGATGTCGAATTTTAAAAAGTCTTCATGGATTATATTGCTGATATGGTCAGGAAAACATGAGTGTAAATGGTTGATGGATTCTTTGTCAAGTTCAATTAAATATATGTTATGCCCATATCGGTGTAACAAAAACTGGGAAAGCATCCCCGTGCCTGATCCGATTTCCAGTATTTTAGTCAAACCTTTGGCTTCAAGACTGTTAACCATTTTTTGTGCAATGTTCTTATCTATCAGGAAATGCTGTCCCAATGATTTTTTGGGCTTAATGATGACTGCAGGGGGTTTATTTTTAGAATTCTGTACCATAATTTTTAATTTGCATATTATGTGCCAAATTTAATTGAACATTTTTGAATAGCGTATGATATAAAAAATATTTTTGAATTATTTTATTTAAGTTTGGCAAATATTATCAATAATTTTATTTATAAAATATACTTTTGCGGCGTAGTTGAAAACTACGCCGAGCTAGCGAATAAAACAAAAAGGACGTATAAACTCAATAACTCACTCACGATAGAAACTTAGAAACTAAACTATAAACAGATGAACCGAGCCATGACAAATTCTTTGACACACACGGGGATGATTA
>CAYFQI010000111.1:0-8854 GCA_964345135.1 uncultured Bacteroidales bacterium
TGTATTGTTTTGGGGGGGTAGTTTGCGCAATTTATACCCGCCACTTCTGCCCTTGAACGATTGTACCAATTTCTGTCTTTTTAATGCAGCAAATATTGCCTCTAAATATTTTAACGATACGCCTTCGTATTTAGCAATTTGTTCAAGTTTTACCCGGCCGGATCCTTCTTGTTGAAAAAAAGCTAGTCTGACAATTGCCCGCATTCCGTATCTTGAAAATGTTGAAAGTTGCATATATATTTTTTAAGTTTTAAATCTTTTTTTTAATTCATCTTATGCATTTAATTCGATCATTCTCTGAAGTGACTTTGATGCTTTTTCAATAATATCATCAGATAATATAATTTCATATCTTTTTTTATATAAAGACTGATGTAAATCGCCGAGTCGTATTTTTTTCATATTGATACAAAAACTTGGCTGGCCTGCGCTAAAAAACGTTTTTTCAGGATATGCACGTTGCAGGTGTTCGATTAAACCATTTTCTGTACCAATAATAAACAAATCATGATCACTTTTTTCAATATAATTGATCATCCCGGATGTACTTAGTGCCTCATCTGCAAGATCAATCACGTCAGGAGAGCATTCAGGGTGCACCAATACCTTTGCATTGGGATATTTTGATCTTGCTTTTAATATGTTTTGTTCCCCAAACCGGTTATGAACATAGCAATACCCTTCCCCTGTAATAATCTCCTTACCCGTGAAACGTTGCACGTAAGCAGCAAGATTCCGGTCAGGAATAAAAATTATTTGTTCTGCTTTCAGCTGTTTAACAATATTTACTGCAGAAGAAGACGTTACACATACATCTGATAATGACTTTATTTCTGCTGTTGTATTTACATAACACACGATTTGCGCCGATGGATATGTTTCTCTTAAGTACTCGATATTTTCGGGTGATATCATATGAGCCATCGGGCAATCAGCTTGTAAATTCGGCAACAGGACTGTTTTTTGAGGAGATAATATTTTAGCTGTTTCGGCCATAAATTTTACACCACAAAATACAATAGTACTTTCTTTCGCATCACGGGCTTTCACACTAAGATCAAAAGAGTCACCCACGAAATCTGCCATATCCTGGATTTCTAATGGTTGATAATAATGAGCCAGAATAATTACATCTTTTTCCTTTTTATACTCCTGTATGTTTTTAATTATTTCACTTTGAAGCATGATGTAATATTTGTATTAAAATTTATAAAAGCATAAATATACAATTTTATTCATGCTTTTCCTCTTCTTTTAATAATAAATATTCTTCAAGCAAAGCCCTTGCTTCATTCTCGCATTGGCCACAAGAAGTAGAAATTTTAGTATGTTCCTGCAATGCTTCAAACGTGTCTACATTGTTATTCATTACTTGTTCTTTGATATCGTTTTCGGAAACATTGAGGCAAGTACAGACTATTTTATTTTCCGTTTCATACGCTTCACGTTTGATATTGTTTTTTTTATAATAATCATCAATGGCTTTTCTCAATGCTTTATCTCCCAATACAGAACAATGAATCTTATTATTGGGCAATCCATGCAATGCCTGAATAATATCTCGTGGTTTTATGTTGTAAGCTTCATCCAGCTTTTTTCCTTTCACCATTTCCGAAAGCATTGAAGTAGATGCGATAGCACTTGCACATCCATAAGTTTTCCACTTGCAATCGGTAATCACGTTTTTTTCCTTATCAACTTTGATCATCATCAGCATCATGTCCCCGCAAACAGGGTTCCCTATCTCACCAATGCCGTCAGCCTGATAAGCATCTTCATTTTCCAATATATTTTTAGGTTGTTGAAAATGTTCTTTTACTTTATCTGAATATATCCAATTCATAATCGTTATTTTTTAAATTAATTTTATACATTATTCCGAGTACAAAGGAGACATCTTTCTTAATCTTTCAATGACTCCCGGTAATTTTTTTAAAACATGGTCAATATCTTCTTCGGTATTTTCTCTTCCAAGGCTAAACCTTACAGAACCATGAGCATGCTCCGCATCAAAGCCAAACGCCATGATCACGTGCGAGGGTTCGAGACTGCCTGTAGAACATGCCGATCCTGTAGATAACGCAATACCTTCAAAGTCTGCATACAGAAGTATTGATTCGCCTTCAATGTATTTAAATGTAACATTTAATGTATTGGGCAAACAATGTTCCTGGCTTCCGTTAAAAAATATATACGGTATTTTTTCTTTTAACCCGTTTCTAAGTTTATTTTTCAAACGGGCAATTTTTCTATTTTCTTTTTCACTGTCATTTTTAACTATTTCTGCAGCTTTTCCCATTGCAATAATTCCCAAAACATTTTCAGTTCCTGCCCTGCGGTTCAACTCCTGGTGGCCGCCATAAATAAATGGCATAAAGGGGGTTCCTTTTTTTATATACAATGCGCCAATCCCCTTGGGAGCATATATTTTATGCCCGGAAATTGTAAGCATATCAATATTCATTTTGGATACATTAACAGGTATTTTACCAAATGCCTGTACTGCGTCGGTGTGAAAAGTCACTTCATGTTCTTCTGCGATTTTAGAAATTTCCTCTATTGGTTGAATGGTGCCTGTTTCATTATTGGCATGCATGATCGAGATGAGCCTCGTGTTTTCTCGGATATTCATCTTTACATTCTCTACATCTACAATGCCATCATGATCAACAGGTATATACGTGACTTCAAGTCCTTTTCTTCTATAATAATCCAATGTTGAAAGCATGGAAGGATGTTCAATGGCAGATGTTATTACATGTGGATAGTGTCCATTAGATGGTTGTACAACATTTTTTTGCCTGTTAAAGGCATTTTCAAAAATGGTGTGTACTATTGCATTGTTTGCTTCTGTCCCACTGCCTGTAAAAAGTATTTCACCCGGTTTGGCTCCAATACTTTCAGCAATTTGTACTCTTGCCATTTCCACTGCATTACGAGATGCTTGCCCTACATAATGCATGCTGGAAGGGTTCCCGTATTGTTCCATTGCCTCGAGTATTACCTTTTTTACTCGTGGATGAATTGGCATGGTTGCATTGTTATCCAGGTATATTGTTTTTTGCATTTGTTATATTATTATTATACAAAGATAAAAGTTTTTATTTTAATAACTCTAATTTCCTATATAAATTATAGGATTATTAAAAATATTTATTAGAGGTTAAGTCAGAGACTGTCAAAAAATCAGGTTTTTAAATATCGGTCAACCGGTATGGAATTTTAACATATTTTTGGTCGCTAAGTCTGTATGTTTCATTATTAACCAAAAGGGAAAGTTTGCTTACATGATCGTCTGCATTTTTGATCTCCACGGTTTCCTGAGTGATCTTATAATCAAATTCTTCACCTTTATAAACAATTTTGAAACTTACAGAATGCCAATGCTCGGGTAATTTTGGCGAAATATTAATTTTTTCTTCAAGATTTAACCCGGCAAAATTTTTAACTATAATGTCGAGTGTACCTGCCATCACACCAGAATGAATGCCTTCAAGAGTTGTTCCACCCTGTGTATCGTATATATCACTTTTCATCGCACTAATAAACCAATCCCAAATAATCCATTTATCTACATTTAAATATTTTAAAATATATGCATGCACAACATAGCTAAGGGTTGAACCATGGGTTGTTCGTTCAATATAATAATCATAATTTTTTTGCAATAAATAGCAGGGGTCATCAAAGTGATATCCCATTTTATCGAGGGTCTGCCTGAATTCTTCGGGTGTTAACAAATAAAAAGCCATTAAGGTATCGGCCTGTTTGGTTAATTTATAATTATCCGGAGAATCATTTTCAGCTTTCAAGATTCTGTCTATCCTCCGAATATTTCCATATTTATGTCTATAATGACTCCAATTGAGTTCTTTAAGCTGAAAGAATCCTTTAAATTGTTCAATTATACCATCTTTTGAGATATAAAGACATAATTTTTCGGATATCTCATTCCATTTCTTAACTTCTTCACTCGTTAAATTGATCTTATTCTTTACATCTTCTGCTACTTCGTTGAAAACCTGCCGGGCCTTTGTTAAGAGCCAGCTTACCATTATGTTGGTATATGCATTATCATCAAGCCCTCCTTCTTCATCGGGTTTACCGGGGTATTTTTCATGAAATTCATCAGGCCCCATAACACCTTTGATATGGTATCGCTGATCATTTTTATCATATTCTGCTATACTTGCCCAAAAACGACAAATTTCAAAGAATACTTCTCCGCCAAATTCATTTAAAAATCCTGTATCATTTGTATTCTGATAATATTCCCACATATTATAAGCAATGGCTATTGATACGTGTCGCTGCCTGCGGCTTAAATCAGGCCCCCATGAATCTGAAACAGGGTTATAATGAATTTCTTGAGTTTCCTCTTTTCCATCATCTGCTGTTTGCCATGGAAACATAGCTCCCTGGTACCCGTTTTCCCTGGCATGCTCACGGGCGTCATCCAGTCGTTTATACCTGTATTTTAACAGTGCTTTGGCCACTTCCGGGAAATGCTTATTATAAAAAGGTAATATATATAATTCGTCCCAAAAGATATGCCCCCTGTACGCTTCACCGTGTAATCCCCTGGCGGGCATACCCGCATCAATATTTACATTATGCCTTGAACCGGATACGAGTAAATGGTATGAATGGAGACGTGCCACTTTCTGTACGAATCTATCGCCTTCAATTGTAATATCTGCTCTGTTCCATAATTGATGCCATTGTTTTTTATGTTCTTCAAACATCTGAAGGAACTGTGGTGCCTGTTTTACATCATTCCTGGATGCCATAATATGATCAGGAATATTTTCATCACGGGATGTATAGATGCTTGTGATTTTTTCCAGGGAGTATGTCGTATCCTTTTTGGCATTAAATGAAAGAAGTTCATATATCTCATGTTCTTTGATATCATTATCGCGATCTACTATTATTGCTTTATCATTTTCATATAAAGAATTTTTTGACGTCATATAAATATCTGTTTTTGATGCATTTGTACGTGAATGTAAATGGATCAAGTGTTCTTTATACTCTTTATTAATTGTCTCAAGATGTTTTGAATTCAATTGCCTGTATCGCTCAACGCCATAATTTATTACGGATCCGTCAATTCCTGAAATGAATGTAATTTTATCTTCATAATTTTCAGGTGTAATTGAATACTGTACGACACCATAATGAGGATTAACCATATCAGCGAACCGTTTAATCTGAATTTTCGTAATCCGGCCTTTTTTATCTTCACACCTGAATATTCGCTGCATTAAAGCATCCTTCATATTCAATTGATGCTGATAGTCAAAAATTCTACTATCCTGGACACGGACAGGTTGTTCATCATCACCAATTTTAAATTGAATTAAATGCCAATTAGGACAGTTTACAAAATCATTATTATAAATGGTTTTGTCATGTACTTTTGATGGGATTTTATTAAATAACCCGGCAATATATGTACCCGGGTAAAACAAGTTATCATGCATTTTTTCGCTTTCCAATGCTCCACGGGCACCATAATATCCATTCCCGGTTGTTGTTAAAGATTCACGCAGCCTCTCTTCGCCGGGTTCATAATTATAATAAGTCAACATCCAGTTATCTTTATGCACTCCTTCTTTAAACCAATGATCTATATCTTTTAGCGATAATTCATTTAAATCATTAACAACAATATCTCCCCCATTTGCTTTTAATGCATTAATCCCACCATTACGTGCCACCCCGATGACCAGGCCAAAATTACCATTACGTCCTGCCTGTACTCCTGATATAGCATCTTCAACAACTACACTGTCTTTGGGATACAATCCCATGTTTTCTGCAGCTTTTATAAAAATATCGGGATAGGGTTTTCCTTTTAAATTTAATTTCTGGGATACACTGCCATCTATTATGGTTTCAAAATAGTCCGTTAACCCTGTGGCCTCTAATATAAACTGACAATTTTTACTTGATGATGCAACACCTGTTTTAATGTTTTTTGCCCTGGCTTCCCTGACCATCTGTATTGTTGATTCATAAACTTCAACACCCTCGGTTAACACTATTTCCCTGAATTTGTCATTTTTTCGATTTCCAATGCCACAAATGGTTTCTTCACCCGGTGCATCTGTAAAATCTCCAAATGTGAGTTCAATATTTCGTGATGCTAAAAAAGATTCAACACCTTCATACCTGGGTTTTCCATCAACATACGGGACATAATCATCATCATACGTAAAATGCGAAGGTTTGCCTGATTTTTCAAGATATTCCTGGAATGTTTGTTGCCAGGCTAAAAAATGTACTTTCGCTGTTTGAGTAATTACACCGTCTAAATCAAAAATAATCCCTTTTTTTTGCATATAATTTGTATTTATTGTTATTCGATATCTATAAAATCCACGTGGTTGTATGTAATTTCATGATCAATATATTATTGATTCGTTTGCAAAGCCATTTTATTAAGTATGGTGACCAACACATCCGGTGTTGATACAAAGATAGGATTTTTACTGTATGCTTTTACCTGTTTTTTTAAATCATCATCTTCAGTTACAAAAATTACACCATTATTGTCAGAATGAGCATTGATAAATTTTACCATGGGTACATCAGAAGGGGTGTCTCCACAAATCAAATTACTGCCTGATTCAATTTGCAAATTAAGATCTTCATTTAAAAAGCAGACACCATCTCCTTTGTCAAAATCTTTGGTTTTCCCCCGGGCATCTTCAAGGGTGAGAATAATCTCAATGTCTTTCCCGGTGTCTTCTATCCTGAAAAAATCATTTCGAGGGTCTATTGATTTAACGAGAGATTGAATATGTTGTAAAAAAACTTCTGATTCATTGCCGGGGACGGATTGATTCACATCTTGCCTGGCAATGGTAGTCTGTCCGAATTTATATTGCAATCCCGATCCAATCAATGTAAACTTTTGGTATTCTGGACGTTTTACTAAATCAGACAATAATTTATTTAATTCAGTAAGTTTTTCCTGTTTAAAATGTTCTATCGGAAAATGGTTCCTATGACCATCTTTTATATATTCTCTTCCTTTTGATGCGGCATAAACAAACAAATGATCAGGACTTATACTGATGTCAACCAGGCCGATATTTTCCAGGGGAGCAGAAGTTAAAATAATTGATTTTTCTGCTGCATGGCCTGCAAAACGGCTCAAAAAAACTGCATTATAAATGGATTGTACAGATGACTGGTATCGTCCGCAATAATTATTCACTGTTCCATCCCTATCTGTAATGAAGTTCCTGATGTTTTGGCCTTTTAAATAAGACACTCCCTGATCAACCTGGGAGTCAAAATCATCATGTAAACCTGAAAGATATTGAATAAATTGTTCTTCACCTTCTTCCAAATAGATAATATCTTTTTTTAATTCTTCTATTTCATAGGTTAAATCCAAAGAAATATTCAGTTCATCTTCTATCTGTAAAATATAATATCCGTCTTTTTGATTAATGCGAACCAATGAATCAAGATGTTTTTTTAATGAATCGATTTCTTTTAAATCAATTTGCTTGTCTTCAGTCAAATATTTTTTCACGATTTCTTTTCTTAAATCGTGATTTTCAAGCATTAAATCATAAAATTGGTGAAGTGTTTGTATTCTCAAGGCAGGAATTTTTTAAGGTTAAAAAAAAACAGCTTTGTTCAAAATTAGTAAATTTAAATAAAATACAAAATCCCTGGTAAAAGGTTTTTAATATTTTATTAGGTACTACTGCAATTATTATACAAAAGTAAAAAAACATGAAAGACAACAGGATAATTAATCGCTACCGTAAAAGCTTAAATCTAAAAGTTTTATCAGAAATTATATATGGAAAATATACCATAACAAAGACACAAAGGGTTTATGAAATTGGTATAGCAATACTCTATGGCTGGATCAAAAAGTATAGTAAACTTGAAATTTAAGGGCATCTCTAAAAAAACTATTTAACTTACAATTGAGAATAATTCGCGTAATTGGTTTAATTTTTCATTATGGTTTACTTCATCGTACGAGGTCATTAATCCAGATATCAGTCGTTGTATTATCCTGATATTATCACAGGGGGTAAAAAACGATTTTTTCGTTGGAATTTTCAATTTTTCTATAAACAACTCCAATTCTTCACGGCCATATATAGTTCCCTTGTTTATTGGGTCAATATAAAACAGGATATTATCCCGAAATAACTTCCCATAGTTGTATTGATCAATATATGCCAATAAAAAATTATGGGGAAAATTCACTCCATAAATAGGGATATCAAGTTTTTGAGCAATGATCATATACAGAATACCAATAGAGATATCATTTCCTTTTTTATTTTCTATTAACCGGTTAATATAATAATGATGAGGCATATTCATATCTTTGGGAACAGCAGCGAATCCATGAATATCAAAGATAATACGGTTCAATATTTTCACTTTTTCCATTGCCGTAAGATTGTTGTTCAATTCCAACCAGACATCGCGTTTTATCACGTCAATAAATCCCTGTACTTGTTTTACATCAAGTTCTGCATATTGATGTTTTGCAACTAAACATGCACCTTCAAAAAGGTTATGGCTATAATTGTTGATCCAGCCGGATAAATCTTTTTGTGTACTTCTGAAATGAATTTCATGAATAATATCTTCTATGCGTGACTGAAGTGATTCATTGACCGAGTATTCCCATGTTTTTTCCAATTCTGGAATAATATGTTTACCCTGGTTAATCAATTGAGCGGATACAACTGAATACACTTCATTATCCGGATCATCAAGTAAATTGATCAGTGGTTTTAATTTATCCGGTTTCATCTGTTTATTTTTCTAAGTTTTTAAGTTTCTAAGTTTTTAAGTTGATTGA
>CAYFQI010000112.1:0-8798 GCA_964345135.1 uncultured Bacteroidales bacterium
TGGATGAAATACATGATGTGTAAAATTTGTACCAAATTTAATATCATGATCCGGTGAGGGCGTGTAATCAAAATCTATTTTTCCTGAAATGTCATTGATCCCTGAGAAATAATGAATATTAAATTTGTCAGAATATGAAGGTGTGATGTATTCGCCTTCATCACCTACTAAAAATTTATATCTGGTATAGGTAATTGTTGTATTACTGAATAATTGGTTATTAAAAACATGATTCCATCTTAATGCACCTGTTATATTCCCCCACCAAAGCTGCATTTTCTCTTTATGTATTTCATTTCCAAAATCATAATTGTATGTAAACCTGCTGTATGCTTTATCTTTTCCGGAATATACACTGAAAAACAGGCGATCATTATTGGAAAAAAGGTAATTTGTCTTCACATTAAAATCATAAAAGAAATATCCTGCTGTAACTTTATCATCTCCCGTGTTAGCGGCTTGAATAAAAGGCTGTGTCAAAATATCAACATACGTTCTTCGACCTGAAACTAAAAATGACGATTTATCTTTAATGATGGGCCCTTCAAGCGTTAGTTTCGATGATATTAAACCAATACTTCCCTCTCCCTCAAACTCTTTATTATTTCCTTCTTTGAGCCTGATATCAAGAACTGATGATAATCTGCCTCCATATCTTGCAGGGAAACCGCCTTTAATTATCCTGACATCTTGTACAGCGGCTGTGTTAAAAACAGAAAAAAAACCAAATAAATGAGAAACATTATAAACAGGTACGCCATCAAGCAGGATAAGATTCTGGTCAGGGCCACCCCCTCGTACATAAAAATTACTGCTCCCTTCTGACCCTGACTGTATTCCAGGCAGAAGTTGAATCGTTTTGATTAAATCTTTCTCACCAAGCAATACCGGTAAACGTTCAATCGTAATAGGATTTATTTTATTCAGACTCATTTGTGTATAATCCACAGAAGATTTATTGCCATAGACCTTGACTTCTTCTATTTCTTCTGCTTTTGAAAAGTTAAAATCTATAATTGTGTCATTATTCAAATAAAAACTTTTTTCTATTGCCTGATATCCGACATATGAACAAACTAATTTTATACTGTCTTCTGGGAGGGTGATGCTATAAAATCCATATACATTTGTTATTGTTCCTTTTAATGAACCTGATTCATAGATATTAACACCTGTTAATCGTTCACCTGTTTTCTGATCTGTGACAAATCCACTTATCGTGTGCTTTTGCGAACATACATTTTGGAATTGAATGCATGTTAATAGCACGAATAATAACGAGATTTTCATTTTTTTATATATTAAATATCAATTGATTATACCTACCTAATTCATGAACAAAGAAAAGATAATTTCACAAAATCTTTTCTACATTCTAAAGTCCGACTTACGCTTGATTTAAAAACAATCATTTACGTGAAATCTCATGACTGAACCACTATTCGTATCAAGACTATGAGCACTATACTGGTATTCTTTGAAGCATGCTTAAAGAGCAAACACTAATTTTTATAAACGCAAATGTATTATTTTTTCATTAATAATTAAAAAATAATTGTCTTTTAATATTTATTCGTTTCCAATGACGAGCTCAAGCTAATATATCAATACATCATCATAATACACCTCATTGGTATACGAGATATTTGGATTTCTATACAATCCAAATTTAAAATAGTGAGATACACTGTTCAACATGTTTTTTCCATAATATTTCCCATCTGTAAATGGTACATCATTGATCCATGCTTCTACAAATCCATCCTGCTGTTGAGACCATTTAATATGAACTTTGATTCTATACCATTGATCTTTTTTAAATTATATGTACAGCAACTGAAACTGGTGGATCCCCGACAGATAAAGATAATACGGATACATTATTCCATGTTGAATCATAGCCATATAATGTTGCAGTGCGGGGATCATTTTTTAACGCAATATATTCCGGATCGTCATTCGTAAAATACAAATAGTTAAACGCCAATGGTACAGATTTGCCTTGCTCAGAATAATGACCCCAATCTTCATCACCTTCAAAATCAGGCTGTTGATGCCATTGCCCCATTACCTGCCAATGAGGGGCACCTGTACTGTCCTCCAACAACACATCCTGATATGACGAGGGAATGTATATACTCCACTCATACCAACTTTTATCTCCCTCTACAGCACCCTGGTCAAATGTTAGCTCAGTCCGGTTTCCTTTTGCTACATAGCTTTCGGGAGTAACCCTGAATTTACATAAATTTTCACCTTCATATGCTTTAGCAGATGCAATGGAAATATCTTCAGTATAATAGCGTTCTCCACTTCCTCCTTTTTCTTTCCAATCCTCTAATGTCGTTTCAAAACTGCTTTGAATACTCATTAACTCATGTTTAGGTTCTTTTTCCTTTTCTTTTTCACAGCCTAGCAAAAAAAGGAAGGTGCATAATAATATTATTATTTTCATTCATACAATATTTTAATTTTTTAAAGTAAACCATTATCTGGTTTTTAGGTTTAAAGCGGTTTCCTCTAAATCATTTATCTTTTGAAAGCTCTATACCTATCTTTCCATTTTAAAATCATGCGCATGTGTGATAAAGCGTTTGGACTGGTTCTTTTTCATTTATATCTCCCCTCTGCTTTTCATCATTAAATACTTATTTATCAATTGAATGGTAAGATTTTCTGGCTTGGTCAGTATGCTTCGAATGCCATATGCTTCCAATTCTTTTGCAATCAGTTTTTTTTCATACATAAATTTTTCTGCAATTGTCTGGATATACATATCTTCTATATGATCTGCTGTCTTTTGTGTAAGATTTTCTATCTCTGTGTTTTCAAATAACACCACCAATACCAAATGCATAGATGCAAGCTTGATCAGATAGGGCAAATGTCTTCGGAGAGAGGCCAATGATTCGAAGTTGGTATATATGATCAGCAGGCTTCGATGGGATATGTTGCGCTTGATCATGGCAAATAAAAATTCAAATGAAGATTCTTCAAATTGCGTTTCTTGTTTATACAGCGCTTCCATAATATGATGCATGGTATTGTTTTTTCGCTCAGCTTTTAAAAAAGTATTAATGGTGGTATTATAGGTCACCAATCCTGCTTTATCATATTTATGCAATACAGTATCGGATATGATCAGGGATGCATTTATGGCATAATCCAATAATGTCATTTCTTCAAAAGGCATTTTCATAGAACGGCCCATGTCTATAATATTATAAATTTGTTGTGACCGTTCATCCTGATATTGATTCACCATTAATTTTGACTTTCTCGCTGTGGCTTTCCAATTGATAGTACGGTAATCATCACCTATAACATAATTGCGAATCTGTTCAAATTCGGTATGATGCCCTATCTTTCGCAGTTTTGTGATCCCTACTTCCGTCAACCTGTTTGAAAAAGCCAATAACCGGTATTGATGCATACTAAGAAAACATGGATATACAGGCACTGAAGTCTTTTTTGTAAGGTTGGTAAAACGCCTGCAAACTAATTTTATATTGGATGTAATGTATGCATTCACCTGACCAAATTCATAAATGCCTCTTTTTTTTGGTTTTAATAGATATTGGATCTTTTTTTCTTCACCAGGTTCTATGAATTGTCTTATGCGAAAGTTTCGTTTCTGAAATTGAACAGGTATTTCATCAATAATATCAACGGTGACCGGAAAATTAAATTGGTTCTTTATATATATGGTAACCTGATTGTCATCACCATTTGATAATTTATTAGGCAATTCTCTTGATATTAGCACTTTATCTTTAGTCAGAAAAAGCATGTAAACATCCATAAACACAAACAATATTAATGCAAAAAAAACAATTTTTGCAATGATCCAAAAGACCTCAAAATAAAACCCTGTAATATATAATAACACCACACCAATTAGAGTCAGATATAATCTTTTCGTAGTAAATAAATGTTTCACTCGTTTTTATTTTTATTTGATTGGATGTTTAATATGTTTATTTTCATAGATAACACAGTGATTGTTCACCAAGTATTATTTAAGCTACAAAAGTTCAAAAACTCCCCTAAAATTGCCACATCAAGAACTAAAAAAACGGATATAAAAAACTCAATTTTAAATGTTTATTTTGGAACTTCAACTGATTTTATAATATCTTTTATGACTTGTTCAGTAGAGCTTCCTTCCAATTCTTTTTCAGGAGTTAAATATAACCGATGGTTCAGAACAGGTTTCAAAACAGCATGAATATCTTCCGGTGTAACAAAATCTCGTCCTTCAATGGCGGACTGTGCTTTGGCAGAAATCAATATGTTGAGAGATGCTCTGGGGGACCCTCCCATAAACAATGAGGGATGGTTGCGTGTGGTAGTGATGAGTTCTGCAATATAATTCATTAAATGATCCTCAATATGAATAGATTGTATGGTTTGCTGAAACTTCATAATATCGTTCACAGATAAGACCGGAGACACCAAATCTTCTTCCTTTTTTAATTCACGTTGATTTGCGTTTTTCAGAATGGTCACCTCTTCTTCTTTAGATGGGTATGTAATTTTTATCCTAAAGAGGAACCGGTCAATTTGAGCTTCAGGTAATCGGTATGTTCCTTCGTGTTCTATAGGATTTTGTGTCGCAAAAACGAGAAATGGGCTTTGCATGTGATAAGTAGTGCCATCAACTGTAACCTGACGTTCTTCCATGACTTCAAAAAGGGCAGCCTGTGTTTTGGCAGGGCTCCTGTTTATCTCATCGATAAGGATAATATTCGAAAAAACCGGGCCTTGTTTAAATTCAAATGCATTTTTGGCATTATTGTATACAGTGGTCCCTATAATGTCGGAAGGCATTAAATCTGGAGTGAACTGAATACGTGAAAAATCAGCTGATATACATCTGGCTATCAATTTGGCTGTAAGTGTTTTGGCAATCCCAGGAACGCCTTCAATCAATACATGTCCATTTGAAAGAATGGCCATAATGAGTTGATTGACCATGTCCTCCTGCCCTACCATAACTTTTCCAATTTCTTGTTTAAGCAATTTAATTTTTTCACTGATCGGAGTGATATCTATCCGGTTTTCAAAAATTTGATCGTTTTCCATAGCTTAGTGTAGTTAATATGATTTGGAATAAAATGTTTCAATTTTTTTATAAAAATGGTTGAGTTGTTCTTTCGATATTTTTAGGGAATTTGAAAGGTTTGAAGCCATTTCATATATCTCTCGAATCAATTCAATATATACTCCCGATTTACGCGAAAGGGCGTTGTAAAAGTTTGAATCAATATCATTCGTAGACAAATAGTAATTCGTACGCACATAATCATTAAAATAATTAAATTTTTTCATGGCAATGTCTTTGTGGTCATGATTATGTAAAAATAATTTTCCAACTATTCTGATAAATTCCACAGAATCATTCCTCGGAGGATATAGTATCGGTACAATACGTTGTTTTCTACGGCCTTCAAACAACATATATAATAATATTGAAAGCAGTGTAATATAATATGCCATTTTAAGGGGCGGGTTCAATAGAATAAATTTCAAAGGGGTCCTGATCTTTATTTTATGGGGCTTATAATATTCATCCCATATAGTTGTGTTGACCGGCAAATAAGACAAAGCTTTTGAAGCGTATTCATGGTTGCTGTATAAGAGATGAAAGTTGGTAAAGGCCAATGGCTGGCAATGCAAGTAAAAAGCACCATTCCCATACTGTGTTTTAATAAAATTGACCAGATGTTTTTTGTATTTTCCTAATACAATGGAAGATGCAGTGTCGAAAGAATTGAAATAATGAGCAGGCATACGTTTGGTAAACAAATATCCGGAATCGGTTTTTAACCTGGGATTTACAAAGTAAAGCCTTGAATTGTTTTTATCTTTTTGAGCTATAGACTTCACAGATATCAAAAGATGTCCAGAACTGATGTTTAGCGTATCGGCAAAAGGGCCGGTATAATCCAGAGCAGAGATAAATACATGATTCCCCTCTTTGACAAAATCCAACAATGCATTACAATCCAGGGAAGAAATATTAAACTGATTTGTTATAATCATAAAATTGGAAGTATTCGTTGATTTTTGGGTAGTAATGTTTGGATATAGTGACTCATCGTTGGTTAGTATTTCATGATCATTAAAGGAGACAGGGAGCATATCCCGTAAAATTTTACATCCGTACGGATCTTTCTTAGATGCACTAAAATAATAGTTCCAATTAACAGGCTCCGGAGCATAATGTTCTATGATGATCAATAAAACAAATAATCCTGTAATGATGAAGAAATATGTTGTTTTTTTAAGCATTGACAATTTTAAATAAATGTTCGAATTGTTGAATAAAATGGTCACAATCTTTTTGTTTGATTGAAAAATGACCATACCAAACATATTCATATATATTTACTGCTGTTTGGTATTTGCTTTGTATTTCTTTTGAACCGATTTCATTCAGGTAATCCCTGTTGGTTTTATCTTTGGAATAGCTGATGACCTCATGCTGATCCATCATATTTAATAATTTCAAATAAAGAAACCGGATGGTATTACGAAAATTATTATTCATATATTCTTTTTTGATCATTTCATCAAAGTCAAGTTGTTCAATATTCGAATCCAATTCCTGAAATTGAATAGGTTTGGCTTCTTGCTGAGCATAAAACAACCGGTAAAATTTTGTTTTGGTAACCAATATATAGATAAATAAAAGTACCAATGCGATTAAAAAAATTCTAAGGATGATTGGAAATGTCTTGATAAAGCCTTTCCCCTTTTGTAATGTTCTGAGCAGCCAATACCAAAACATTTCCAATGCATTATTTTTTTCCTGAACGATATCTTGTTGGCGGTAATGATAAGCTTTTTTATTATAATATGGTGTAAAAAACCCTTCTGCTGGTTTTCTCACATGCACCTCTTCATCATCTTCTTTCAGCGAATTGGCTTGTTTTGGATGATTTTCAAATGAAACCGTTTTAGCATTAATGCAAAACAAAACACAGAAAATTATAATGGCAAATGTCTTTGGACTCATTGTTAAAAAAGCTTATCTCCTGGTTATTTTCATTTATTGATTCACATTGTTTATTTTTTCTTCTAATGAGGGTTTTTCCTTTTTTTCTAACAAATTAAAATACTGAAAAGAAATAGCCACATAAGGAATAGTATACAAGAGGTAAGAGACAACATTGATGATGGTGGATAATATAATGATACCGGTTGACATGTTCGCCACCTCAGAACCAGTTCTTACGGATGTAAGCATAGACCCTACCCCGGCTGCCATGGTTGGAATTGCAAGGACATATCCTATCACAATGACAATTACATAAAGCACAACCAAAATCAATAAGGTATTCCAAAAATCGAGTTTTGTTAAATCAAAACTACGTGAAAAGGCATCACCAAATTCTTTTTTTTCATAAAACATGACAATAAATATTACACTCAAAGAAACCCCCAGATAAATACCTGGTATAATGCACAAAACAAATCCCAATCCAACAATCAGACTTACAACAATGGAAGCACCAATTACTGAAAGAAGCTTTGTTTTGGCCAAATCCCAAACTTCTTTAATCGTAAAGCCATCTTTCCCTTTTTCGACATATAAATAAATGTATCCGTATGTATTGGCTAAGATAATAGCTTGGGTAAACAATGCTAAGATACCGGTTAAAATTGAATACCATCCTATTCTACCAAACATACCAAAAAAGTTTCCCTGAGCAGACATTTGGGTCATTGAATTAATTTGAGCCTTTTGGACGAGGACCATCAATATGCCCAATGCTAACAAAAAGGGTACAACATAATACAACATCATTTTACCGAATTTTGAGAATTCTTGTCTTATGAAGGCAAAGGTAGCATTGAAAAGCTCCCCGAAATCTCTTTCTTTTTTAAATTGAATTGGTTGATTTTCCATAGTTTTTAGTTTTTGATTTATGAATTAATTGTTTAGGATATAAAAAATAGTAATAAACAATGAAAGCCAATGAAAGCGCAATGATTGAGAACTTTAATACATACGGAGCCTGGGTATATCTTGTTACAAAACTTTCAAGAAATGCTGCAATAATAAATACAGGGATTAAACCAAAAATGATTTTTCCTCCTTTTACAGCTCCTTTTCTAAAAGAAACAGCCCGTGAATACGTTTTCGGAAAAACAATGCTATTTCCTAATACAATACCGGCAGCACCTGCCATAATGATCGAGAATATTTCCAATGCACCATGAAGCCATATTGTACCAGCCGATTCTGCAATAAACCCATGTTGAATCATAAAATATTGAAATGTTCCAACCATTACACCATTCTGTAAAAGCAAGAAACCTGTTCCCAGTGCTGTAAAACAACCAAATAAAAATGTAATAAATGATACATAAATATTGTTCATACTAATCCCAAAAAACATGGGGACCTCATCCATTTTTTTATAAACAGCTAGCGGATCTCCTTTTTCCATATTTTCCAATGTCATATTAACATATTGATCGCCTAAAATAATTCTGACAAATTCAGGGTCGTGATGTGTCGAAAGAACACCAATCAACGCTGCTATAAAAAATATCATAAATGAATAGAACATTTCTTTACGTATAGCGTATAAAATTTGGGGATATTCATATTTCCAGAATTTTGTAATTTTGTTGGTCTTAACCGGCTTATTACGGTAAATGATGGAATATGCTTTTTGAGTTAATGCATTTAAGTAAGACGTAATTGAAGACTTAGGGTAATACGTTCTGGCATAAGCCAAATCTTCATTTAATTGAATAAACAAAGAACTTAACTCATCAGGATT
>CAYFQI010000113.1:0-8787 GCA_964345135.1 uncultured Bacteroidales bacterium
TTGAAATTGCCGGAACTACATATAGCGCTGGAAACAATACAAGCTATCAGGCTCCAGTACTCCCTGAAACAGATACTACCTGGAGAGTAAGAGCCATAGATATAAACGGTAATGCCGGGACATGGAGTGAAACAAGGATGTTTTACCTTACAGGTATTACCAACATTGCCCTTAATAAAGACGCAGTAGCAGAATCTATACAAGGTGGTTTAACAACACTGGAAGGTGGAAATGATGGTGACTATGTAACACGCTGGGGTAGTGAGTTCCATGTGCCTACCTGGTATTATGTTGATTTAGGACAGGTATACGAGATCAACAGGGTTAAAATAATCTGGGAAAGTGCTTATGCCAGAGAATATGAGTTGCAGGTAGCTGAGGATACATCAAGTTGGGATTCCATCTATCATCGCTCTGGATCACTAGAGGAAACGTATGATGATCATTATTATGAAGAAATTACAGGCCTTGCAGATTCTGGAAGATATATACGGATGTATGCAACCGAAAAAGGCCCGTATGGAGTATCATTCTGGGAAATTGAAGTATATAGCGGACTACCCAAAGAAGATACTGAAGCTCCTGATGCACCAACACTTGTAATTCCTTCTCAAGGTGATACCATAGGTGATATTACTCCTTTATTTATATGGGAAAAATCAACAGATCATCTCAGTGGAATTAAAAATTACGAGATCAGTATTGACGATAGTATATTCAATGCAGGTTCTAATGACTTTTTAAATTCACCTGTTATTCTGTTAGATGGACCTCATACATGGAAAATGCGTGCTATTGATGGATCAGGTAACGTGGGAGCATGGAGCAGTGTAGATACATTTACAATAAAAATCACGGATACAGTTCCACCAACCGCACCTATCCTCTACAGGCCTTTGGATCAGTATGCCACTCCAGATTCTAGTGTATTGTTAATATGGAACGCAGCGGCTGATGCTT
This sequence comes from uncultured Bacteroidales bacterium, assembly GCA_964345135.1. Classification (GTDB taxonomy): domain Bacteria; phylum Bacteroidota; class Bacteroidia; order Bacteroidales; family JBBRXJ01; genus CAYMKE01. The sequence continues at coordinate 961 of CAYFQI010000113.1, forward strand.
ATGGTATTGCAAAATACGAGATAATGGTAGGTGACAGCATTTATGATGCAGGTAATGCAACCGAAGCAACTGTTGTGGTAACGGAAGAAGGTAGCTACGACTGGAAAGTAAGAGCTGTTGATATTGGAGGAAACACCGGCCCGTGGAGCGAAACAAGGTCATTCACTTATTCACCGCAGGCAATTGATGATGTAATTAGTAATGAAGTCATTACGTATTATCCCAATCCTGCAGAGGATGTAGTGTTCATCTCGGGAGATGTTGAGATTCAAAAAGTATCCATCGCAAATTTATCAGGTAAAACAATGAAAATTGTTCAGTCCGGTAATATTCAATCAATAGATATTTCAGATTTAATGAAAGGAATGTATATTATTTCTTTTGAAACAAGTAATGGATCGCTCAAAGGAATCCTCGTGAAAGAATAAATGATCATTGCTATAATACAAAAAGGGGTGTCCGGACTTATTGGGCACCCCTTTTTTAGTCTATTTGAATTAAAAAACGGATTTATCGGGGGTGGAAGTGTATATATCAGGACCCGGTTTTCTTTAAACTAAAAAGAATATGTTTTTTCGAATGACCAGACCCATGAATTATATTTACAGGGTATTTTATAATATAACATAATATTTTTGTATGATTACGTCTTAGTATAGATAATCCTAAAACCAAAAAATAGTCATGAGTAATCAAAAAGATAAACGGATTTGCCCTGTAGAACAGGCTGGCAATATAGATAGCCTGATGCGCACATTATTACAGCCTCCTAAAAAAATTCTTAAAAGATATATACAACCCAATATGACAGTATTGGACCTGGGGTGTGGGCCGGGCTATTTTTCAATCCCTATGGCACAAATGCTAAACGAGACAGGTAAGACCATTGCACTGGATATTCAGCAAGGAATGCTTGATATTGTTAAAAGGAAAATGGAGGCTAATGAAATTTTAAATGTAATTGAATTAGAAAACAGGCCATTCAGCAGCATAGGATATAAAAATTATATGGATTTTATCCTGGCTTTCTATGTCATCCACGAAATACCTGAACAAGAAATATTATTCAGAACAATACATGATGCACTAAAACCAGGCGGGAAATTATTTATTTCAGAGCCCGTGTTTCATGTAAAAAAGAAACCATTTCAACGCATGATAGAAAATTTCCGGGAGACAGGACTTAATTTAGTTGACAGACCTTCGATTTTTTTCAGTAGAACGGCCGTGTTTGAAAAATAATATTTTTTGGATTATGCAGGCTGTATATAACTTTATAGCGTGTATAATTTCCGTTTCAGGAAATGTCTGGTTAACTAAATAGTAAAAAAATGATTTTTTTCTTTTTAGTTAATAAAAAATTATGGATATTTGAACGTGAAATATAACCATCTTTTTTTGTATAATGAAGAGATTGATACTTGTTTTTTTATGTTTAGCCGGATTCATTTTGCGAAGTGAAGCCCAGTCTGTTGAAATTAATGGAGTAGTTACAGATGCAGAAGACGGTCAGCCTATTCCTGGTGTCACAATCTTAGTAAAAGGTACAAGTCAGGGGACTATCACAGATTTAGATGGAAAATATACGATTAATGTACCATCACCCCATGATACATTGGTTTTTAGTTTTGTAGGAAAAGAAACACGGACGTTTCCCGTGAACGACCGTCGGCAGATAAATGTGGCGCTTCGTTCCAAAGCAATAGCTGTTGAAGAAGTGGTGGTAACAGCTATGGGGATCAGAAAAGAGAAAAAAGCATTGGGATATACAACCCAACAGGTCGAAGGAGATGAAATAGAAAATTCTGGTGAAGAAGATATTGCCAAAGCAATGCAGGGGAAAGTAGCCGGAGTACTTGTACAACAGAAAAGTGGCATGCCCGGAGCAGGTTCCCAGGTCAGGATCAGGGGGAATAGTTCCATATCCACCAATAATCAACCTTTATATGTTGTAGATGGAATGCCTGTCTCAACAGACAGAGCTTTTACAACATCACTGGGTGAAGGAACAGACCCATCTTCGAGGTCCCTGGATATAGACCCTTCAGATATTAAATCGGTTAACATTCTGAAAGGAGCTGCTGCTGCTGCTCTTTATGGATTACGTGCATCAAATGGTGTTGTGGTAATCACGACAAAAAGTGGTGATGCTGCTGCAAATGCAAAACAAAATACCCTGGTTACAATTAATTCAACGTATACACGTGAACAAGTTTCACGACTCCCGAAATTGCAAGATCAATATGCTCAAGGTGACGATGGCAGGCTTAACCTGTATTCATCCTATTCATGGGGGCCGCGTATTGATACCCTGGAACCATACCAATCACAGGAAGAAAATTATATGACAGGTGCTCAAAACCCATATTCCTTTCCTGTAGAAGGCAAACCAACGAATACACCCGCTGTATATGAAAATATTGGGGATTTTTTTCAACCGGGTGAAACATTTAAAAATTCTGTGAATATTGCCACATCAAATACAAATGGACAATATGCGTTAGGGTTTTCTTCAGTAAACCAAAGCGGAATTATTCCTGCAACCGGAATGGATAAATTTACAACAAAGTTTAAAGGGATGTTAGACCTGACAGATAAAATAAAAGCCGGCGCTTCATTGAATTATTCAAATATAAAAGTGAATAAGGTACCGGATGGCCCGAACGTGGCCAATCCTTTATTCTCAGTTTATTTCGCACCCCGCACGTATGATTTGGCCAATACGCCTTATGAACACCCCGATAATCAGTATATTCAAAAACATTACAGGAAAGATGCAGATAATCCATACTGGGCACTCGAACATAATAATTATCAAGAGCAAACAAGCCGGTTTTTTGGAAATATGAATTTCGTGTATTCTCCGAATGATTGGCTCAATGCATCATACAGGGCTGGTATAGATAATTATACACTGAAGGATAAAGGAGTTGTTTCACTGGGTTCCGGTGAGGGGAGGGGATACCCTGTTATAGCAAGTGAACCTGATTTGCCGTCTGGAGGAAAAATCAAAGATCGTATTTTTTATTTCAATTCAATTTATTCGAATTTGCAACTCAATGTAACCCGAAAAATCAATGAAGATATTGGAATGAATGTACTCGTTGGAAATGAATTTTATGATACCAGAACGGCAACCCAGAGTTTACTGGGAACAGGTATTCAGATTGGCGGATTTGATAATATCATGGGAACAAATGAACAACTCGTGAGTAGTATCATAACACGTGAACGGACTATTGGTATATATGGAAGCCTCGAAATGAACTACAAAAGCACGTTGTTTCTTACAACTACCGGGAGGACCGACATTGTTTCCAATATGCCAAGAGGTAACAGGACATTTTTCTATCCTTCTGTATCTTTAGGCTTTGTATTTACAGAACTCGATTATTTCAGAAAAAATAAATACCTGGCATATGGTAAGGTCAGGGTCTCTTATGCACAGGTTGGACAAGCAGGTGATATATATGCAACAAACAATTATTATTTTTCTACTACGCATACAACAGGTTTATCAGGAACCAGTTACACGTTCCCTTATAAAGAGATTGTTGCATATTCAGAAACAAGTACATTACGCACGGATAATTTAAGGCCTCAAAATAACAAAACGTTTGAAACAGGTATAGACCTCCGTTTTTTTAATAATCGTGTAGGAGTGGATTATACATTTTATAAGACCAATGCAAAAGACCAGATATTTACTGTGCCTTTGCCCAGGTCAACAGGATATGCAAATGAGTACAGGAATGCAGGTGAAATTCAAAATATTGGCCATGAGGTAATGCTGTCTTTAAAACCTGTCAAAAATAATAATTTTTCATGGACCATACGCACCAATTTCACTACTTATAATAATACAGTGAAATCTTTATCAAAAGAAGTAGAACGAATTGCCGTGGGCGACCAGAATTTTGAGAGTGTTGGGGTGTTTGCCTATGAAGGCCTTGAATATCCTGTTATTTTTGGTTCTTCTTATGTCAGGGATCAAAACGGCAATATTGTAGTGGACAGCCGCAAAACAACTGAAAGCGGAAGCGCAAATCCGAATTACGGGATGCCCCTGCAGGGTGATCCAAAAGTGATTGCAAAAGTAAATCCTGATTTTGAATTTAATTTTTTTAATACAATTGAATACAAGTCTTTTACATTATCAATTCAGGCGGATTGGCGAAAAGGCGGGAATATGTTCAGTGGAATGAATGCGTTGTTATGGGCATATGGAATAGGAGAAGAAACAGAGAATCGTGAACAAGGATTAAAAGTTGAAAACGCAAAAAAAGGATACATAGATAATAATGGTCAACTAGTGGTTGTAGGAGAGAATGATATTACCATACCAGCGGATAAGATGGATGTTTATTATGACCAGGTTTTATGGAATATATCTGAATCATCCGTGTTCAATACCACGTTTTTCAGGTTAAGAGAAATCAGGATAAGCTATGAAATTCCTGGGAAATGGTTGAAATCATTATTTGCCCAATCAGCAACAGTATATCTTAGCGGGCGAAACCTTTGGTTGATGACAGATTATCCAAATTTTGATCCTGAAGTCAGTACTTCAAGTGGAAATGGAATTGGAGGATTTGAATATATAGCCCTTCCAAACACAAAATCATTTGGTGGAGGAGTTAAATTAAAATTTTAATGAAAATGAAGCATCACTATATTACATACCTGGTGAAACCAATCAATATATATTTAATGGTATTATTTATACTAATGATCTCATGTTCTGAGAATATACTGAATGAGATAGATGATAACCCGAACAATCCCGAAGAGGTTCCCGTGCAATCTCTTATTCCGAATGTTACAAGTGGTGTTCCCTATTATCTCGAGGCATCTGATATTGCCTGGTATAGTTCGGTTTTCTCTGAACATAACGCAGGGACAAATGGAAGGATGTATGAATTGGACGTGCGTAGTGGTATCAATTCAAAGCTTTCTGAAAATGCATGGTTGAATCTTTATGCCAGCACGTTAAAAAACCTGAAAACAATTATTGACCGTGCATCTGAAGGCGGAGAAGAAGAAGGTAATTATCAATACAAGGGGATCGCCCAGGTACTTTATGCTTACACGTTTTCAGCAACTACAGATTTATTCGGCAGGATCCCTTATAGAGAAGCATTGAAAGGCAAAGAAAATCGTCAGCCTAAATACGATAAACAGGAAGATATCTATAATGATTTGCAGCGTATTTTAGATTCAGCGATTGTAAATTTGGGTAAATCATCCATTCAAACACCCGGGGAAGAAGATTTTATATATGACGGGAATACTGAAAAGTGGAATAAAGCTGCCTGGGCATTAAAAGCCCGGCTATATAATCATTTAAGTAAAAGAGATGCTCAAAATTCAGCAATAAATGCTTTGCAATGTTTGAAAAATGCCTTTAGAAGTAAAGGTGATGAAATGATTTTTGATAAATGGAGCAGCTCCGAAGATATTTCTCATCAAAATCCTTGGTACAGGATGAGAAATGCATTTTCAATCAGCAAAACATTGTATGATCTGTTAAATAATAACAGTGATCCGCGAAGATCAAAAATGATTACCATAGCATACGACTCGAATGCATATGTGCCCGCTTTAAACGGGAATGCAGATATGGATGTAAATAGTTCTAAATATTCAAATATTTCATATAATGTTTTACAACCTAATACTCCAGTCCCTTTAATTTCTTATGTAGAATTACTTTTTATTAAAGCAGAATGCAAATTAAGATTAGCCAAATTAAACCATTCGGATGGGAGTTATGATGTAGCTTTCATGGCTTACCAGCAAGCCATATCACGAGATATGCAGGATTATGGAATATCCATTGATTCTGTTTTAAATAATAATGATTTTTTTGATAACGTGTTGGCTATGGCACCTCAAAGCTTAACCCTTGAAGATATCATTACCCAGAAATTTATTGCATTATGGCCATTTCAGTCTATTGAAGTGTATACCGACTGGCGCCGGACTGGTATACCAATCCTGAAAAATCCACTTGGCGAACCGCCAAGGAGATTTCCTTATCCACAAAATGAAATCAGCACCAATGAAAATAATGTGCCGGATGTTCAGCTTACTGATGGGGTTTGGTGGGACGATGGTACAGAGGATTAAAATTCCTTTTTAAGGTTTTGATCTTACGTTATTTTGTTCTTTCTGATATTCATTTATCAACTCATGAAATATTTTTTCAACCGTAGATATTTTTTGAACTTTATCAGCGTTTGAGCCGGTAAAAACAAAGCCATTTGTAAGATTTCCGTTATATGCCGCCAAAAGAGCTTCTGCAATACAAAATTGGGTAGTTTTCGGGTCGCATGTTTTAATGCAATTATATTTGCAAAAAGAAGGTTTTCTTTTGCCATCATTTGCTTCTTGAAGAAATTTATTGTAAATAGCTCTTCCGGGCATTCCTACAGGGCTTTTAATGATTTTAATATCATTTTTCGAAGCGTTTATAATGGCGTTTTTGAATTCAGGGGATGCATCACATTCTTCAGTAGCAATAAATCGTGTGCCTAATTGTACACCCGATGCTCCCTGTTGCATGATGTGATATATGTCATTGCCAGTATAAATTCCGCCGGAAGCGATTACAGGAATTTTTTTATTGTATTTGTCCTCTATTTCTTTTGTAATTAACAGTACATCAGATAATAGCTTTTCCAGAGTATTGTTTTTATCTTCAATATCATTGTATTTGAAACCTAAATGACCGCCTGCTTTAGGCCCTTCAACAACAATGGCGTCTGGTAAATAATTATGATTTTGTTTCCATTTATTGCAGATAATAGTAGCTGCACGTGCAGATGATATTATGGGAACAAGTTTTGGATTGTTTTCCTTTTTTAAGTATTTCGGTAAATCAAGAGGAAGTCCTGCTCCTGAAAAAATAATGTCAATACCTTCTTCTATGGAAGTTCTAATCATATCAGAAAAATTAGAAAGTACCATCATTATATTCACTCCCAATACACCCGTTGTTTTTTTTCGCGCCTTTCGGATCTCACGGCGTATCGCATCAATATTATTTTGCTTGTGTCCGGAGTCACTTTCTGTTGATGTAAGTCCTATTTCAACTGTTGAAATAACACCTACACCACCCATATTTGCTACTGCAGACGCAAGTCCGGATAATGAAATACCAATACCCATTCCACCTTGTATTATGGGAATGGGTATATTGATATTGCCAATATTTAATGAGGTCAAATTAAATAATTTGTGTTACGTTAATTGCAATTGTGCCCTTCTCAGTTTCTTTTGTTTCAAAGCTTACTTCCTGTTCGGGTTGCAATGGTTGATCAGAATTTAAAATTCCTGTCCGATGGACAAAAATATCATCGCTGTTTTCGGTAGTAATGAAACCATAACCTTTGATTTCATTATACCATTTGATTTTACCTTTTTCCATTATTTTCTCGGTCTTGCTTCATTTACAACCATTTCCCTGTCTTCAAAAGATGCTCCATTGAGCTCGCTGATTGCTTTGTTCGCATCTCCATCATCATCCATAGTAACAAAGCCAAATCCACGGCTTTTACCACTATACTTGTCAGTAATAATTTTAGCAGTACTTACTTCTCCGTACTCTTCAAAAATTTCTTTAAGATCACTTTCTTTTACCTTAAAATTAAGGTTGCCTACATAAATGTTCATTGTTGATTAATTTAATGTGTTTGATTCTAATAATATGGTAATATTGTCATTTGTCAAATCTGCCCATGTTTATCTAATACCTTTATTTATAGTTACCCGGATAACATGAAAAAATTATTTAAATGGTTGTAAAAACCTTATTATTAAAATGTT
>CAYFQI010000114.1:0-8775 GCA_964345135.1 uncultured Bacteroidales bacterium
GATATAAGCAGGCATTTATTTCTCATAGGTATAATTTTAATAGCAAATTATTTTTTTTGTTATGACATTATCAGGAGTAATGAGCTTTATGAAATAAATCCCTTGTGGTTCATTGCTAATGTCCATTTGCATGGTTTCTGAAAGTTGTGTTTTAGTCATTATTAATGTTCCGTCATTGGCATACAATTCAATTTTGCTTTGCGCCAGGTTATTGCTGTGTATGTTTAATGTAAATATTTTGGTGTTGGGGTTCGGGTATATGAAAAAATTTGCCTGTTCCCCTCGCTGCCCAGAGAAAACAGGTTTTTCTTTGGGGGCTGTGCCTTTTGTTTTTTTTGTTTCGACTGGGGGATCAGGGGTATATGATTTATAATTTGGTGGTGGTGATGATTCAATGTCACAGTCTGCTATCAAAGCATCAAAAAAGCTACCTTCTTTTGTATCAAAACCATCCAAGAGGTACAATGATTCTTTGGCGGTGACTATGACACCATGTGGTGACGTGAGTACTGTATCTATGCTTACAACATCTTTATTTATGGTATTGATTTTTAACACAGGTATATGACTACCAAAGTTCCATGTTGTTCTTTCTAGAGTACAGTATTCCTTAATGATTTTCATTCTTCGGGTTTGCAGTAAATATTTATCAATTCCGGTTCCGGAATAATCATAACCATAACCATAGCTCGCCACATCCAGCAAATAAGTTGTATCTCCTTTATTGCCACTGGTGTAAATCGGAATATCCTGAATGTCTTTTATATAATATATATTCTCAATATCAAAATTTTCACCGCTGAATGTCTCGGTTATTTTATAAAAATAATCATCATCTGACACGGGGAAGTTCCACGCCGGGAAGGTGTGTGTATTGGGGCTGTTGCTAAATTTTTTTATAAAGGTGGGTTGATGTACATACACGGTTCTGTAAGGCAGTTTTTCGCCCGATAGTTCATCCTGGCACTTGCTATATTCACCAGTCACATATAATTTGATTACCAGGTCTCTTGGCTTTTCGTCATAGTTTTTTTTAAATTCAAAAACTTGTTTTTTTCTTTCTTCACCTGAAAATTCTAACCAGTCAAATGTATCATCAGGGTCATTTTTGTTAATAATATCCACGGCATAGCACGCTTCTTTATGTAAATTTATTCTCAATGTTCCACCTTCGGCAGGCACTGTATCATAATTTTCAGAAGGGTTAAAATCCCGCGGGGGTACTATTAAATCATAAGAGGCAATTTTGTTTATTATATTGCTATTATCATAATAATATATATCGAATTGAAATGTATAATTATAACTACTTTCATATATATCAGGTTGTCTAAATTTTATATTATGATTATAGTATCCGAAAGATGCAACAAATCCAAATGTACTCGGATACATTTGTGAAAATTCATCATAATTGTTATTGGTAGGTTTCCTGCCCAGGATAACAATTGTTGTATCAGGGAAATGATAATGATTAGAAGGATAATTTACCCGGAGCCAAAATCTGGCACACCTGTCAAAACATGTATTAAAATCATCTGTACATTTATTATATATGGAAGCTACTAATTTATTTGGAGTGCTTCTATCATCCAATTCAACAGATATTTTGGGATTAAAAATTTCAGGACAGTCACAACTTGCTTTAACAATGGTTGTTCCACTTCCGGAACTGTCTACAGTAATGGTAACAGTAGACCTGTCTTCTATATACTGCCCAAAGCGGGTTACTTCTATATAATAATTGAATGTGCCTACGGCATCCAGTGTATCCGTAAGCATTTCAATAGCGCTGTTAAACATTGTAATGTTTCCTGCAGCAAAACGTCCCCCGGGAGTCTCAACAGAATAGGTGATGCCATCTGAACTACTATATTCACCATATGGGTCATCAATAGTTACCATCAGTCTTATTTCACTGCCAACAGGGTAATTTCCCGTGTAATCGGGCGAAACAGTAATGATCGCACTTCCCAGTGTACTTGAAAAGGTTTCGTATACAGTGTAATACGATTCACAAATGCTTTCAAGGTAACTGTCATCTCCCTGCATTTGTAATATCACATCCATATCTAGTATACCACTGCTGATGTTGGATATATCATAGGTATGGCTTTGGGATGTATACGAGTATGGATCAACATTATATACTACCTCGGAACTGCCATCGCCAAAATCCCATATTAATGTTGTGCCGGGTGTAATAGCTGACGAATTCAGGTTGAACGTGCATGTAAGGTTGCTTCCGCTTCGACTGGTGCCATAGCCTGAAATGATATCGGTTCGGCACTCTTGCTGACCGGATAATAATGCCGGGATAAATAATACAAAGATAATGGGTAAATATATTTTCATGATTTCCGGTTTTTAGTCATTAGAAGAAAAATAGATAAGGCGGGTATGTACACGTTTACTGCCCGAGTAACAATTCACCTTATAGCCTTCTCCGGCATTACTGTATACATGCTCATGAATTTCGCCAGGCAAAATGGTAGCCTGCTGCCCGTCGCCAAATCCCACGCGCATGTTATAATTTTCATTATTCATGAAAAATGCTTTGTGTATCCCGTTGCTACAATCATTGATCAAATGGACAGATAATGGCTCACCTGGCCCGGGTTCCGGGATAAGTAAAAAATAATAATTGGAATCAGTGCCTGTCAGGCCCGTGGTATCCATATCCCATGTACTTACACCGTCGCGCCGGGGCAATCCCGGGGGTTCTTTTGTTTTAAGGAGTGCATTATTGGATTTATCAAGCCCTGTAAAACACAGGGTGTTAAGGCCACTCGCCAGCCTCTCGTCTGGTATAGTGAATGTCCAGCTTTTTTTTCGTTCCCCGGGAGCAGGGGTTAACGTGATAGTATATGATGACACCCCGTTTTTGTCACGAAGGTGGGCGGTTAATTGATTTAAGAACTGGCTTGTTGTTACAGTCACTTCAATGTCTTTTTTAGCATTGATAACATTAGGCGAGTTACTAAAGGTAAAACTGCCTGATGACAGGGTGCGTGAAAAATCTGCAATATGCTGCCCGTTTTTATCCTTTACAATTACTTCTTTAATATATGGAACAGTGGCATCTGACTGAACCCTGATTTTATAAGTAGGGGCAGGGACATCACGGTTGTCTGCCCGGGAGGCCAGGAGGACAATCTCACATGAATCCGGTAAATATGTATTGAATTGGGCTTCCCGGGAACTAAAACCGAGCCTTTCATGTTTTAATAATACATTTCCTTTAATAACATAACAATATACCATAAAATCTGCATACTGACCGTCATGTTCCGGGTCCTTGTAAAATGTTAGTTTGACATCACCGCTTTCTTTCAGGTTAATAACATGTGATTTGAAGGCAAAATTATTGGGTACGCAGAATGTATCACTTGATATATCATCAGGGTCAAGATTTTTTAATGATATATCATCTAAATAAAGGCAAATACTCTGGTAATAGTTCCCGCCATTGGGTATTTCCCAATAGTTAAGCTGTTGTCCGAGTGTATCTTCCCACCACGCAGATCGGAAATAGGTTTTTTCTGCAAAATCTGCTATGCTGTTATCAAGGCTGTTGTAATGGCCCCCGGCGCGTAAAAGTTCTGTATCCATGAATGATTCGATGGCAGGCACAGACGATGAATCTATAGCCCCATACGCTTTGCATGTTTCGCGAAGCAATGCCAGCCGGGTGTGGTTCGGCACGGCAGAATCATAATTATGCTCGTGCAGGTGGCGCCAGAACAGCGCGCCTTCATACCCAAGCTCATGAAGGCCCGGGTATGTATGTTTAATATCAAATGCCTCGAGTATAAAATCATGTACATGTTCACTATACGAGCCTTCAAAAGAATTTTTTATATACGCGGCATTGTTTGCCGAGGTGCTGTAATCTTCCATGAACACGGTTTCGAGAAACTTGGCCTGGCCTTCGATGAGCCATTTGCGGTTATTAATTTCTTGTTTATGATTCGGGTAGGAATTCTTTATAATACTATCTAAAGACATGTGGCTGAACTGGATGCCGTGAAAAAATTCGTGCGAGATTACCAGGTAGAGCAACTCCTTTTCGGTAATCTGGGTGGTATCAGCATTGCAATAGCTGATAGGGTTATAGTCGACAAAGATTTCACGCTGTCCATCATTTATTGATGATGACATTTGATCGTTAAATTTATCCCCATTTAATATTTCTCTAACATTATGTATGTAAATATCATACGTGCTGTCATTGTTTTGAGGAATATTGCCCGGCAACCCTTCACACAGATTCCATTCTATTACTTCTTTTTTCCATGAATTTAATAAAGCATTTGCCACATAATCTTCAACAAAAACAGAAGTTGGCGAAGAAATATAATTATCTGCATAATGAATCATAAATTTGTATTCATTATTTTCAGGAATAGATATTGTTATGGCTTTTTCAATAAATATTGGTTGGCGTAAAAATATTTCAAATATAGTATAGCTTGATGTGTACACCTGGACATAAAAACTACCATAAATTCCAAGATCGGAAACATTTAAAGGCTCTAAATTAAGGTTCCCGGAAGAAGGAATTAATATATCTTCATGAATAACGACAGAAGAATTTGTTTTATAATCTATTAATGCTATATTTACTACAGAATCTCCCTTTAGACCACTGAAATTTAAAATTATTGTATTGAAAGTTTGTATACTATCTTTCAATGCTACAATATGATTTGCTTTAAGATAATAAAGTGGTGATGATTTTGTTTTAAATTCATTTACTTCTAACTCATCACCCTGTATAACAAGACTTTGTGGATAGCCTTGAACACTTATAATCATTATCAATAAAAAAAACGCAAATGATTTCATAATTAATTAATTTTTTATAATGATGAAGAAACATATCCTAAAAATATTTTTTGAAAGTAATTATTATATCCATAATGTCCCAAAAATAATATCACACCATTGTCATCATAAAAATACCAGTCTCCTTTATCATCTTCAATCCTGTTTAATAAATCTTCATGGGTTGGTTTCCCGGAAATATCTACACTAAATTTATAATTAACCGAATAATTAGTATTCTTTATTTGTCTTTCTTCGATGGGGGTTATGTTTGATATTTTTATGTTAATTTTTTTATCCATTTTATATCTACACACGAATATTGCTAGTAATTTTTCATTTAATAAAATATCAGTTTTATTATGATTCATCCTGAAGTATAAGTCATTAAAATACGTTACACAGTTTACATACTTATCTTTATAATAACCCACTATTAATTTTCTTTTGTTGATTGATCTAATCGAATTAAATTGCCCTTTAATAAAATAAACATCTGGCAATACTTTTTGAACAATGGCCGGGATGCTATCTAAATATTCTCCTTTAAAAGAGCTAATAGTATCATCTTTCTTTATTAACCCCTTCTTCAATGACTCCACGTACTCCGGGTACATGGAGTCGTCTTGTTTTACCATGTTGCCCGTGTACTGGATGGGTTTCATGCCTTCGGGGGTAATGGGATCTGATATTTTTGCGATTTCAATATAAGTTGACTGTTCACGCCAAGAAACCGGGTCTGTTTGTTTTTGTTCTTCTTTTTTTGAAAGCACCCCGCACGAGGCAACAAGGATGCATAAGAGCATGATGGCCAGGACTGGCAAGCCTTTGGCTTTTGGTTTTACGTTGGTTGATGTCATCGTTGTTTTTTTTACGTGGTTAATTTAATATTTTTCTTGTTGTTGAAGTGGTGTAATTGCAAAATATGCCCGGTATTTACAGTCCGTAGCGTGGACGCTACGGACAACGAGAATGTAAATTAAAATAATTGGTTGTGGAAATGCTGTCTTTTAATGCCACAATATGATTTGTTTTAATATTCATCGTTAAATTTTTCTTAAATTCGATTTTTTTCACGCCCTCGCCATTTATCTCAAGGCTTTGGCTACCTGCTTTAATGCCTGCAAAGATAAGCAGTATTAAAATTATGTATATTTTCATGATTACTTTTTTAAAAAGTTGATGAAAGTGAACCTAGATAAATTTTATTGTAGCTGTTGCCTTTAAAATATCCCATATATAAAATTATTCCCCTATCATCATAAAAATACCAGGTTTTAACATTGTCTTTAATGCAATATAAATCGTCATAAATTGATTTCCCTAATGCTACTACATTAAATTTGTAATTTATTTTAAACCCTGTATTCTCAATTTTTCTTTCTTTTATGGACATGATACCCGATATTTTTATTTTATTTTTTCCACTCATACTATACATACTGACGAATATTGCCAGCAATTTTTCATTTAACAATACATCCGATTCATGATTCATTCTGAAATACAGGTCATTAAAGTCCCATACACAGCCAGTATATTTTTTATTATAATATGCAATAGCTCTGTTTGTTTTACTAGACATGTTTAATTCAGTTTTTCCTTTTAAAAAATATACATCCGGGAATACTTTTTGAATAATTGTCGGGATACTGTCTAAATATATTCCTTTAAAATAATTGTATTTACTTTTTTTTTCAATCAATCCTTTTTTTAATGAATCTACGAATTCCGGGTACATGGAGTGGTCTTGTTTTACCATTTTGCCGGTATATTCTATGGGCTTCATGCCTTCGGGGGTAATGGGGTCTGATATTTTCGTGATATCCACAAAATCTGACCGCTCACGCCAAGAAACCGGGTCTGTTTGTTTTTGTTCTTCTTTTTTTGAAAGCACCCCGCACGAGGCAACAAGGATGCATAAGAGCATGATGGCCAGGACTGGCAAGCCTTTGGCTTTTGGTTTTACGTTGGTTGATGTCATCGTTGTTTTTTTTACGTGGTTAATTTAATATTTTTCTTGTTGTTGAAGTGGTGTAATTGCAAAATATGCCCGGTATTTACAGTCCGTAGCGTGGACGCTACGGACAACGAGGGAAACTTGGCCTGGCCTTCGATGAGCCATTTGCGGTTATTAATTTCTTGTTTATGATTCGGGTAGGAATTCTTTATAATACTATCTAAAGACATGTGGCTGAACTGGATGCCGTGAAAAAATTCGTGCGAGATTACCAGGTAGAGCAACTCCTTTTCGGTAATCTGGGTGGTATCAGCATTGCAATAGCTGATAGGGTTATAGTCGACAAAGATTTCACGCTGTCCATCATTTATTGATGATGACATTTGATTATTAAATTTACTTATTATAATATCACTAACATTATGGATATATACATCATAGGTGCTGTCTGTATTTTCCGGGATATTGCCCGGCAGGCCATTGCAAAGGCCCCAGCCTGTAACCTGTTTTTGCCAGGAATTCAATAATGCATCGCCCACATAGTCTTCTACAAAATCACCAGGTGTTACATGGGGCGAATTCCGGATGAAATTGTCTTCATAATGAATAAGGAACTTGTACTGGTTTGTCCCGGGAATCGTTTTGGTAATGGCTTTTTCTATAAAAATTGGTTGTTGGTCAAATCTTTCCCAATATGAATATGTTGGGGTGAACACTTCAATAAAAAAACTCCCGTGAACACTTAAATTGGCTACAAATACTTGTGGTATACTCAAAATACCTGAAGACGGGATCCTGACATTTTCAGAAAGAATGATCTGTCTTGGAGACGAATATTCTGCCAATGCAATGTTGACTATAGAATCTCCTTTTAACCCAGTGAATTGTAAAAGCATATAATTGCTTGTTGAATTATTGTCTTTTAGTGCAATGAAATGGCTTGTGTTAAGATAAATACCGTGGGAACCTGAAAATTTTGTTTCAAAACTATTTGTTTGAAAATCATTGCCTCCTATCATAAGGCTTTGGGATTTTGCATAAATGCCTGCTACAATAAACAATAAAATCATTATATATAACCTTATATGCATATTTTTAATGATAAATAGGAAGCTGGAACTCTCCATCAGTATTAATTTTTTTAATAAAACATCTTCAGGGATAATCTTTATATATATTAAATATTTTGTCATGACTCGGTACATCTTTATTTTTTGGAATTTATAATTATAAAATAGGTGCTTCATTGTTTTTAAAGCATAGATGAAACCGGAAATATCCGAAGACTTTTATACTGGTTGCCTTTGAAATACCCAAAATTCAAAATCATGCCCCTGTCATCATAAAAATACCAGGTTCCATTCTTATCTGTATTTCTTTTATAAAAATCTTCCTGTTTTGATGCTCCCGAAATATTTACATCAAATTTGTAGTTTATTTTATAACCCGTTTTTTCTATTTGTCTTTCTTCAATGGGGGCAATGTTTGATATTTTTATATTGATATTTTCATCCATATTATTTCTTATTACAAATATTGCAAGGATTTTTTCATTTAGCAATACATCTGTTGTATGATTCATCCTGAAATACAAATCATTAAAATCCCATATACACCCTACATATTTCCCTTTGTAATAGGCAGCAATACCTTGCTCCAATTTTGGTGACCTGATAGATGATGTTTTTCCTGTCAAAAAATATACATCCGGGAATACCTTCTGAATAACCGCCGGGATGCTGTCAAGATACTCCCCTTTAAAATAAATATAATCAACTGATCTTACGATCAACCCTTTTTTCAATGAATCCACGTACTCCGGGTACATGGAGTCGTCTTGTTTTACCATTTTGCCGGTATATTCTATGGGCTTCATCCCTTCGGGGGTGATGGGGTCTGATATTTTCGCGATTTCAATATAAGTTGACTGTTTACGCCAAGAAACCGGGTCTGTTTGTTTTTGTTCTTCTTTTTTTGAAAGCACCCCG
>CAYFQI010000115.1:0-8716 GCA_964345135.1 uncultured Bacteroidales bacterium
ATAAACCCAATTAACTCAATTAACTCAATTAACTCAATTAACTTAATCAACTTAATCAACTTAATCAACTTAAAAACTTAAAAACTTAAAAACTTAAAAACTTAGAAACTTAGAAAAATAAACAGATGAAAAATGTATTATTTATTTTTATTATGTTGGTTAACATAATAAAAGTGCATAGTCAAGTTAAACAAAATGATTTTTTTATTGGCGGTAGTTCAAATGGGTCACTTTATTTTGGAGAAGACAGGCAAAAAAGTGATGATAATAATTTTATAAGTGCCAATACAGCTTCATGGGGCCTTAATTTACCTGTCGGGTATTTTTTACTTGAAGGATGGGCAGTTGGCATTACTCCCGGGTATCATTATGATTATCAGAAAAGGATTAACCAGACGAAAATAAAAAACAGTACCTTTATGATTGCTCCGTTTACACGTTATTATATTTTAAGGTTATTCCCTCGTATTAATGCCGAGTTGTTCGTACAAGGATCGTTTGGCTTTGGCAGAATTAAAGAAAAAACCGAAACAATCATCAGGCCATATATTACCCGGCATAACCAATTCACGCATCAACTCGGGGGTGGCGTTGCTTTTTTTATTCATAACGTAGTATCCTTTGATGCCTTAATCGGATATCGGTCTACATACAACAAGCAAATTAATGATAATGATACCAATAAACGAAATATTAAAAACGATGTAGGATTCTCGGGGGGTATTACCATTTATTTCAAACACGATGAGTTAAAGTAAACACGAGCGGCTGTTCATTCCTTATGCCTTCAGTTCTTCATCTATTTGTTTGGCAGTTTCTTTGGCATTGGCCATGGCCCTGACTACCAGGGAAGCACCACAAGCTGCATCTCCTGCTGCATAGACCTTTGGTTTAGACGTGTGAAAATGTTCGTCTGTTTTAACATTTCCCCGTTGATCGTATTCAACGCCTAGTTTATCGAGCAATCCTTTGTGTTCGGGGTGTAAAAAGCCCAGCGCTAAAAATACCAGGTCTGCATCAAAAAGGTGTTTTTTATCTTTTTGCTTGATCATGTTCATTTTTCCCGACTCATCAATTTTCCAGTCCACTTCAATGGTTTCTACCTGTTTCACGTTCCCGTTTTCACCAATAAAGCGTTCTGTGGCAATGCCCCAGTAACGTTCACATCCTTCTTCATGCGAAGTGGATGTTTTGAGTAGTTTTGCATAATAGGGCCACGGGTTGTCATCTGTGCGTATGGAAGGCGGTTCTGGCATGATCTCTATCTGATTCACGTGTTTTGCACCCTGGCGATTGGCCGTGCCCACGCAATCGGAGCCGGTGTCGCCTCCACCTATGACCAGCACTTTTTTATTTTTTGCATCAATCAATTCATCATCCGGAATTTTTATGCCTTTCAGGAGTTTGTTTTGTTGTGATAAGTAATCCATGGCATAATGAATTCCTCCTATGTCCCTTCCTTCAACAGGCAGGTCTCGGGGGTATAAGGCACCGATTGTAATGCAAATGGCATCATATTTTTTCAATAAATCATCTACAGAAATATCTTCACCTACCATAGTATTGGTGCGAATCTCAAGACCTTCCTGTTCAAGTATGCTCATCCTCCGGTCTATGATAAATTTATTGAGCTTGAAATCAGGTATTCCATATCGTAAAAGCCCCCCGGTCGAATCATTTTTTTCAAATAATGTGACGTTGTGACCAGCTTTATTCAGATCATCGGCACAAACCATTCCTGCCGGGCCACCGCCAATTACAGCTACTTTTTTACCGGTACGTTTTTGAGGTGGTTTGGGTTTTACATATCCTTCATTAAATGCTCTTTCGACAATTGCTACCTCATTTTCCCTGATGGTAACCGATTCATTATATCTGCCAAGTACACACGAATGTTCACATAGTGCAGGGCAAATCCTGCCAGTAAATTCAGGGAAATTATTGGTGGATTGAAGGATGTTGAATGCCTCTTTCCATTCGCCTCTGTACATGGCATCCTGGAATTCGGGGATCAGGTTCCCGAGCGGACAATGCCAGTGACAAAATGGTACACCACAATCCATGCAGCGTGCAGCCTGCCTGATCCGGTCTTCCGTGTTTAATGTTTGTTCTACTTCTCCAAAGTCCCTTACACGCTCTTTAACAGAACGATTACCTGCTTCTTTACGATTATATTTTATGAATCCTTTTGGATCTGCCATAATTCAAATTTTAAGTTACAAAATTGACAACACTTACTCTTGTTCTAACTCTTTTATCTTCGAATTTATTTCCTGAATTTTTTGTTCCTCAAGAATTTTCTTGTATTCAAACGGAATCACTTTGATGAATTTACTTTCATAATCATCCCAATGGTCAAGTATTTCTGTTGCTATTTCACTTTGGGTGTATTTCAGATGATGATTAATCATTGTTTTCAATTCATTGATGTCTTCTCTCGTGTCGAGCAACGACAATTCTACCATTTCCATATTGCAGAAGTAATCGAAGTTGCCTTCCAGGTCAAGAACATAAGCAATGCCACCGCTCATTCCAGCTGCAAAATTCCTTCCCGTACTGCCCAGTATCACCACTCTGCCGCCTGTCATATATTCACATCCATGATCCCCGACGCCTTCTACAACGGCTTTTGCACCACTGTTACGTATTGCAAAGCGTTCGCCGGCCAGCCCGTTCACGTATAATTCACCACTGGTTGCTCCATATAAAGCCACGTTTCCTATGATCACATTCTCGTTGGCTATGAATGGAGATTCTGCGGGTTTTTTCACTATAATCTTTCCACCAGACAATCCTTTACCAATATAATCATTGGAATCACCTTTCAAATGAAATGTTACCCCATTTACAAGAAAAGCTCCAAAGCTTTGTCCGGCAGAACCTTCAAAGTTTATATTGATTGTGTCTTCCGGCAACGCATTGATGCCTTTTTGTTTTGATATTTCACCAGACAACATGGCACCTGTAGTACGGTCAATATTGGTGATGTTTTTTTTGAGGTGGATAATCTTTCCGTCCATAGCAGGGGTTGTTTCTTTGATTAGCTCCCTGTCCATCACTGAATCAATATGATGGGTCTGCGTTGTCTTTTGAGAAACAGGAAACTGTTCAGCTTCTTTTTTGGGAAAATAAATGATCTTAGAAAAATCAAAATTGGCTGCCTTGCCCAGTTTGATATCAGGATTTACATATAGTAAATCTGTTCTGCCAATGAGGTCTTCAAATTTACGTACCCCTGTTTCTGCCATGATTTCCCGTATTTCTTGTGCCAAAAACTGAAAATAATTCACAAGGTAATCGGCTTTACCCAGGAAACGTTTTCTTAATTTTTCATCCTGTGTAGCCACACCAACCGGACATGTGTTGAGATGACATTTGCGCATCATCACACATCCCAGAACCACGAGAGCAGAGGTGCCAAAACCAAATTCATCAGCTCCTAACAGTCCTGTCAGTACAACATCCATTCCTGTTTTAAGCTGTCCGTCAGTTTGTAGTCTCACTTTGCCCCTGAGGTTGTTTAATACAAGCGTTTGCTGAGTTTCAGAAAGTCCTATTTCCACGGGTAGTCCTGCATGTTTAATGGAGCTGACAGGGCTCGCACCGGTTCCTCCTTCATATCCGCTGATCAGGACTCTGTCTGCCGTGGCTTTGGCTACCCCGGCAGCAATGGTGCCCACGCCTGTTTCTGAAACGAGCTTCACACTTATTTCTGCATTGGGGTTTACATTTTTTAAATCGAAGATGAGTTGTTTTAAATCCTCAATCGAATAAATATCATGATGTGGGGGAGGGGAAATTAATGTGATCCTGGGTGTTGAATGCCGTGTTTGGGCAATGACTTCATTTACCTTATGTCCCGGAAGTTGTCCTCCCTCGCCGGGTTTAGCGCCTTGTGATATTTTGATTTGTATCTCATCGGCATTGACAAGATAATAATTGGTTACTCCAAACCTACCCGAAGCAACTTGTTTGATGGCACTCCGTGGATTATCACCGGATGGTAGTGGAGTGAAACGTTCAGGATCTTCGCCTCCTTCGCCCGTGTTGCTGCGGGCACCGATCCTGTTCATGGCAATGGCCATGGTTTCATGTGTTTCGCGGCTGATGGAGCCGAAAGACATGGCCCCGGTAACAAACCTCTTCATGATTTCAGTAGCCTGTTCTACCTCTGAAATGTCAATAGGATTGGATTTAATTTTGAAATAATCACGTATAAATAATGGGTCTGAGATTTTCTTGTTGTTGATCTGATCAGAAAACTCTTTAAACTTTTTATAATCACCTGTTTTGGTTGACCATTGTAATAAGCCAATAGCTTCTGGTGACCAGGCATGTTTTTCCCTGTCTCGCCTGTATTTATAGATTCCATAGCTAGGCAAAATGTCATCTTTCCCGTTTGGTTCAAATGCTTTTTGATGTGGTTGAATGGTTTCACGTGTTATTTCATCCAGTCCGATGCCACCAATCCGTGAGACAGTCCCCTTAAAATATTTATCAATTACATCGTTATTAATCCCTAATGCTTCAAATATCTGGGCTCCCCTGTAGCTTCTCAGGGTAGATGTGCCCATTTTTGATAATATTTTGAGTACTCCCTTATTTACAGCATTGATATAATTTTTTTCTGCTGTTTCCTGGTCTACTTGAATTTTTTGATGTTTGATGAGGTCGGCGATGATGGCATAGCTCATATACGGGTTGACAAGGCTTGCGCCAAATCCGAATAATAATGCAAAATGCATGACTTCCCTTGCTTCTGCTGTTTCAACTATAATCGCCACTTGCAGCCGTTTTCTCTTTTTTATCAAATGATGATGTACAGCAGAAACGGCAAGTAATGAAGGGATGGGCGCTTTTTGTTTCGTGATGCCCCTGTCAGATAATATGATGTAATTATTTCCTGCATCTACAGCTTCTTCTGCTTCCATACATATTTTGTCAATGGATTTTTCCAGGCCTTTATGTCCTTGACCGGCTGGAAAAAGCATGGAAATGCTTTGGTTGGCAAATCCTTTGTATTGTAAAGATTTTATAATGGAGAGTGTTTTGTTTGTAACAACAGGGTCTGTAAATTTTATCATTTTGCAATGTTCGGGAAATTCCTCCAGCAGGTTCTTTTTTAATGACCCGATATACCCGGTGAGCGTCATTACCAGTTCCTCCCTTATCGGGTCTATAGACGGGTTGGTGACTTGGGCAAAAAGCTGTTTGAAATAATTAAACAAACGCTGAGGCTGTTTTGACAAAGCAGCAATGGGGGTATCGTTTCCCATTGAAGCAACGGGTTCTTTTCCTGTTGTGGCCATTGGTTTAATCAACACGTCAATATCTTCTCTTGAATACCCGAAGGCATGAAGATACGTGTTATGTTTATCACCCAGTTCGGCATCTACTTTTCTACCGACTTTTATTTTATCCAGTGCTACCCTGTTTTCATCAAGCCATTTCCTGTAGGGGTGCCTGGACTTTAATTCGTCTTTTAATTCGTCGTTGTATTTTATTTTTCCTTCTTTTGTATCAACAATAAGGATCTTTCCCGGTTTAAGCCGTCCCTTTTCTTTTATTTTTTCAGGTGGGAATACCTGTACACCTACTTCAGACCCCATGACCATTACATTATCATCTGTGAGCACATACCGTGAAGGTCTCAGTCCGTTTCTGTCAAGCATTCCACCCACGTATCTTCCGTCGGTTACAATCATAGAAGCAGGTCCATCCCAGGGTTCCATGAATGTTGAATAATATTCATAAAATGCTTTTAGGTCATCCGGTAAAGGATTTTTTTCATTCCATGATTCAGGAATCATCATGGCCATGATCAGGGGCAAAGGTTTTCCTGTCATATAAAAGAATTCGAGTGCATTATCAAATGTTGCAGAATCGGATCCACCGGGTGTGATGATGGGGAATATTTTCTCCATATCATCTTTAAATAAATCTGATTTCATTAATGATTCTCTGGCTTCCATCCAGAATTTATTTCCTTTGATGGTGTTGATTTCTCCATTGTGAGCAAGGAAGCGGAATGGCTGCGCCAATACCCATGAAGGGAACGTGTTGGTGCTAAATCGTGAATGCACAAGGGCTATGGCTGTTTTTACCCGTTCGTCCTTCAGGTCTTTATAATATTTTCCTAATTGGTTGGCCGTGAGCATGCCTTTGTATACAATTACCCTGTTTGATAAGCTGGGGATATAAAAAGCGTCTTTTTGTTTTAAACCTGATGTTCTTATTTCTTTCTCGACACGTTTCCTGGCTATATATAGCTTAATTTCAAAACGTTGTTGGTCATATGAAGAAGTTACGAACACCTGTTCGATATATGGTTCTGCCTGCAATGATATTTCTCCGGGTTGAGTATGATCTACAGGAACATTCCGGTATGTTATTACTTCGATCCCTTCTTCCTTGAAAATACGATTCAGTTGTTCCTTGCAGTATGAAACTTCTTTTTTGTCTTTAGGGAGAAATAAAAGCCCTGTCCCATATTCTCCTTCCTGTGGCAAATCAATGCCCTCGATCAGGTAATAGTCACGCGGAATCTGAATGGTAATACCGGCCCCATCGCCTGTTTTATTATCTGCAAGTTCGGCTCCGCGATGGCTCAGGTTATCGAGAACCTCCAGGCCCTGTTCCAATATCCGGTGAGATGGCTTGCCTTTTACATTCACGACAAATCCAATACCGCAATTGTCATGTTCTAATTCCGGCCTGTACAATCCTTCTGATCTGTTTATTTGTTGTTGCATTTATGGCTGTTTTTTAAAATCATACATCAATGAAAAAAGCCATTCGTTATGGTGAGAATGGCTTTTGATATTTTAATTAATTGTATACATCCTTACCATTGAACCAAAGGCATAGGTTTAATTTTTGAAATCATGTTGATATGTGAACAATTTATTTTCATATTACAATTTGATTACAAATATACAAATAAATTTATTAATATTAAATTTATATTAATAAATTCTTTTATTTTTTTAATAAAAATTACTTTTTTGTGAAAATTTTTTACAAAATCGAATTCTTTTATTAAATAATATCAACTAAGCATCCCCTGGATGATCAATTCACTGGCATCATCTTCTTCGAGCCCTTTTGCCATAAGTGTTTCCAGTTGTTTTTTATCTACATCACCAACAACAGCTTCGTGGGTTACGTGTGCTTTGGGATTACGTACATCAACAACCGGGAAAGCAAGTGCATTGGCCTCGTCTTTCACGATTTCTTTACAATCCACGTGTCCTCTTGAATTTGCTGCATTGGCAATGACTTTGTTGTATACTTCAGCTTTTGCCTGGTCTCTCACGGCTACTTTTGAGGTTAAAATACCTTTCCCGTATTCCCCGTTAAGGAAAGCGCTTTCTGAAATTTTTATATGGTCATTGCTTTTCCCGTTAATCCTGGCCATCATATCAGCTACGGCATATTCGCCAATATCAATTTTATAATCGATATCAATTAATCCAACGCGTCCTTTCAGGAGTTCAAATTCGGTTTTAAACCGGGCTGATCTGTCAACTTTAACATTGGTTACAGGAATTACTTTAGTCCCACCGGATTCACTGTGTACATGTCGTTCAAAATAATAGTATTCGGCTCCTTCTTTAACATGAATGGTTCCCTGCATTTTATGTGTAACGTCAATGGCATTGGGAAAGGTACAATGCCCAAAAATTTTTACTTTAGAATACTTCCCAATTACCCCGTTTAATATAATCCGCTGGCTCCCTTTTTCCGGGGTTACGCCAAAACATAAATGCACCGGTTTTTGAATAATGGTGTGGTCTTCAAGTTGAATATCAATATCTACCCCGTCTTCTAATTCTTTTACCCGGACATTCAATCCCGGTATATTTTGACTTCCAATTACTTTGTTCCCGTCTATCACCAAACGGGCTACTTCGGGGTCTTTTATTCCATGTGGGTCTGCCTCGATAGCAGATAAAATCGTGTTTTCTAAATCAGTATTGCTCATATATTTTCTACTTTTTCAGGTTCTTTTTCCTGGCATATTTTACATTTCTGCATAAAATACTGGCTAATGCCTTTTACTTCTCCTTTGTCTACAATTTTTCCATGACACATCAAGAATGCATGCTCTGCATGTTTCAGTACATCCTGACTATGCGTGATCAATAATACAGTGGCTCCTTGTTTTTTGAGCAGGGCAATGGCTTCAAATATTTTTCGGATAGAGTCCATATCAATCCCTGAATCGGGCTCATCGAGAAGTGCCAGCTTGGGTTCCATGAGTAAAAGAGAGGCCAGTTCAATTTTTTTTCGTTCGCCACCACTTAACGTTTTATCCACAGAACGTTCAAGATAGTTGTTCTGATCTATGCCCACCAGGTCAAGTGTGCTTTTCAATGCTTCAATACTTTTGTTTTTTGCCGAAGCCATTAAAAAATCTTTTACTTTAAGACCTTCGAATCTTGCTGGTTCCTGCCATCCGAGTGTAATTCCCATTCTGGCTCGCTCGTCAACGGTTTTTCCTTTTAATGAGGCCCCTTTAAATAATATATCTCCTTCGAAGCCCTGGTAACCGGATAACCCCATGATAGTGCTGGCCAGTGTTGATTTGCCTGAGCCATTCGGCCCGATGATAGCATGTACATATCCTTTCCACAGTTCAAAACTCAATCCATTGAGTATGGATGTTTCTCCCAGAGTGAGTCTTAAATTTTTTACCTGTAATATTCCCATGTTT
>CAYFQI010000116.1:0-8716 GCA_964345135.1 uncultured Bacteroidales bacterium
ACGCCTCGAATTTGAACTTTATAGAGCAAACACTTGACTTTATAGACAGACACTACTTAAATTTATGACAAGCTTTAATTATGAAGAAACATATACATAACACGATCCATTTCATCAAACATGATGTCTGGCGTATCCCAATAAAAGAATTGTCACCTGCTCGTTCATTCCTGATCCGCCAGATCAGAATTTTCCTGTTGGCTGCCAAAGGATTTACAGATGATAATATTCAGTTGCGGGCATCTGCATTATCACTTTACACTCTGTTATCCATCGTCCCGATCCTTGCCATGATATTCGGTATTGCCAAGGGTTTTGGACTGGAAAAAAGGGTGGAAACATTATTAATGAATAATTTCAGCGGCCAGGAAGAAGTATTGAGTTTTTTAATCAAATTTGCCAACCAGATGCTTGAAAACACGAAAGGAGGATTTATCGCAGGTGTTGGACTCATCGTGTTATTTTTTGCAGTAATGAAAGTACTGGGCCACGTGGAAGCGGCTTTCAATAATATTTGGCAAGTCAGGCAATCGCGAACATTTTTCCGTAAATTCAGTGATTATTTCTCTCTTATCCTGATTGCTCCTGTGTTGGTTTTCCTTTCGAGCAGCCTGTCAGTATTCATCACAACCCAGCTTAAAGGCATTTCCGAAACCGTAACAATTATCGGGTATTTTAGTCAGGTGATCACCATCATAATCACCATCATCCCTTATGTTATAACCTGGCTTCTCTTTACGTTTGTGTATACTATAATGCCCAATACCAAAGTAAATTTTAAATCTGCTCTTATTGCCGGGATCATAGCAGGCACAGCTTTTCAGTTGGTGCAATTAGGATATATCCACTTCCAGGTTCTCATGTCTCGCTACAATACAATTTACGGAAGTTTTGCCGCTTTGCCTTTATTCATAATATGGTTACAAATATCATGGTTACTGGTGCTGTTCGGCGCTGAAATCTCCTTTGCCAATCAAAACATTGAACGATATGAACATGAAAGTGAATCCCTGAACATCAGTCACTTTTACAGGCGAATTTTAACACTGCTGATCGCCAAAACCGTAATTCAAAATTTTGAACAGGGAGGTACACCGTATACTGCATCTGAAATAGCCCATAATTTAAGATTACCTATCAGGATCGTCAGGGAAATCCTTTTTGAGTTGACCGATGCCAGGATTTTTAATGAAATCATCAGTGATGATATTGATAAAGCATTTCAACCTGCCATAGACATACATAAAATTACAGTGAAATACATCATTGAAATCCTTGATAAAAAAGGACATGATGATATTGATATTGAACAAACCGAAGACTTTAAAAAGATTGCCCATACACAAGCCTCTTTTTTCAAGGCATTTGAAAAAACAGGGGAAAATAAATTGCTAAAGGATATATAACCCGCATTACTAAATACATGATAAATTAAGTGAGCAGAACAAATAAACAATGACTATTTGCAATGATTTAGCAGTAGTAATAAGGGAATTTGGATTTCGTCTTTATCTATTAATCCATTTTCTGAATTTACTCATTCTACTAAAACTAACAAAGACATTCCCATCATATGCAGGCTTTAAATTTAATCCCATACGGCTTTTAGATAGATTAACCATGTTGTTAATGGCATCAAAATTGACGATCATCTGGCGATTGATCCTGAAAAACTGTTCCGAATCTACCTCGTGTTCAATCTTATCAAGTGAAAAATCAATAGCAAATGTGGCGTTATCAATGGTAGTAATAAATGTTGTTTTTTCTTCAAAGAAGAAGTATGCAATATCCTCTGATTTGATGCTTTTAATCTTATTCCCATAATACACTACGAACCGATTTTTATAGGATTCCTTCATCCCAAGCGCATTTTTAATAGATTGTATATCGAATTGATTTTGGGGAGACGAAAAATTATATCGTTTGTATTTTAATAATGCCTGTTCCAACTCTTCTACACTAAAAGGTTTTAAAAGATAATCAACACTATTCACTTTAAATGCTTTTATGGCGTACTGGTCATAGGCGGTAGTGAAAATCACCGGAATTGTTACATTGACCTGATCAAAAATATTAAAACTACTCCCATCAGCAAGATGGATATCCATAAATACCAAGTCTGCTCTGTTACTTTTAAACCACTGCACTGCATCAGCGATGGTTTCCACAATAGCTTTTACATGAATATCAGGGTCAACGTCGTTCAGCATCTCCTCCAAATGTCCAGAGGCCATTTTTTCGTCTTCTACAATGATTACTTCCATCATCAAGTACTTTTTATCAGAATTTCATATCAGGTTTAATAAGTTTACTCATCTTCTTTAATCAAAGGAACCTTTGCAATATAATAATTATTTTTTATATAAAATTCTGGCATTTCTACATCAAGGAACGCATACCGTTCTGATAAATTTTTCAATCCTGTTCCAGAACTTTGCTCTTGGTTATGCTTACGGTGTATCTTATTTTTCATGATAAGCCATTGGCCTTCATCATATAATTCAACGACCAATGGATTGGACGTTGAAATGACATTGTGTTTGACCGCATTTTCAAATAGCAACTGCAATGTTAAAGGAGGAATGAACATGATCAATTTTTTAACACTAACTTTAGTATGCAATTTTAAATTTTCATCATACCTCAACTCAATCAAATCATAATATTCTTGCAAAAATTTAATCTCTTCTTTTAATTCAATCACAAGTTGGCCTTTTACATCCAATACATACCTATAGATGTCTGAAAATTTTTTAATGAATATTTTGGCTTTTTCAGGGTCTTTATCTACAATGGCGTATAATGAATTCAGGCTGTTAAACAAAAAGTGAGGATCTAATTGATGTACCAATGCATTTAATTGAGATTTTATTTGTTCACGTTTTATTTTTTCGGAATTCAATATAGCTTCTCTCCACTGCCTGAACATATAGGCCCCTTCAAAAATTGAAATAGCAATGGTATTCATAATGATTGCAATGATGATGTTTTGAAAAAATAAAAATGGCATATTATTATCACTGTAATGATCGGCATCCAAAAATATCCATGCAAACAAGAGTGCATAAAGACTTACAACAATAGCTGCAAAAATATTGGTGATGATAAATTCTAATAAAGCCCTCCGGATGTTATCTTTTTTCCGCCCCCAGGGAAACCTGCCCTGTAGCAACTTAACAAAATTAATATTGACAAAAAAAATAGAAATGGACACCAAAAATGAATAAACTGTCCCCATGATGAACTGTGCATTCTGATCATCATGAGCCAGTTTCGAACGAATAAAAAAATATATTGAAATAGACAATGCAATAATCACTGATGCAATGATGTATGACCTGTGTTTTTTTATTTTCAATTGTTTCTATTTTAATTCATGTACATTATTCATATTGAAACTGTACATTTTTTATAATTGTGACCTGTTTTTATGCCCAATCATTTCAAAAGATTTCCGGCCTTTAGCTTTACTTTAGGCATAAAAACAGATAATCATTTTTTTCAAAGAATACAAAGTTTACAATGTTGTGGCCTTAAGACATTCCCCTAATTTACACATTAAAATTCTATTCTGTACTGAATCATAGGAAAAAGTCCAAGCTGATATATCACCTTCTCTTTCATCTCACCCCTGTCAAAGCTCAATTGATAAGGGTTTTGATGGTTGGTGACATTTTGAATATCCAGGACGAATTCTTGTGAAGACCCAGTCCCATCTGTACGATAAGCAATCCGTATATCTGCCCTGAAATAATTCTCAAACCTTTTTCTAAAAGCCTGTTTTTCAATATACTTAACAAAATTAGACTCCAGTGTAGCATTTACATCCACCGGTGTATATCGCTGGCCTCCGGCAGTGGTTATTTTTGCATCCACGGCAATAAACCGTTTCTTCTCCTTCATCTTTTTGACAGGCAATGCAAAATCTTTCCCAAATAATGCATTTACTACATGGTTGCCATTAAAAGCTGTGTTTCTCAAAACATTATCACTCCCTCTGTATTTGGATTCAAAAAGAGAAGCAGTAATGAGATAATACATGCCCCCACTTAAAAATTTTTCAACTGTCAGTTCCAGTCCATAGTTATACCCTTCTCCCCCATTCACAAGGCTGTCAGGATATTGTTGTTCCCACGAGGTCATATTGATCAGTGAATAAGAACTGGACACCGGTTCTACGGCACTTTGGAATATATCCTGGTAATATGCTTCTGCTTTAATTCTTAAATTCTTTGCAATCATCCTGTCATATCCAATCACACAATGATGGGCCTTACTGAAACCAATGGATTGATTGGGCATATATTTATGCCCTTTTGTTCCAGTGAACTCAAGAAAATAAATATACAAAGGCATGGTTTGGCTGTGCAATCCATATCCTGCACTAATGCTTTGGCGTTTATCCAATTTCCATTTCACAGCAAAACGGGGCTCCAGAGAAAATGCTTCGTTAAAATCAAGGTATTGAGCGTGCACACCCGTATTAAATATGATCTCATCAGTGGGTCTGAACTGCCAGTGGGTAAAAGCATGATGTAAGTATGCATGACCATTATAATTTAATGATACAATAAAATCATTAAGGGCGTTATTATAATAGTTATTGAATAAATCAAATTGTATTTTCTGGCTTTTTCCACCTATTTTAACATGATGTCTGGCGTTGAATTTCTTATTAAGCTCTGCCTGTACAAACATCCTGCTTTCTTTTAGCCGGTTATTTCCTATGTTCCATGTTTCATTGATCACCGCGTTTACCGAATCTGCCCGTCCATTATTATAAATCCCGGAAGCGCCAATTGCTAATTCGGTATAAAATCCGTTTCCAAATATATAGTTATGCTTAAGGCCTATAACTCCCTGCCGGTTGAAACTATATATATCAAGCCCCTCATAAGCATACAGGTTTTTTTCTTCTTTGGTGGTATCGCGTTCGCTGTAGATAAAATTAATGGCACTATGGCCACCTAATCCGAAAAAGGTAAAACGGCCTGCATGTTGGGTGGGCAGGTTCACTTTAAAGGTGATGTCTTGATAATCGGGGACCGCCTCGCCCGTGCCAAAACTCATACCCATCGCCTTAAGAACCCCCATAGTAGAATACCTGTAATTGAGCAGGTAAGACGAACGGGCATTTCTTGAGATAGGCCCCTCTGCACCAAGCTCAAACCCATTAAAGCCAATTTGCCCTAAAAACTCATGGGTTTGATAATTCCCGTTTCGCATGCTCAAATCGAATACACCAGACATGGCATTGCCATATTCTGCCGGAAATGCCCCGGTGATAAAATCGGAATTGCTCAATACATTATTGTTTAACATGCTTACCGGCCCCCCGGTAGCTCCCATGCCTCCAAAATGATTGGGATTAGGGATGTCCACGCCTTCCAGCCTCCACAACAATCCAACAGGTGAGTTGCCCCGGATCACGATGTCGTTCACCGCATCATTAGCAGTACCCACGCCGGCATAGTTGGCTGCCATACGCGACACATCGTTTCGGGCACCAGCATACCGCTTGCTCTCTTCCACCGTGAAGGTGCGGGCACTGATACTGGCCATCCGGTTGACAGATTCTTCTTTTTTAGAGGCTCTCACTGTCACCTCCTCTACTTTTTCTACCTTTTCGATCAGCTCAATGGCAAGCACCAATTCCTTTCCCGATGTAATATTCAGATTACTGAGGGTGGCTGAGTGATATCCTACAAAACTGGCTGTTATGTTGGCTCTTCCAACAGAAACCTCCGGGATGGTAAAATAGCCGTCTGTATCGGTGACAGTTCCGGTTTGTTCCCCGTTAAATTCAACGACAAGGCTTGCCCCGGGCAATGTTACCCTGCTCTGTTTATCAATCACCCGCCCCCGGATGGTCTGGTACACCTCAGCGGCTTCTTCTCCTCTCAAGACCCATGTTAAACAAAAAAATAATACAATTGTAATAAATTTACCCGTTCTCATGGCATTAAATTTAAATAATACATTTTAAAAATTATACTCCAAATATACGTTAAGCCTGCATCGGGAATAAAATATTTTTGGATGAACGTGGAAAATAGGAGGATGAGTGTAGAAGGAGAGAATATTAATATAGCTTTGCCTACATTTTGTTCGTTGGAAAAGGTAATCAGGTACGAAAAAAATCTATATTAATCAATTAAATTCAAAAAAAAATTATGTATTTTTGTTACAACATTTAGTTATAACAGATATTTAAATACATTAAAATTGTTACATTTTAAAATTATGAAAAAATTAGTTTTATTTATAATCATATGCACAATTCATTTATTTGCATTTTCTTATCCCTTTTTACATAATAATACAGAATTAATATTTCAACATGAACCATCATTAAATTCAACTACGATACAGGTTAATCATCGAATTGATACAACTTTTATAGTTAATGAAGATACTTTACTCATTCCAAACAACATAATTATCACAAATAAGAACAATACAAAAGCTTTTTGTGAATATATGATGATCAATGGATTGTTTGGCGACACAATAATAAAAACCAGCCATCATTTATTTCAACTTTTAAATAGGGAAGGTGATACAATTCAATTGAAATCTAATACTAAACAAAAAGATACATGGGAATTATACCGGAGTTCAACCGACTCACTCATGGTATGGGGTACTGTTGATACAATTATTTATGATAGTGTATGTGGTGAATTAGACTCCATTCAGATTATTAAATTTTGTTTTTTAGATCAAGCAGATTCTTCCCGAATTAATCATTCATTACAGGATTCAACTATTATGATATCGAAAAAATATGGCGTATTTCGAGCTCCTTTAATGCATTTTTTCCCACATGACACAAGTTATTTAACGCTTATCGGTGAATCTTCACAACAAAAAGGAATATATAATATAAGCTTTCTTGATATTTATAACTTCGAAATAGGTGATGTATTTCACCGATCATTTCATGAATACTTCTATATGGAAAGAGAACATTACAAGCTTTGGGCAGACACGATCATCAGCAAAACCATTAGTCCGGGAAAAGATACCATAAAATATAAAGTACTAAATGCAATAGCCTGGCATACAATTACCAGGAATACTGACGGGATAAAACACGATTCCGGTTTTTACCGAGATACATTGGTGCGTGAATATACAATTAATCCTATGGATAACCTTTTGTTTCCTCCCGGGGAATACCCGGACTCAATAACAACTCTACTTTATTATAATACTTTAAAAAAGTATGAGCATCATGATGATTATATTAGTAAGAAGGTTGAACCCGACTTTCTCACTAAAAATGAATGCGATACATTTTGTTGGTGTAAATTTAGTATATCTATAACTGATATATCTGAATTATCTAATTACCCAATTAAAACATTTACAGAAAACCTTGGATTAACGAATGAATCATCATTTTGGGACATATCTTATCATTATTCAAAAAACCTGGTTTATTATAAGAATAAAGATGGGGAATGGGGCAACCCCATTGATTGGGGCAACCCCATTGATTTTAGTGACTTTCACCTCTATAACAACAGCAATAAAATTCATAATACATTTAAGGTATACCCCAATCCTGTAAAACATACATTATATATTCAAAACCATAAGCATCAACCAATAGAAGTAACTATATATAACATGGCTGGTAATAGACTAAAACATTTCGCTTTACAAGAAAATCAGAATACCATTAATTGCAGAGATTTAACCCCGGGGATGTATATGCTAAAAATACAATCCAAAAATCAATTATTTAATGTTAAAATCATTAAAATAACACGTTAAGAATCATTGAATATGCTTACAACGGAAGTATTTCCGCTGGCCCCAAAAACATTAACTGATGTCCCATGTAATTATCCTACTCCGTTTCCTGCAATTTTCTTACAGTTTTCAGCAGCATTTTTTTAGGCACGAATGGAACCATTTTAAGCATCACTTTTAACACGAAAGGGAATCCTGAGATCACATCCATTTTCCCTTTTAACATGCCCTTGTATCCATCTTTAGCCACTTTCTGAGAACTTGCCGTTTTTTTAAACAACTGGGTTTTATCCATCCCTGATATTTGTCCGAATTCCGTTTCAGTAGCTCCCGGCATCAGGTTGGTTACAGTAACATTAGTGCCGCGCAGCTCTTCGGCAATGGCATTGCTAAAAAACGTCACATAGGCTTTGGTGGCATAATAAACTGCCTGTAAGGGCCCGGGCATGAGTGATGCTGTAGAAGAAACATTCAGTACCTTACCGGAACCTCTCTTAACAAAGTCGGGCAAAAACAACCTGGTTAATGTTGTAAGCGCTACGATATTCAGGTTGATCATGGCCAGATCCTTTTCCATTTCCCGTTCATGAAATTTACCAATCCCTCCAAAACCGGCATTATTTATTAAATACTCTATTTCAATGCCTGCTTCTTTTATTTCATTATAAACTTCCTGGGGTGCACCGGTTCCTGAAAGGTCTTTGGTGATTACCATTACATGAACGGAATTTTCTCTTTCTAACTTTGCCTTGATCTCGTCCAGCTTATCCTTTCTCCTGGCTACGATCACCATATCTCCGCCATGTTCAGCATGTATTATACATAATTCTTTTCCTATGCCACTGGAGGCGCCCGTGATGAGTGCTGTGTTATTCATCTGTTTATTTTTTAATTTTTAATGGTCAGATGGAGCTCGCCATGAGTTTATGTTTTTGACATTCATATTACTATGAGG
>CAYFQI010000117.1:0-8661 GCA_964345135.1 uncultured Bacteroidales bacterium
TTAAATTTTGAGCAACAACGAAGAAGTTGGACTTTATAGACAAACACTATTTAGTGAATGTACCAGCGCAAATAATTCACAAACTCCGGCTTCCTGGCAGGGCTTCCTGCTTTAGTCTGCATAATTATAACTAACTTTGCAAAAGTATTATTTTTTATTACAATAAAATTATAAATGCACACGAATCCTTTAGTCGTAATACTGGGTCCTACTGCAAGCGGGAAAACATCTGTAGCTGTTGAATTATGCTCAAATATTAATGGAGAAGTCATTAGCGCAGACTCACGCCAGGTCTATAAAAAAATGAACATTGGTACAGGAAAAGACCTTGAAGAATATGTTGTGAAGAACAAATCCATTCCATATCATCTTATAGACATTGTTGAACCTGGATATCAATACAATGTATATGAATACCAAAAAGATTTTTTTCATGCATACAACCTAGTCAGTAAAAACGGGGATATGCCGGTATTATGCGGAGGTTCAGGAATGTATATCGAAGCAGTAATAAAGGGTTACAAGCTAATTCAGGTACCTGTAAATAAAACATTACGTGATAAACTCTCGACCAAATCAATGGAGGAGCTACAATATATATTGAGTGCTTACAAAAAATTACACAACACGACAGATACTGAAAACAAAAAAAGATTGATACGCACTATTGAAATCGCAGAATATGAAGAGCAACATCACGAACTTAAAACAGACATTCCCACTTTCAACAGTATTTTATTTGGAATCGCTTACAACAGAAAAACACAACGTGAACGAATTACCCAACGATTATACCAACGGCTTCGGTCTGGTATGATTGAAGAAGTAAAACAATTAATGAATGAAGGGCTTACTAAAGAACAACTCATTTATTATGGACTTGAATACAAATACATTACTCTTTATTTAACAGGAAATTTGCAATACGATGAGATGGTACAGCAACTCAACACGGCCATCCATCAATTTGCAAAAAGACAAATGACCTGGTTCAGGCGTATGGAAAGAAAAGGAAATAAAATTCACTGGATAGAAGGACATTTATCATTAGAAGAAAAAACAAACGAAATCATAAATTATTTAAAATATTGTTTAAATGAAGAATAACATTTATATTGTGATGTAATTCATAAAACACGAAAAAACATCATGCGAATTGTTCTCTTGTTTTTATTGTTCATCCTATTCCAACAAAACATCAAAAGCACCGGGCCTTATATATTTGGACTCCGCTCGCATTACGGTTTTATCATCCCTCATTCGGCATCTATCAGGCAAATATCCGATGTAAACCCATGGGGTGTCGGGATTGACGGGAGTAAACTATTTACTGGCAACAAAGCATGGAATTATTGTTTCTGCTATCCCAGGATTGGAATGTCAATCAATTATTTTAATTTTAATAATCCATCAGTAATCGGGCAAGGCCTTATTTCAGCATTATATGTAGAACCATTTTTGTCATACCATCGAAAAATACTATTTTCATATCGCTTTGGTTTAGGTTTGGTATATCTCGATAAACCATATAATCCGTTAACCAATCCGGAAAACCTGTTTTACAGCACACGTGTCAGTTTTACAGTATACCTGAAAGCCTCTGTCCATTACCGGTTTAATGAACAATATACATTGAGGCTCTCGGGCAATTACAACCACATATCAAACGGGGGCATCAAGCTGCCGAATAAAGGGATTAATTACCCGACAATAAGCATGGCGATAGACTATCATTTTCAACCCCCTGAAATCCCCAAAAGAGAAAAATCAAAAAAAGCATTATATAAGGATAAATGGTGGTGGAATACATCGCTGTTTTTCACATTAAAAAACAAAAGCAGGATAGATGCCGAAAATGATATATATCCTGTATATGGTGCCGCATTGTTTTATAATTATTTATTTGCACGAAAAAATGCCGTGTTTTCCGGGGTTGAATTCGAATCAAACCATGCATTAAGAAAACGGTTCAGGGAAAAAAGTATCAACACGGACCATCGAAAAGGAGCAATAGTATTAGGCCACAAGGTACTCATTGGCCGGTTTTCATTCAACCAGTATCTCGGTTTTTATATTTATTCACCATGCGAGCCTTTACATATAATATATCAGCGGTACGAACTTACATTTAATATCACGAATAAAATTTACACAGGCATCAATTTAAAAGCTCATTGGGAATCAGCTGATTTTTTAGATGCACGGCTGGGTATAAAATTATAAACTAACAATATATTTATAAAATTATGGAATTAGTAACCCGTACTTTCGACCTCTTGGAGAGATATCAGTATTTTTTCAAAAAAGATAATGCACTTGCTGCCAAAGAAAATGGCGTTTGGAAAACTTATAGTACCGAAGAATACATCCAACATGCAAATCATTTTAGCCTGGGATTGATTTCCTTAGGACTAAAAAAAGATGATAAAATCGCAATTATCTCCAACAACCGTCCCGAATGGAATTTTGCCGACATGGGCATGAGCCAGGCAGGCATTATCAGTGTGCCTGTTTATCCTACAATCAGTACTACAGATTATGAATATATACTGAACCATAGCAAGCCCAAAATCATTCTCATCTCCGATAAATCATTATACCAAAAACTTTGTCCTGTCATCCGTAAGATCAAAACCATTCAAAAAACTTACACGTTTGATAAAGAAACCGGTGCTGAACACTGGAGTGCAATCATAGAAACAGGAAAGCAAAATGCTGCAAGTTATCAATGCGATTTAACCGACATGAAACATTCCATACTCCCGGAAGATATTTTTACACTTATTTACACTTCTGGTACTACAGGGCCTCCAAAAGGAGTAATGCTTACCCATGAAAACATTGTCAGCAACTTCATCAGCACATCACATGCCCACCCTTACGGTAAACAAGACAGGACATTAAGCTTTCTTCCGCTCAGCCATATTTACGAACGCATGATGAACTATCACCTGCAATACAAAGGAATAAGCATATATTATGCAGAAAATATGGCCACTATTGCAGAAAACCTAAAAGAGGTACAGCCCAAACTAATCATTACCGTGCCGCGTCTGCTTGAAAAAATGTACGACAAAATCATTGGAAAAGGAAAAGAACTACCATATATAAAACGTGCGATTTTTTTCTGGGCCGTGAATACAGGTTTGCAATTCAGCCTGGAGAACAAATCATGGTTTTATAAACAAAAATTAAAAATTGCTAACGCATTGATATTTAAAAAATGGAAAGAAGCCCTGGGAAATGTTGAAGTCATCGTTTCCGGAGGTGCTTCACTTCAATCCCGGCTTGAAAAAATATTCTGGGCGGCCGGTTTTAAGATTTTACAGGGATATGGACTGACAGAAACATCCCCGGTAATTGCAGTAAACAACCTCACAACCAATGAAATAAAACTTGGAACAGTAGGGCCTGTAATGGAAAACGTTGAGGTTAAACTATCCGATGACGGTGAAATCCTTTGCAAAGGGCCTAATGTAATGAAAGGATACTATAAAGAAAAAAAACTAACAGCAAAGTCTGTTGATAAAGACGGTTGGCTTCATACAGGAGACATTGGATCATTTGTAGATGATAAATACCTGAAAATATCTGATCGTAAAAAAGAGATATTCAAACTCTCGAGCGGTAAATATATAGCACCACAGATCATAGAAAATAAATTCAAAGAATCCATTTTCATTGAACAAATGATGGTGGTAGGAGAAAATCAAAAATTTGCTGCATCACTAATTTCTCCAAATTTTTATCATCTGCATAATTGGGCATATAATAATAAAATCGAATTCAGGGATAATGCAGAACTTATAAACAACCCGGAAGTACTGAATCTCTATCGAAAAGAAGTATCAGCATTCAATAAAGCACTTGGAAAAACAGAGAAAATTTTTAAATTCAGGCTTGTACACGAAGAATGGGGGCCAGACACAGGGGAACTTTCTCCTACACTCAAAATCAAACGTAACGTGTTGTACGAACGCTACCGAAAAATCATCAATGAAATTTTTGGTTCCGAAGATGAACAAATCCAAAGCATGTTTAATACTTTTAAAAAAGGTATCAGGACAAGTATCAAAACAAGCTTAGAAACAGGAAAAAAAATAACCGGAACATTTAAAAAATAATTTTTTAACAATACATTTCTACCACTATTTTAGTAGAAGTTGATTCTGAGTATCCGGAATATAGAATTCAGAAGTAAGAATATTTTATTATTACAATATTATTCGTGTTATAATTTTGTTATTTTTATGCACCATAAGCTACATGTAATTATTTGTGCTTTATTTGAGTCAACATGGATTTATATGGTTTATCAATGGAAACAACCAACTCCCCAAAAAAGCTAAAAACCTTATAAAAGATATTAATAACAAATGCTACGTTAGTATTGCAACGATATGGGAAATTGCAATAAAAATATCATTAGGCAAATTAGAACTTAATGGTGGATTTAATAATATTATAACAATTGACAGCCCCTTTTTTTATACTTTCATAAATACCCTGGTGCTTATGTCATCTCACCATTTTTTCGGACAACAATGAAAAAATTATTAACTTGCAAGTTTAATTATAATTATGAATAATAAAACAAGTAAGAATAGTAGAATTATAGCGATTGCAATAATATCTTTGGTTATTACTTTTTTTGTATTTCGTCCAGTATTAAAAAATGAATTTGTTAATTGGGATGATCCTTCGTATGTATTAAAAAATAAGCATTTTAGGGATTTTTCATTAAGTGCTGTTTTTCAGTCATATGATGTTGGAAATTATCACCCTTTTACCATAATTAGCTTATATATTGATTATAAAATTGGATTAAAAAATAATGAAAAAATAAATGCATATTCTTTTCATCTCCATAATTTAATACTCCACCTTATAAGTGTATTGTTTGTTTTTATCTTTATTTATTATTTATTTAATAAAAAAATTATTCCTGCTTTTTTTGTAGCTATTCTATTTGGTGTTCATCCTATGCATGTAGAATCAGTAGCATGGGTATCAGAACGCAAAGATGTGCTCTATACAATGTATTTTTTTGCTTCTTTGGTTTGTTATATGGTTTTTAGACAACATAAAGGAAAACAAATATGGTATTGTTTATCAGTAGTGTTTTTTTTATTTTCCTTGTTTTCAAAAGGCCAGGCAGTTACATTATTTCTTGTTATAGTGTTAATTGACTTCTATCAAAAGCGGAAAATTGATAAAGCATTTTTTATTGAGAAAGTCCCTTTTTTTCTATTAAGTCTTTTGTTTGGTCTAATTGCTATTGATGCACAAAAGACTGGTGGAGGTACCGAACAAGTAGAACTGGCGCTTCATGATAGTTTATTTGTAGGTTTTTATGGAATCTTATTATATATATACAAATTTTTCTGTCCGGCAAATCTGAGCGTTTTTTATCCCTATCCTTTTAACGAACAAGGTTCATTGCCTTCTATAATGTATTGTTCGCCTATTATAGTTGCAATTATTGTTATTGTATTATATTTTATTTTTAGAAAAGATGCTAAAGCTTATTTTGGTCCGTTATTTTTTCTTGCTACTATTTTTCCTGTTTTACAGTTCTTGCCAATTGGTAGACAGATCATTGCTGAACGTTATACTTATATTCCCTATGTTGGCTTATCAATTATGATTGTATACATTATTCAAAAGTTGGATAATATACCTTCATTAAAGAAAAATGTAATTCCAAGTTATATAGTATTAAGCATTTTTGTGGTTGTATTATCTATTAAAACAAATAATTATACAAGAGTTTGGAAAAACAGTAAAACATTATGGTCTAATGTAATAGAAAAATTTGATTCTGTATTTGAAGCATGGAATAATCGTGCAGTATACTATATGGATAATAAAAAATATAATAAGGCAATTAGTGATCTTAATAAAGCTTTAGAGATTGAACCGGGTTATATAGATGCGTATAATAATAGGGGAGTTGCGCTTCATCATTTAGGACGATATAAGAAGGCTATTAAAGAATTCAATCAGGCTATTAAACATGATTCAACTTATGCGAAAGCTTATATAAATAGAAGTATGGCATGGGGACATCTTGGTGAATTAAATAAAACTATACATGATTGTAATAAAGCAATAGCATTAGATTCTACGTTACCAGATAGTTATTCGAATAAAGGAATTGCTTTATCAATGCAGGGAAATCTTAAAGAAGCAATAAAGAATTTCAATAAAGCTATTGAACTAAATCCGGTATCAGAGAAGTATTATTTTAATCGCGGATTTGCATTAATTAAACAAGGAAAAAAGAAAGTAGCGTGTTCTGATTTTTACAAGTCAAAAAAACTTGGCAAAGCAGACGCAGACAAAGCAATAGACAAATATTGTAAATAATATAATTAATATCTTGTTTTAAGTAAAAAGTAAGCAAAATGCTTTTGTTTATAGATAATTAAGCGGTATGATATATCGCATTTCAATGCCGGCTTGATAAATGCAAAGTCTGAGAATGTTTTTTATTATGACCCACATAAAAAGCATTATACAGGACAATTAAAAACCCTGGCCACATGGTGTCCGAGTGTGAGATTGGCCGACATGCATATTATTACATGGGAGAAAGTTTATGAGAGGGACAAATGAGACGCAGATTTGAAAATTTTAAAAGGTTATATCGTAAAAACAAAAAACCACAGAAACGATGAACAACTCGTGCATTATCAATACCAGAAACGGTTGTGAGACAAAAACCCTGACATGCGACAAATTATTGGCCAGGTATTAGATAAAAAATAAGATGTGTTAATCGGGGTTTCTGTTTTAACCGATGATAAACAAAAAGATACACAACAGGTAATCAAACTTAACAACACGGGGGCACGTATTAATTTATCAAATTACGAAAATGGATTTTATATTATTCATATTATAACACAACATAAAACATTTAATTTGAAAATTATTAAGGGGACTTCTATTAATTATTTTCTTTCAAAATAGAATTTATTTTTAACAAATACTTTTTGTGTTTTTGTACTTTTGTGGTATTAAAAAATTAACAAAAATAAACTCAAATCATTTTTTATCTATATGAACTTCAAAGAACTATCTCTTAACAAACAACTTCTGGAAGCCATTTCTTACATGGGGTTTAATACAGCTACTCCTATACAAGAACAGACAATCCCTTCTATTATTAACGGGCATGATATTATTGCCTGCGCACAGACAGGTACCGGAAAAACTGCGGCATTTTTATTACCGGTTATCCACCATATACTAGAGCAAAAAATATTGTCAACCAGCACATTAATTATTGTGCCTACCCGGGAACTTGCTATACAAACCGATCAGCATATACAGGGGATCGGGTATTTTTCAGGCATCAGTTCCGCAGCAATATACGGGGGTGGAAGCGGTGATGACTGGGAAATGCAAAAAAAAGCATTAACCAATAAAACCAACATTATTGTTGCAACACCAGGCAAACTTATTTCCTATTTAAAGCTGGGATATGTTAATTTTGATAATATTCAATATCTTGTTCTTGATGAAGCTGACAGAATGCTGGATATAGGGTTTTATGATGATATTATTAATATTTTATCCCATCTTCCCGGTAAAAAGCAATCCATGATGTTTAGTGCCACTATGCCCGCTAAAGTCAGAGCATTGGCAAAAAAAATATTATCATCACCATGCGAAATAAATATTTCCATTGCCAAACCTGCTGAAGGTGTACTTCAGGCAGCTTATTTAACTTATGAAAATCAAAAGATCAACCTTATCTCAAGTCTTTTAAAAGACAAACATGAATACAACAGCATACTGATATTCAGCGGTACTAAAAGAAAAGTTTCCCAGATTGTCTCTTCTTTGCAACAAAATAACGAAAATGTCAAAGGCATCTCCTCCGATTTAGGACAACAAGAGCGGGAAGAAGTATTGCGGCAATTTAAAGCTCGAAATACACGTATATTAGTTGCAACTGATGTTTTGAGCCGTGGTATAGATATTAAAGACATTAACCTCGTGGTTAATTATGATGTTCCTGACGATGCCGAAGATTATGTGCACCGTGTTGGACGTACCGCCAGGGCTGAAACAACAGGAGTTGCCATAACCCTGGTCAATGAAAATGATATGTATAAATTCAAAAAAATTGAAGCATTCATTGAAAAGGAGGTTCCAAAAATTCCTTTGCCCCCTGAATTGGGCGATGGCCCATCATGGAATAGCTCTTCGCACAAGAAACATAAACGTCCAAAAAAAAATTTCCATAAAAATAACAGAAGAAGACCATAAAAATAACGGTATGACTATGAAGCGTTGCGAATTTCGTAATACAAACTTTTCAACGAGCAAGAATGTTAAAGCGAAGCACATACCTTCAAATATGCACCTCGCTCGCAATGATTTATAAGCCTTTGTTATGGTAATATTTTTTATTGAATCAACCTTTACTCTTATTGTGTCATATTGATGTTCTGGATTTAATCTAATTTTAATATCCCAATAATCTTAAATAAAGTTGTTGTTTTCATAATTAAAAATTTTAAATCATACCTACTCTAAACAGCTTTTCGGTTTCCGCTATAATTATTTATGATGACAAATTTAATGATACAAAATCAGAACTCAGTAAAATGTATTATTTTACCTTTTAAATCGCAAGTTCAAATATTT
>CAYFQI010000118.1:0-8659 GCA_964345135.1 uncultured Bacteroidales bacterium
AAATTTTGAGCAACAACGAAGAAGTTGGACTTTATAGACAAACACTAAATAGTTTCCAAAAACACGGATATTAGTAAATATTCGTGTTTTTGTTCAAATTATATCAATTTTTCCCGGTTTTGATTTTAAACAATATATTCAATGAAAAAAATAATATTGGTTTTTTTTTACGGAACAACAGGATTCTTCATATTATTTCTTTTACAATGTACTCATCAATACCAAAAACCTGTACATATTTTTTCACCAGACGGCGACATCAGGGTTACATTCCAGCTAAATAAAGAGAATCAACCCATTTATGAGGTTAGATATAAACAAAATAAGGTAATTTTCCCTTCAACCCTCGATTTAATCTTAAAAGACGGGAGTATATCCAAAGAACTAAGTCTTTATAAAATCACTCAAAGCAAATACGATTCCTCGTATTTATTCAAATTTGAACAATCATATCCCATTAATTATCAATCCAATGAAAAAATATTTCACCTGAAAGAAACAGTGAACCCCTTCCGTGAAATACACATTATTTTCCGGGTTTTTAATGATGGTGTTGCATTCCGGTATTATATCCCAAACCAGGGCAATATAAAAAAATATCATATCGTTGAAGAAAACACAGAATTTAACTTCCCGGCAAACACGACATGCTGGTACTTATCTTCCAACAAGTTTCATCAATACAACGATGTTTATCAACAACAAAAAATTAATACCATCCCCAAAAAACAGATTATTACTCTTCCTTTTACATTCATGACTAATGATAACATAACCGGATCGATTTGTGAAGCTGCTCTAACCAATTATTCCGGTATGTATTTGCAACGCAATTCCAAAGCGAACGCTTCACTCGAAAGCTTACTTGTTCCTCATCCCGAAAAAAAAGAAATAGCAGTTGAATTGAATAAAAACGTGCTTACCCCCTGGCGTGTTATTATGTTGGCACCAAAAGCGCATAAACTCATCGAATCAAAACTTTTATTGCATTTAAACCAGGCAAACAAATTGAAAGAGACATCATGGATAAAACCCGGCAAATGTGCATGGGATTGGTGGAGCGGGTATACTGTAAAACGTGCGTGGTTTAATAACGGAATCAACACGGGAACAATAAAGCATTATATAGATTTTGCCTCTGATTTTGGCCTTGAATACATGTTGATCGGCGCTGGTTGGTACGGAGATCCGGAAAATACCAATGCAGATATTACAACCAGTATACCGGAAATAGATATGCCAGCAGTCATCGAATATGCAAATGAAAAAAATGTAGGACTGCATTTATGGGTTCATTGGAAAAATTTACAAACCCAAATGGATAAGGCACTTCCATTATATAAGAAATGGGGCATCAAAGGAATTCAAATAGATAAAATGGATACTGACCATCAAAAAATGATTGATTTTTATCATGCGATAGCTCAAAAATCCGCTCAGCACCACCTACTATTAAATTTACACGGTGCCTGTAAGCCGACAGGAATAAGAAAGACATATCCCCATATACTTACACGTGAAGCTGTTATGGGGCTTAAATATTCAAAATGGTCACGTAAAATAACTCCCGAACATAATCTAACGATTCCTTTCACCCGCATGCTTGCCGGACCTACAGATTACTCCCCCGGGGGATTCGATAACGTGCTTCCAGAAAATTTCAAGGCACAGTCAGAAGATCCCATGGTAATGGGAACACGTTGTCATCATTTAGCAATGTATATAATTTTTAATAGTCCCCTACAAATGGTCGCAGACCATCCTTCGGCGTATTTCAATGAAAGAGGTTCAGAATTTATAAAAGTGGTCCCGGTAAACTGGGACAATACCCTTGCCATTGATGGAAAAATTGGTGATTATATTATCATGGCACGTGAACACGATAAACATTGGTACATAGGTGCTATGACAGACACGACGGCAAGATTATTTAATGTTCCCCTGACTTTTTTAGATAAAAATAACACGTTCTCGGCAACGATTTTTAAAGACAATCAATGGTCAGAAAAACATCCAAAAGCATTGGATATACAAACCATGGAGGTTAATTCCAACGACACCTTACAGATAAACATGGCTCCTGGCGGAGGATATGCA
This sequence comes from uncultured Bacteroidales bacterium, assembly GCA_964345135.1. Lineage (GTDB taxonomy): Bacteria > Bacteroidota > Bacteroidia > Bacteroidales > JBBRXJ01 > CAYMKE01. Next base: position 2,098 of record CAYFQI010000118.1, read on the forward strand.
GCATATCTTTCTCCGGTTGAGAAAAATAATAAAGAAGAAAAGTGACCTGGTATATTTATTGAATAAGACTCTTATAAAATATTTAATGTATGCAATTATCTCGTGAAATAAAAAATTCATTTAAAGAAGGCGACATCCTGGCCAAATTGATCTATATCAATCTAGGGGTATTCATATTGGTCAACCTGGCCTATGTAGTTCTTTTTTTAATGGACTCACAAAAGATTGCTGAATCTTTTGTTCACGGCTGGATTGCTGTTCCGTCCGATATTTCGAAATTAATAGTTAAACCCTGGACGCTTATCACCTATATGTTTTTACATGAAGGTTTTTTGCATATCTTGTTCAATTTAATTTGGATATGGGTATTCGGAAAAATATTTCTGGAATACTGGGATGAAAAAAAACTATTGGGGGTTTATCTACTTGGAGGTATAGTAGGCGCCTTTTTTTATATTGCTGCATTCAATATCTTCCCGGTATTCGAAAAAGCCGTTGCCGGATCATTTGCTTTAGGCGCTTCTGCTTCAGCCATGTCTATTGCCGTGGCAATCGCTGTATTCAAACCGTCTTATAGATTGTACCTGGTGTTTTTAGGCCCAGTAAAACTTAAATATATTGCACTCTTTTTTGTTGGATTGGATGTTTTAACATTGGCACGGGGAAACTCGGGCGGACACATTGCTCACTTAGGAGGAGCATTCTTTGGGTATATTTTTGCTAATCAATACATAAAAAAAAGAAAAGACCTTACAAGTCCAATTATTTTTTTACTAAACAGCATTGCTTCCCTTTTCCAGCGAAAAGAAAAAATGCATGTGCATTATAAGAAAAGCACAAAAAAAATGACCGATATGGAATACAATAAATCCAAAGCAAAAGAACAAAAAAATATTGATAAAATACTTGATAAGATAGCAAAACATGGATACGACAGCCTGACAAAACAGGAAAAAGAACAATTATTTAGAATGCGTAATTCATAATTTCAGCAAAATAATATCCGTTTATAACATTCGGGACAACAAGCTTGCGAAGCTACAAAACGTACAGTATACTGGTGCAAATCATGTTTTTTGGGCATGTAGCACCGAAATGAACGGACATGAAGGAATAACCATTAAATTAGTAAAAAGATATTATCTTATCATGAACCACAATCCATTTCGAATTATCTAACATTTAATTGGATGAATCATAATAGATACCATAAATCAGGAAACAAGACAGATTCTAAATTCTATACTTCAAACTTCTAAAAAAACGGATGAACCCAATCGATAACCGAATCAAAAAATTCATCAATAAACATCATGTTTTGACTTTATCTACACGATCTGATGATGGTCCCTGGTGTTGCTCTTGTTTTTATGCTTACTCTCAAGACGAAAACTGCTTTTTTATACTCTCGGAAAAAAATACCCGGCACATACAACATATAACTAAAAATAACAAAATAGCAGGCACGATAGCTCTCGAGACGATGATTATAGGAAAAATCAGGGGAATTCAATTTTCAGGTATAATCAATGAACTTACTGGTTTAGAATACAAAAATGCCAAAAAAAAATACCTTAAAACATTTCCTTATGCGTTTATTAATAAATCACCGTTATGGAAAATAAATATAGAACATATAAAAATGACAGACAATCGTTTAGGATTTGGGAAAAAAATAATTTGGAATTGTCTGGATGAACCGGGTCACGATAAATTATTTGACACATGCGATGATGATTATTAAAGAAGCCCGGTGTTTGACACCGGAACACTATCGTGTCCTGGATAATTTCCACGAAAAATTTTATTTATTTTTTATTACATAACTATTTGATAATATATTTATTTCATGTTTTTTCCACGAATAAAACCAAAAACAATATGAAAAAAATATACAAAACATTTGTTTTTTTAAGGATAGATTATATTAATTTGCTGTAAATTATAATAATTATTGCATTTGTTTCGTCTTTTAAAACTAAAATAAGATTGTCCATTTTTCGAGGTTATACATCACTAAATGATCGCAAAATAAAGTGAAACATAAAAACACATAATGAATATCATAATTGCAGGAGCAGGAGAAATTGGCATCCATTTAGGCAAGATGCTTAGCAATGAGCAACATGATATTGTTGTAATTGACACCGATGAAGAGAAGCTTAAAATATTAAGTGCCAGCATGGATGTATTAACTATTTTTGGTTCGGCTACATCTATTAAAACACTTATTGATGCAGGAATACAAAAAGCTGACTTACTTATTTCCGTTGCTGCGTCAGAAGAAACCAATATTACTTCTGCTATTTTGGGTAAAAAACTTGGTGCACAACGATCCATTGCACGAATTGATAACCAGGAATATATTGATTCGAAGTACAAGTCATACTTTCAGGACCTGGGCATTGATTATATGATATTCCCGGAAAGCATAGCAGCTAAAGAAGTCATAGGCTTATTACATCAAATCGGGACATCTGATTCTGTAGAATTTTCTGGAGGAAAATTAAACCTGTATGTACTGAAAATTGAAGACGAAAGCTCCCAAATTGTTAATAAAACACTTAACGAAGCAGTACAGGAAAACGACAATTCTTTATTTAGAGTCGTTGCCATTAAACGAAATGGTGATACAATCATACCTAAAGGGGAAGAAAAAATACATGTGAATGACATTATCTATGTAATTGCAAATAAACCAGGCATTACAGAATTAATGAGAGATACCGGAAAAGAAAAAAGCGTTGCGAACAGCATTATGATTATAGGTGGTAGCAGAATTGGAAAAAACATTATTAAAGGACTTGGTAACCATCATAATATCAAACTTATTGAAATGGACAGATCAAAGAGCTATCGCTTATCAAACTCATTAAAAAACGCATTGGTAATCAATGGCGATGGACGAGACCTTGAATTACTAAGAGAAGAAAAACTCAGCCACATGGATGCGTTTGTAGCTGTAACAGGAAGCTCTGAAACCAACATCCTGTCATGCCTGCATGCAAAAAGCCTTGGTGTACCAATAGCCATTGCAGAAGTAGAAAACTTTAACTATATTGACCTGGCAGAAAACCTGGGCATTGATGCCATTGTAAATAAAAAAATAAGCTCTGCAAGCCGTATTTTCAGATTTACTACCACTGCAACCGGGGAAGTAACTTCTGTAAAATGTTTAAGAGGGACACAAGCAGAAGTTATGGAATTCAATGTTAAACCAGATGCAAAAATAACCAAAGGCCATTTAAATGAAGTCAGTTTCCTTGATGATGCTATAATTGGAGGTGTTATAAGAGGAGAAAACAGTTTTATTGCAAAAGGCGATACAAAAATACAACCTAACGACCATGTGATCATTTTTGCTTTGCCTTCAGTCTTAAAAGAAATCGGGAAATACTTTGATTAATATATCACTTTTACAATATTATGATTAATTCAAAAATTGTATTCAATCTTTTAGGCGCTCTTTTAATCGTTGAAGGATTTTTTATGCTCTCCTGTATTTCTGTTGCCCTGATCTACAAAGAGCATTTCACATACATGCTTATTTCTGCTGTTATCACATCTCTTTGTGGTACAATTATTTATTTAAGCACCCGCCGGGCAGACGTAAATTTCGGGAAACGAGAAGGATACTTAATTGTCAGCCTCGGGTGGGTTTTGTTTTCTTTATTCGGTTCATTGCCTTTTATCATAAGCCATTCAATCCCTGATTTCTGTAATGCCTTTTTTGAAAGTATATCTGGCTTCACCACTACAGGTGCTAGCATACTTAATGATATCGAAGCACTTCCTTACCACATACTCTTTTGGAGAAGCATGACACAATGGCTTGGTGGTATGGGAATTATAGTCATGTCTCTTGCTATTTTACCTATATTAGGAGTGGGAGGAATGCAATTATTTTCTGCTGAAGTTCCGGGGCCAACACCCGATAAAATTCATCCGCGGGTTAAGGAAACTGCAAAACGGCTATGGGTCATTTATATTTTATTTACCATAGCAGAGGTTATCCTCTTGCTTTTTGGCGGCATGAACTTATTTAATGCTATTTGTCATAGCTTCACCACCATGTCTTCCGGAGGGTATTCTCCAAAACAAGCCAGCGTTGGATTCTACGATTCAGCATATATTCAATACGTCATCACATTATTTATGTTTCTCGCAGGCACAAACTTCACGCTCTCGTATTTTGCACTGAACGGAAAATTCTCAAAACTGTTTAAAAACGAAGAATTTAAATTTTATACCGGATTTATTCTCGTTGCTACCTTATTAGCAGCCATCATGTTGTTTCATACTCAGGACCTGGGACTTGAAAAATCGTTCAGAAATGCAATATTTCATGTGGTATCAATCATAACCACAACCGGTTTTATCACTTCTGATTATCTACAATGGCACCCTTTTCTTATTGTTATACTCTTTTTATTAATGTTTATAGGGGGTTCGGCAGGTTCTACAGGAGGCAGTATTAAAGTAGCCAGGATTGTTGTCTTTATTAAAAATTGTTACATGGAATTAAAAAGGCTTGTGCACCCAAATGCAATTGTTCCAGTAAGATTGAATACAAAATCCATTTTACCCGAGATTCTCACGAATATTATGGCATTTATTTCCGTGTATATCCTCATATTTGCTTTCGGCGTGTTTTTTATGGCTTTCCTCGGACATGATTTTGAAACTTCATTTGGTGCTGTCGCTGCAACACTCGGAAACATTGGCCCTGGAATAGGAAAAGTAGGGCCGTTTGAAAATTTTGCTCATCTTTCATTTATTACCAAATGGTTTTTATCTTTTCTAATGCTGATCGGTAGACTCGAGTTATTCACCGTACTTATTCTTCTTACCCCGGCTTTTTGGCGAAAATAAAACATCAATCCTTATTGTAGTATGATATTCATAGATACACATTCTCATCTGTTTCTTAACCAGTTTAAAAATGATCGTGATGAGGTAATCCGGAAGGCAATAAAACAAGGAATACAGAAAATCCTTCTGCCCAACATTGATGCTAAATCCATTACACCTATGCTGGATACATGTGCTGCTTTTCCTGATCATTGTTTCCCAATGATGGGACTACATCCCAATTCTGTAAACGAAAATTATACTGCTGAATTACAGAGCATTGAAAACCAACTGAGACAAAAAAAGTTTTATGCCATCGGCGAAATCGGATTAGATTTATATTGGGATAAAACATTTAAACAACAACAAGAAGATGCACTAGTTTATCAAATTAAATTAGCCCAAAAACATGGTTTACCAATTGTTGTGCATACCCGCAATGCCGTGAAAGATAGTATAGAAATCATAAAACAATATAATAACATCAGTGGGGTTTTTCATAGTTTTACAGGAACCCTGGAAGAGGCTCAACAAATTGTTGAGATGGGATATAAAATTGGTGTTGGTGGCATTATTACCTTCAAAAACTCCGGCCTGTCTGAAATCATCAGCAAACTTTCTTTACAGGATATTGTACTCGAAACCGATGCTCCTTATCTTTCTCCTGTTCCTAAAAGAGGAAAACGAAATGAAAGTGCTTACCTTTTATTTATCGCAAATAAAATCGCAGAACTATTTGATGTAAATGTTCCCATGGTAGCTGAAGTCACTACTGCCAACGCAATGGATATTTTTTTTAATAAACGGCTATAAGGTTTTTGTCCTCGCCCCTCGTAGATTCAATATTTTAAAAAAACACGAGGGGTTTAATTCAATTTAAAGTAATAGGTTATTGTCCCTTTTTGAACGTTTGGAGCATTGGGGTTTCGATTGAAACTTGATCTGAGTGCTGCCTTTTTGGCCACTTTAAGTAAATAACTATCCAATGTTGAAGAGCCTTTAACCCCGGGTATTGCATTAATTACTTTTCCTTCCTGGTTTACTTTAATTTCGACTACTACTTTTCCTTCTTTTTGGAATTGATACTCGGGTTTGGGCAATACTTGCGGATTTCTTCCATCCAGGCTGAAAGAAACACCTCCTTTTCCTCTACTGTTGGCATCAGCATAATTATTTACATTTTCTTCACCAGTGATACTTCCCTGGTTTCCTTCACCTTCTGAAATGCCTTCACTTCCGGCTTCTTCATTATCAGTTCGTCCGCTATATAAAGCGCTTTCATCAACAGTGGGTTCTTGTTCACTTTCCTGCACCTCTTCTTCAACATGCTTCTGCTCAGATACATGTTCCTCAATATGCTCCTCTTCTTCTTCTTCTTTTGCTTGTTGTTCTGTAACAGGAGCATCTTCAAAATCTTGTGTCATAATTTCTTCCTGGCTTTCTTCTATTGCTTGAGATGTAGAAGAAGATGATTCATTTTCCTGTATTTCTTGCCGTTCTGCCGGCTCCATTTGTCCAAATCCTGTTTCATCATAACCAAAATTCACCAGAATACCTTCTTCACCAGGTAATTCTTTCGGTTTAGTAAACCCGGCAAGAATAAAAAAGATAACAACGGCAGTATGAAAAATTACCGTTCCAATAATTCCTTTTCTATGTCTTGCTTTTTCATTCATCTGTTTATTTTTCTAAGTTTCTAAGTTTCTAAGTT
>CAYFQI010000119.1:0-5027 GCA_964345135.1 uncultured Bacteroidales bacterium
AAATCGGTGATTAATAATCATCTGGCTGTGTCGCTAATATTTTATCATGGCTCGGTTCATTATAAAATTTTTTATGTTAAACAATCAATTTATTAAACTATGATCCCCAACTCCACATTTACTCCCATCTCCAACTTTATTTTTTTATTAGAAGATCGTGTTAGACAAAGATAAAATGTCTGATTATCAAATACAATACTGATTAAAGAGATTACTCTCATCCTTATCTGGAAAAATCAAAATGAGGATAGCATTGTTTAGCGATTTATCAATTTAACTTTTCTTCTTGTATATGATTTTTACAATTCACCCGTTCTAAATTAAAATTTAAATAAATAAAGAATGCAAAAAGAAGATCATCCGCTCGTGATTTTAGGTGCACGAGAGCATAATTTGAAAAACATAGACCTCTCCATTCCCAGGAACCGGCTGATCGTGATCACCGGGCTTAGTGGCAGTGGGAAGTCGTCACTCGCATTTGACACGATTTATAAAGAAGGACAACGCAGATATCTTGAGACCATGTCTGCTTATGCACGCCACTTCATCGGGAAAATTGAACGTCCGGATGTTGATAAAATTACCGGATTAAGCCCTGTTATCTCCATTGAACAAAAATCAATCGGCAAAAACCCCCGGTCTACTGTTGGGACCGTAACCGAAATTTATGATTTTTTAAGGCTTTTGTACGCAAGAGCAGGGGAAGCCTATTCATATAAAACTGGTGAGAAGATGATAAAATATACCAATCAGCAGGTTATTGATTTGATTTTGAAAAATTATGCTGGCAAAAACATATATGTTATGTCTCCGCTTGTTCAGGGAAGAAAAGGACATTATAAAGAATTATTTGAACAGTATCGTAAAAAAGGCTTTTTGAATGTACGGATTGACGGAGAATATGTTGAGCTTACCAATGGATTAAAAATTGACCGTTACAAAACACACTTTATAGAATTAGTGATTGACAAATTAAAAATAGATACTAAACAGCAAAAACGTATTAAAGAATCTGTAAGTATTGCATTGGAACAAGGCAAAGGCGTGATGATGGTGATTGATAAAGAAAGCGGGGAAGAAAAATATTTCAGCAAAAAACTCATGTGTCCCACCACAAGTATTGCTTATAGTGATCCGGCCCCTTATACTTTTTCATTTAATTCACCACGGGGGGCATGCCCACGTTGCAAAGGACTGGGATATATTAAAGATGTTGCCCTGGATGTCTTAATGCCCGATCCTAAAAAAAGCATTAAAAAAGGTGCAATAAAACCGATTGGGAGTTTTCAAAACCGGCTGATATTCTGGCAGATTGAATCCGTACTCAAGAAATATCATTGTTCGCTGGACACGCCAGCAAAAGATATTCCACAAGAAGCTATGGATATTATATTATATGGTACTGACAGATTATTCACGCTTGAAAATACTCCCCTTGGTAAAGGGGCAAACTATACAGTGAGTTTTAATGGTATACTGGATTATCTAAGCAGCTTTTTTCCTGACCAGGCAAATAATCATGCTACAAATAAACGGATGCAAAAGTATTTTAAATCAATTGATTGTCCGGAATGTAAAGGCCAAAGATTAAACAGGGAAGCCCTTTCGTATAAAATAGATGATAAAAATATTGCCAGGTTATCGAATATGGACCTTAATGATTTATATTTATGGGTTGAAGATGTTGAATCAAAATTAACAACAAAGCAACAAAAAATTGCCGAGGAGGTTTTAAAAGAACTTAGGATGCGGCTCAAGTTTCTTTTAGAAGTTGGGCTTGATTACCTTTCATTAAACAGGCCGGCAATAACACTTTCAGGAGGTGAAAGTCAGCGTATCAGGCTGGCCACGCAAATCGGTTCTCAACTGGTAAACGTGTTATATATATTAGACGAACCGAGTATTGGTTTGCATAACAGGGATAATAACCAGGTTATAAATTCATTGAAAAATCTTCGGGATATAGGGAATTCTGTTATTGTTGTCGAACACGATAAGGATATGATCCTCGCATCAGATCATATTATAGATATGGGGCCCAGGGCTGGTAAGCTTGGTGGAAAAATAGTTGCTGAAGGAACACCCCGTGAAATTGAATTACAACAAACCTTAACAGGTGATTATCTCAGTGGACGAAAAAAAATTATTGTTCCTGAAAAACGAAGAAAAGGAAATGGCCGTTCATTAATGTTAAAAAAGGCTCGCGGGAATAACCTGAAAAATGTTGACGTGCAATTTCCATTGGGAAAATTCATTTGTATCACTGGTGTATCAGGCAGTGGAAAATCATCATTGATCAACCAGACATTGTATCCTGTTTTAAACCAATGCATATATAATTCATTAAAAGAACCTCTTCCGTATGACGATTTACAAGGGATAGATAATATTAATAAGGTCATTGAAGTAGATCAGTCATTTCTTGGTAAATCACCACGTTCAAATCCGGTGACTTATACCGGAATTTTTACAGAAATACGAAAATTGTTTGAACAAACCCCCGAGGCTAAAATACGTGGCTACACCGCCAGCCGTTTCTCTTTCAATGTAAAAGGCGGACGATGTGAAGAGTGTAAAGGGGCCGGCCTTCAAAATATTGAAATGAATTTTTTGCCGGATGTATATGTAACATGTAAAACATGCCATGGCAAACGGTATAATAAAGAAACACTGCAGGTTACCTATAAAGGAAAAAATATCAGTGATGTTTTAAATTTAACCATTAACCAGGCAGTGGAGTTTTTTGAAAATCTCCCACAATTGTACAACAAATTAAAGACCCTGCAGGAAGTAGGTTTAGGTTACATAACACTTGGTCAGCCATCTACAACATTATCCGGGGGTGAATCCCAACGGGTAAAACTTGCATCTGAACTGGGCAAAAAAAGTACCGGGAAAACCCTTTACATTTTAGATGAACCAACAACCGGACTACATTTTGAAGATGTAAAAGTATTACTGGATGTGTTGAATAAATTAGTAGACAAGGGAAATACAATCATTGTCATTGAACACAATTTAGAAGTTATAAAAGTAGCTGATTATATAATTGACCTGGGAAAAGAGGGTGGTAGAAATGGTGGGTACGTGCTGGCATCCGGTACCCCTGAAGATATCATGAATTGCAAAGAAAGCTATACTGCCGAAGCCATGAGGGAGGCCGCAGATTAAAGCTCTCCTATTAATCCCCTCCCTGTTTTTACGATTTTCTTTTCATCATTAAATTGCTTGATGATTTTATCAAGCACACCATTCACGAATATTTTGCTTTTCGGGGTACTGAATAATTTAATTATATCTATGTATTCATTGCATGTTACTTTAACAGGTATAGTAGCGCATTCAAGTATTTCAGTAATCCCCATGTACAAAACATACTTGTCTATTAGTGCGATTCGTTTTATATCCCAGTTTGTAGTAAATTTTGCAATAATGTCATCATATTTTGTATGGTTCATAACAGTTTTCCTGAATAAATGTTTGATATAATCCCTTTCTTCCTGTTTTTCAGATAAATCAATAATCATTTCTTCTGGTGAATGATCATTTTTCATCTTTTTAATACAATTAACTACAAGTTCAATGATGTATTCTATCTCTGCATTCCAATAAATATTCATATCTTCAAGCACCTGGTATAAATCATCTGATTCAGCAATAACACGTGAATATATTGACATGATGGCCTTTTTATCTATATTAAAATTCGTTTGAGGTGCCCCCATGTATTCTTTATATTCATCAGATTCTTTAATATTTAAAAAAATTTTCCTGATTAAATCTTTATATTCTACCCAACTTATTTTTTTATTTTGCTTGTAACGTTTATATTGAGTGTTTTCTTCAATTTTATGGATTACCTGGTTTTCAATGAACCTGGTATTTGGATTTAAGTCTTCCGGGGTGGGAAAATTTTTTTCTTTAGCAATCTGAATAAGATGCGTTTTATATTTACATATTTCGATAAGTAAATCAATCAGGTAAAAAAACTGGTCATATGTTTTTTCAATACTTAACCATAATTCTTTTTCAGAACTATGAACAGGCCGATTTGATATGAAATGCGAATAAATCGATTGTAAAACCTTGATTCTTAAAACCCTTCTGCTTATGATCATTATGTTAAAGAACTTTTTTATGTTATAATGCGTGTTTGTTGTATCCTGTCCGCTATCTTCGTTACACCTGCACCAAAAATTGCTCATTTACACCTGTAAGACGCATGGTTTGGGGTTTCGTGAGCTTCGATATCGAACATGATAAACTAAACACTCGACTTTATAGACTGACATAAATTAATTAACAAAATTACTTTATTTATCCGTTTATTACAAATAATAAGCCTTTATTATTTGTAAAACAGTTCAAATAATATTAAAATCATACTTTCTTAGTAATTTTTTTATGACAATATAAAAAAATAACATATATTTGTCCATTCATTATAAATTAATTGGGTAAATATTTCTTCAATAAAAAAAAAGTATGTATATTTGAATTTTAACTATATAGAATTGTTAATTGTAAAAAATGATTATAAATTATGGAAGAAGGACAACGAGAAAATATAAAGAAAAAGAAAAAAGCGATTTTTTCCAAAACCATCAGGGCGGGTAAAAGGACTTATTTTTTTGACGTTAAATCAACACAAAGAAATGAATTATATTTAACAATTACTGAAAGCCGGAAAAGGTTTAATAATTTCAGGAAAAGCTATTACTTTGAGCAATATAAAGTGTTTTTGTACAGCGAAGACTTCAATAAATTCGAAGATGCATTCTCTGAAACAATTGAATATATTCGATCCAACCAAAAGGAGTACGAAAACAAAGCAGATATAAATCATAATCAGTACGACGGACATGAATATAGTGATAATGTATATAATACAGCGAGCGAATATACCAATGTAGACTTTGAAGACCTGCATACCGAACATAACCAAAATGGTGAAGAAAACGGACAAAGCAAAGAATAACTTATTCTTATCAATACTATATATCCTTAAATTGTACATCTCAAAAGAT
>CAYFQI010000119.1:5037-8601 GCA_964345135.1 uncultured Bacteroidales bacterium
ATGTGTTGTATTTATTTTTTTGTAATTAAAAAAGATTTAACCGTCCTTCACTTATATTTTTATAATCATTTTCATAAAAATAGACTGCAACATTCGCATAGGAAAAGGGATTTGAATATTTCATCCCGTAGGGAAAGTTTTTTTTATTGCTCCATTGTATAATTTCAGTTGAATCACATAAAAAATCATGATTCAAAGCTGAAGAAAAAAACTTTATTTTTCCGCTCATAGTGTTGTTCGTGTCATTCACATTAAACCTGCTTTCAACTACTTTTGTAAATACAGCAAGGTATCGGATTTGCCATTTATAGGATTTAAGCCGTTCAATTCTTTTTTTTCTTTCGTGCTTTGTATTATTGGTATGATATTGGTGTATGTGCTTATATTGCACGGACAATACTGAATCTTTTCTTATGGCATGCTCCAATTTTTCAATAAAAGAAGGTTTTAATTGAAAACGGCCGATTGAGAAGTTTGATGCAGGTTTACCTTTCCGGATATAAAACAGCTCGTTCATTTTTGTTTCTAAAATATCTCTCCACATTGAATATCTTATTAGTTCAGGGAATCCTATTGATAATACCAACGTTTCATTTGCATTCTCCTGGATAATGATTTTTTGTAGTTTGTTGTGTTTTTTTTTGTAAAAACGAATAGCCTGTTCATAATCTTCCTGAAAATATTCTGATGGATTTTCCTGTTTACTGTTTTGAGAAAATATAAAAGATAAAGTAATGTAGATAAAAATTACTTTCATGTCAAATGCATTTTAGGGGACTTCTAATAATTATTTCGCATCAAAACAATTAATAGATGTCCCCTTTATTATTATGGGTATTAATATTGATTTTTAATCTATTCATCTTCATTGCCTTTATTCTTCTTCTTTTTTTTCGCTTCTTTTAATTCATTTTCACTGTATTCTTCTAAAAATTGATTAATTTCTTTATATGAAAGCTGTTTGACATTGGTTACAATAAAATTGGACATTAAAAAATTACCATATTTATTACATTCACTAATTATTGAGGTAAATACTTCTTTTACAGAGATTTCAATCGGAATAAGTGCTAATATTGTTGAAATATTATTATAAAAATTCATTTTTTCTATTTCAATATCATGCTCTTTTAAAGAATATTCAAATTCTTTTTGTATCAGTTGTCTTTGTTTTAGAGTAAATTTTTCCCTGGATTTTGACATTAATACAATAAAATATCTCAATTTAGAACCTTTTCCCCCGAGGCCGGTAGAAATGAAAACCTGGTTCTCATCAAGCAATTTACTCTGTAATAGCATCTTGTTCTCCTGAAAAGCCAGGATACTCCAATTTCTAATTTCACCTTCAGCGTTTTTAGCAAATTCTTCTAATTTCCGGTATGCGGCAACGTCTTCAACAGAAGCCAGGTTTGCCAGGATGCGTTTTTTTTTCTCTTGTGATGTTTCTTTTTCAAAAAGCTCTTTTGACATTTTATTTATATCAATATCTTCATCTTTCATCTCTTCTTTAATTTTTTTAGAAAAATCAAAATATTTCATTTGAAGATCTAAATCTATTTGTTCTTCTAAAATATTGAAATTCTCAAATTTTCCAAACAACTCTTTTATCCTGTTGTAAATGCTCTCTTCGTTCATATTCTTTTTTTAAATCCTCTATAAATATACATAAGTTTAATGAAGGTGTCAACCATTTGAACGGATTGTTTTCTAAACAATCCATCAAAGCTGTCAGTCTCCCATTCTTAAAACAGCCAGAAAAGCTTCCTGTGGAACATCAACTTTACCTACCTGTCGCATTCGTTTCTTTCCTTTTTTCTGTTTTTCGATTAATTTTCGTTTTCTGGTGATGTCGCCGCCATAACATTTTGCTGTCACATCTTTTCTTAATGCTTTTACAGTTTCACGGGCAATAATTTTAGCCCCAATAGACGCCTGGATGGCGACTTCAAATTGTTGACGCGGTATTAATTCTTTAAGCTTTTGACAAATACCCCGTCCGAATTGGTAGGCATTATCCTTGTTTATTAGTGTTGATAGTGCATCTACAGTTTCATGATTGATTAAAATATCCAATTTTACAAGATTGGCAGGCCTGTAATCAGATTGATGATAATCAAATGAAGCATACCCTTTTGAAATGCTTTTCAGCTTGTCATAAAAATCAAAAACTATTTCATTCAACGGCATATCAAACATCACTTCTACCCTGTTGTTCGGTAGGTAAATCTGTTTTTTTAATTCCCCCCGTTTATCAACACAGAGCTTTATTATTGAACCGATATAATCACTTATCGTGATGATCTGAGCATTGATATAAGGCTCTTCAATTGAATTTACAATATGTGATTCGGGCAATTCAGACGGATTGGATATATAATATTCTTGTTCATCTTTTGTCTTGATAAGGTATGAGACATTAGGTACTGTTGTAATAACATCAATATTAAATTCACGATCTAGCCGTTCCTGGATGATTTCCATGTGTAGCAATCCTAAAAAACCACACCGGAAACCAAACCCCAAAGCCTTTGAATATTCCTGTTCAAATGTCAACGAAGCATCATTTAATTGAAGTTTTTCTATTGAATTTCTCAGCTCTTCATAATCGTCTGCATCTATTGTATATACCCCTGCAAACACCATGGGTTTTATGTCTTCAAATCCTTCAACAGCTTTCGTGCAGGGGATTTCAGCGTTAGTCAGGGTGTCTCCGACTTTGATTTCCTTAGATGACTTGATCCCGGTTACAATATATCCCACGTCACCCGCATAAAGATCTCTGCGAATTTCAGGTTTAAATTTTAAAATGCCTATTTCATCCGCAGAATATACCTTATCTGTAGCCATGAATTTAATTTTGTCGCCTTTTTTTAACGAACCGTTAAAAAGCCTGAAATATGCTATAACGCCCCGGTATGCGTCAAAAACAGAATCAAAGATCAACGCCTGCAAAGGAGCATCAGTGTTTCGCTTGGGAGCAGGGACACGTTCAATTAAAGCACTGAACACTTCTTCAATTCCTATCCCGGTTTTGGCACTTGTTTCCAAAATCTCTTCCTTGGTGCATCCTAAAAGTTCAACAATTTGATCTTTTACTTCATCTGGTTTTGCCGAATCAAGGTCAATTTTATTGACGACAGGAATAATCTCCAAATCATGCTCAAGTGCCAGGTATAGGTTTGATATAGTTTGTGCCTGAACGCCCTGGCTTGCGTCAACAAGTAAAAGACATCCTTCACATGCTGCAATAGAACGGGAAACTTCATATGTAAAATCAACATGTCCGGGAGTATCAATCAGATTTAAACAATATTCTTTGCCATTGTATTCATAATCCATTTGAATGGCATGACTCTTGATCGTTATCCCCCGCTCTCTTTCAAGATCCATATCATCAAGTGCCTGATCCTTAAATTCTCGTTCCGAAACTGTATGTGTCTTTTGCAAAAGCCTGTCTGCCAATGTACTTTTACCATGATCAATATGTGCAATTATACAAAAGTTCCTGTTTTCTTTCATCTGTTTATTTTTTTGTTTTTAATCGGTCAGATGGAGCTCGCCATG
>CAYFQI010000120.1:0-8485 GCA_964345135.1 uncultured Bacteroidales bacterium
TTTACAAGCAAAAAGATAAAAAATTTTTTGTAGATGAGGTTTGTTTTTCTCTTTTCCGGCTTTAATAATATAAGCTGAGTTTTTGCAAAATATTGAATTTAACTTTTTGTGAAATTAAACAATCATTTATAAATAAATCATTAAACCATATTTTTGATTAATTTTGGACAATATTTTAGAGGTGCCCTTTATTATTAAAGAGTGCTTGTCTATAAAGGAGGAGTTTTTTCAGGATGTGTCTTTGTTCTATAAAGTTTAAATTTGATGCGTGTGAACCGAACGGAGTGAGTTCATGAACACAATTGAGAGAGAAATATTTGTGAATAAAACTTTGAACAACATGTTGTTCAAAGTTTTAGACTAAGCGCCTAAGAAATATAAACAGATGAACTCAATTAACCCAATTAACCCAATTAACTTAGAAACTTAAAAAATAAACAGAATGAAAAATAATAAAGTGGTTTTGGCTTACAGCGGAGGATTAGACACTTCCATCATCCTTAAATGGCTCATTGAAAAAGGGTATGAAGTAATTGCTTATATAGCAGATGTTGGGCAGGAAGATGATTTTGATGAAGCCAAACAGAAAGCATTGAATTTTGGGGCATCGAAGGTATATATTGAAGACTTGAAAGAAGAGTTTGTGACAGATTATATCTTCCCGGCTATTAAAGCTAATGCCATTTACGAAAATCGTTATTTATTGGGTACATCACTGGCTCGTCCTCTTATTGCTAAAAAACAAATTGAAATTGCTGCTAAAGAAAACGCTCATTACGTATCTCATGGCGCTACAGGTAAAGGAAATGACCAGGTACGGTTTGAATTGTCGTATTATGCTTTAAACCCGCGGATAAACGTTTTTTCTCCCTGGAAAAATCAGGAATTCCTTGATGATTTTAAAGGCCGTACAGACATGCTTAATTATGCAAAAGACAAAGGCATACCTATCAAGGCTACACACGAAAAACCCTATAGTGAAGATGATAACCTTTTACATATCAGCCATGAAGCAGGTGTATTAGAAAACCCGTCTTATAAACCGGAAAAATCAATGCTGACCAAAATAGTTCCTCCACAGGATGCACCTGACAAGGAAACACACCTGGCCATTCATTTTAAAGACGGGATACCGGTGAAAGTTGAAAACCAGGATGACGGCATGGTAAAAGAAAAGCCCCTTGAATTGTTCAATTATTTGAATAAGGTTGGGGGAGAAAACGGGATCGGCCTGCTGGATATGGTAGAAAACCGTTTTGTCGGTATCAAATCAAGAGGGGTATATGAAACACCCGCCGGCACAATCTTATACCTGGCCCACATGGATATTGAAGGCATTGCCATGGACAGGGAAGTTATGAAACTTCGCAATAAATTATCTTTAGATTTTGCAGAAATCGTATATAATGGCTTCTGGTTTAGTCCAGAGATGGATTTCCTGGTTGCTGCTATTGATAAAAGCCAGGAATACATTGACGGTGTGGTTTATTTAACGCTCTATAAAGGCAACATTCTAATTAATGGACGCGAATCGCCCACTTCTTTATACAATGAAGACCTTTCGAGCATGGATATTGAAGGTGGATTTGATCAAAAAGATAGTGAAGGGTTCATTAAGATCAATGCCATCAGGCTTATGGCTCATCGTTCCATATTGTCCAAATTGAACAAATAAATTAAATATACCGGGGAAGTTACCATCATAAGGCATTTGCATAAGTTTGATTATTAAAGGAATACAGGTCTCAAAAGGTAAGAAAAAGAGAAGCATGTGTATGCACCTGGAATATAATAAGAAACTAAATTATAATTAAAGCATGAATAAACTCTGGGACAAAGGCACACAGATTAACAAGCTCATAGAGTCTTTTACGATTGGAAAAGATAAAGAGCTTGATCTGCTATTAGCAAAATATGATGTGCTTGGTAGCATTGCTCACCTTCTCATGCTTAAAAAGACAAAGCTGGTAAGTGAAGAGGATGCGCAACAACTGCTTCCGGAACTAAAAAATATCTATCAGTGTATTAAAGCTGGTGATTTTGTTATGGAAAACGGCGTAGAGGATGTGCATTCACAAGTTGAACTTATGCTTACCCGGACCCTTGGAAATCCCGGGAAAGTAATTCATACCGGGAGGTCAAGAAATGATCAGGTATTGGTTGATCTTAAGCTATTCACACGTGATAAACTGAAATCCATTGTTTATAAAACACACCAATTATTTTCTTTGCTTATTCATCACAGCGAACAATATAAAGATTATTTAATCCCGGGGTATACGCATTTACAGGTGGCCATGCCATCTTCATTCGGGTTGTGGTTTGGAGCTTACGCCGAAAGCCTGACAGACGACCTGCAATTGGTCTATACCGCTTTTAAACAAAGCAATCATAATCCACTCGGATCAGGAGCCGGATACGGGTCTTCGTTTCCATTAGACAGGAAAATGACAACAAAGCTTTTGGGGTTTGAAGATTTGGACTATAATGTAATTTATGCTCAAATGGGGCGGGGCAAACTCGAACGTACGGTTACGTTTGCACTTTCTTCGCTGGGAAGCACATTATCTAAAATGGCCATGGATTTATGTTTATTCATGAGCCAAAATTTTAGTTTCGTGAGCTTCCCGGACGAGCTTACGACCGGATCGTCTATTATGCCTCATAAAAAAAACCCCGATGTGTTGGAATTGGTCAGGGCAAAGAGTAATAAGCTAAAATTACTCCCTGCACAAACTGATTTAATAACAACAAATTTACCTTCCGGATATCAGCGGGACTTGCAGTTATTAAAAGAAATGTATCTTCCGGCATTTGAAGATACTGCAAATTGTCTGGATATAATGGGCTTGATGCTTGAAAATATCAAGATTTCAAAAGATATTATTGATGATGAAAAGTATAAATATCTTTTTACAGTGGATGAGATTAATCATAAAGTCAGACAGGGAGTGCCATTCAGAGATGCTTATAAAGAAATTGCTCAACAAATTGAAGACCATACTTATCAACCCGAAAAGTCGCTTCAACATACGCTGGAAGGTAGCATCGGTAATTTGTGCAATAATAATATTGAAGCCAAATGGGACAAAATAATGAAACAATTTGATTTTGATTCGATTGAAAAAGCAATGGAAAAGCTGGTTGAGTAAAGAGCAATATCTGGCTGATTGTGATAATTTAGTAATATTCAGGTAATTTAGCAAAACATGGAAGACCGTATAAAACTTAAAAATAAAAAAAAGATTGTTGTGAAAGTGGGTACTTCCAACCTCACTTTTCCTAATGGAAAATTGGATTTGAATAAGGTTGAAAAACTGGCCAGGGTTATTTCCAATATTCACAACAGTGGAAAAAATGTGTTGTTGGTTTCTTCAGGTGCGATTGCAATCGGTGCCGGGAAACTCGGGTATTGTGAAGCACCTAAAACACTTGCAGAAAAACAGGCCGCAGCAGCCATCGGGCAGGCCGAACTCATGAAGATATACCAAAAGCTGTTTGCAGAATACAACCAAACCATTGCCCAGGTGTTAATTACCAAAGATATTATGGTAGATGAAACGAAAAATAAAAACACGAGAAATACACTGGATACATTATTGAAAATGGGTGTTATCCCAATCATTAATGAAAACGATACGGTAGCAACAGATGAAATCGAACATCTGGGGTATGGTGATAATGACCGGCTTTCTGCAGATGTTGCAGCAGTTATTAAGGCCGACTTACTAATTATTTTATCTGATATTGAAGGATTATATTCATCAGATCCAAATGAAGATGAAAAAGCGGAAATCATTTCAAAAGTAAAAAAGATTACGCCTGATATCGAAAAAATTGCTAAAGGAACCAATTCTTCTTTTGCAAAAGGAGGTATGGCTACAAAGATAGAAGCCATCAAATTATGTCATCATCATGGCATTGATGTCGTCATTACCAATGGTAATAAACCCCATGCTATTTTTGATGTATTGGAAGGAAAAGACAAGGGGACATTGTTTGTCGCATCAGGACAATAATTTTCATTATGTATCATGTTTACCCCGGTGTTAATATAGCCTGTATTATTTATAAAAAAATTTTATTTTTGTATGAATAAGGGTACTTATATATAATCAGTGACCGTCTAAAATCAATAAACAATGAATCAACAAGCTGAAGAACTCAATAATATCATCAAACAACATAATGAAGCGGTTTATAATCTTTTATCTGAAAAAGGGAAAAACATTTTTTTTCCAAGAAAAGGGATTTTATCTCAAACAGCCCAGGCAAAAGGAAAAAAAATAAATGCTACAATTGGCGCTGCCATTGAAGCAGATGGTACACCTATGCGGTTTAAAACCCTGGAAGATTTGATTAACATACCAGCTGAATACGTGTTTCCCTACGCACCAAGTGATGGACGTCCGGATTTAAGAAAACACTGGAAACAGGCTGTTTATGATAAAAACCCGGCATTAAACAATCATCCATTGAGTTTGCCTGTTACCACCAATGCATTAACACATGCATTGAGTATTGTGGGATACTTGTTTGTCAATGCAGGTGAAAAAGTAATTGTATCAGACTTGTTTTGGGAAAATTATAACTTAATCTTTGGGAACGGATGCAATGCCGGGATAGATAAATTCGAATTATTTGACAAAGGATCTTTTAATATATCATCATTCAGGGATAAAATGATGGATACATCTGATACAAAAAAAACACTAATCCTTAATTTTCCGAATAACCCAACCGGTTATACGCCAACAACTGAAGAAGTAAAACAGCTTGTAGATGTTATTAAAACATCTGCAGATTCCGGAAATAAAATACTGGCTCTCATTGATGATGCTTATTTCGGGTTGGTTTATGAACAAGGTATTGAAACACAATCTGTGTTTGCTTATTTGGCCAATCTACATGACAATATACTTGCAATTAAAGTTGACGGGCCCACTAAAGAAGATTATGTTTGGGGATTTCGGACAGGATTTATAACCTATGGAATTAAAAACGGGACAGAAGAATTATATAATGCCCTGGAAGCTAAAACAGCCGGTGCCATCAGGGGGAACATCTCAAATGCATCAAATCTTAGCCAGTCTCTCTTATTGAAAGCATATCAATCTGAAACATACCAACAAGAAAAAGAAGAAAAATTTAAACTGCTTTATTCCAGGTATTTGGCAGTAAAAAAAGCAGTAAATAACCCTGAATATGCAGATTATTTTGTTCCTTTCCCTTTTAATTCAGGGTATTTTATGTGTGTGAAATTAAAAGCCGGAATAGACGGGGAGAAATTTAGAAACCTGCTGCTTGATAAATATGATACAGGAGTTATCAATATGAATAATATGATCAGGATCGCATTTTCATCTGTTCCGGAAGGAAGTATCCCTGAATTATTTGAAAACATGTACAAAGCGTGTAAAGAATTGGCAGGATAATTTTGTTTTCCAAGGGTGGCATGAATTAGAAAGATTATATTAGTTTAAACCTTAATGCGTATTCTTTAAGAAAATCGGTTGTCTTGCTTAAAAGCTTATGCGAATTTTCAGGATACATCATAATGTAAGTCATCATCTCTGTAATATCGGCCAAGCGTCCGGACAGGGAATATGGGCCAATCATACCTGCAAAAACGGGTCTGTCAGTGATGTTTTTAGCAGCTAAACTTGTTGCCTTGATATATTCTTTGGTGCGTGCCGTACCTACTTCAGGTACATTCAACATGTCCATGTCTGTAAGTTGTGGCAATAATCTGTTAATTATTGTAGGTACATCATCATCCTGAAAAGAAATATTTGATCCAAATGCTTCTGCTTCTACAGAAAGATCCATAACAATAACACTGCCAATGGTTGGATAGTTTTCCGTCAGTGCTTTTATGCACTTGTAATGTTCCTCTCCATTGGTCACCAAATCATTTTTTTTTCCCAGTATAGTTTAACCCGGGATATGTCATAACCGGCATCAATTCACGTTTTTCCGATTCCAACCTGTTGTTTATCCAGTCTTTCATGTTTGCTTTTTTCATAGCTTTTTTCGTGTTATGAATAAATTATATATATCATTTTGATTTGTATTTTCATAAATGATAATTTTTGACTAAGATAATCTCATAAATTATTTTTACATCCTCGGGGGCATATACATTCCCAATAACCTGGCTGAAGATTTGATGATGGCAGCCGTGTTTTTGGATAACAACAATCGCATTTTAATCAATTCTTCATTGTCATTCCTGAGAATAGGAGTATCCTGGTAAAACTGGTTGTATTGTTTCACCAATTCGTAAATATGATTGGCTATGATGCCCGGGTTAAAATTGGCACCTGATTCAGCAATGACCCCGGGTAAGGCATGTATGAGTTTTAACACTTCTTTTTCTGAATCGATGAATTGTAAGGTTTTGTTTGATTCGTTAGGGATGTTTATATTTCTTTCCCGTGCTTTTCGCAGTACCGACTGAATCCGGGCATAAGTGTACTGGATAAACGGGCCGGTATTTCCATTAAAATCAACTGATTCTTCGGGATTGAATGTCATATTTTTTTTCGGATCTACTTTCAGGATGAAATATTTCAATGCCCCCATACCAATGGTGTTGATGATGGATGTTTTTTCTTCCGGTGAATAGCCTTCGAGTTTTCCAAGTTCCTGAGACATGTTGCCTGCTGTTTCAATCATTTCATCCATCAGGTCATCTGCATCTACTACTTTCCCTTCTCTTGATTTCATTTTCCCGGAAGGGAGGTCAACCATGCCATATGAAAGGTGTTTGATTTTATCGTCCCATTCATACCCGAGCTTTTTTAATATCAATGGCAGAATATTAAAATGGTAGTCCTGCTCATTGCCCACAACATAAAGGATTGCTTTGGGTTTATATTCTTCGTACCGCATGACAGCAGTGCCAATATCCTGTGTCATATAAACAGAAGTACCATCGGAACGTAGTAATAACTTTTTATCATATCCTTCTGCCGTGAGGTCAGCCCAAACAGAGCCATCTTCCTGTTGTTCAAGCACACCGTCTTTTAATCCCTGTAGCACGATGTCCCGTCCTTTTGTATAGGTTTGCGATTCGTAGTAGATTTTATCAAAATCAACCCCCAGGCGCTCGTAAGTTTCGTCAAATCCTTTGTAAACCCAGTCGTTCATTTTTTTCCAAAGCGACACAACATGTTCTTCCCCGTCTTCCCATTGTTTAAGCATCTTTCGTGCTTCCTTTATCAGCGGGGCTGTTTGCATGGCTTCTTTTTCGTCCATGCCATTGGCTTTCAAATCGTCTACCTGCTTTTTATATTCGTTTTCAAACATCACGTAATAATCTCCCACCAGGTGGTCGCCTTTTTTATTGGATGATTCGGGCGTTTCTCCCTGTCCCCATTTTTGCCATGCCAACATGGTTTTGCAAATATGAATGCCCCTGTCATTCACCAAATTGCTTTTGACCACGTCATATCCATTTCCCTGTAAGATGGAACATATCGCGTACCCCAGGAGGTTGTTCCGAATATGCCCCAAATGCAATGGTTTGTTCGTGTTGGGAGATGAATATTCGACCATGATGGGATTGGTATTGGCTTGTTTCTCTGTGAATCCAAAATTTTTAGTCCGGTTGACTGCATTAAGGAAATCATGCCAGTATTTATCACTTATTTCAAGGTTTAAAAATCCTTTTACAATGTTGAATTGCTCAATGAGATACAAATGGCTTACCAGGTATTCTCCTATTTTTTGAGCGCATTCCTCCGGTTTTAGTTTAAACAGTTTAAGCAACGGGAATACCACCAATGTAAAGTCGCCGTTAAAATCTTTCCGTGTTTTTTGGATTTGAATCTGCTGTTCATTGATGGTTTGTCCGGTATGTTCTTTCACAGCATTTTGTACATGCTGACTGATTTGTGTAAGTATAGATTCCATTTATTTTATGTTAAATACTTGATTTTAAGGATTAATGTTATGTTGTTTTTAAAAATATAAGTAGCTATAACCTTCTTTTCAGGGAACTTTATAAACAGGTATAATTTTAAAGTACAAACCTTAAAGATTACATAAAAGAAAATTTAAGAAATAACGAAATTTATTTTATTTTCTTTATTCACTTCGTAATCATAAGGATTCATATTTTTTTCAACCAATATGTTTCTATCCACTAATTCATCTATTTCTAACTGTAAATCAGAAGAAAATGGTCCATAATAATGATATTTAAATTTTTCATTAAAAGGAATTTCTTTGTTTTTCAATATGTAAACCACCTTTTGGAATTTAGTCCTTCCTCTGATATTTCCCGCTACGTCCAATAAGGTTATAATTCTTTTTAAATTATCATTTAATATTAATTCCATTTTATAATCCTTTTTTAGTTTTAATTTCTAAATAATCTCTGTGAATATAAGCTCTTTTTTTTCGTAGTTCATTATTTTTTAATGAATTGATTATTGGGGACACTTCAGAAAATTCCTTTAAAGTTCCATCAGCATATTTA
>CAYFQI010000121.1:0-8485 GCA_964345135.1 uncultured Bacteroidales bacterium
TGGCAAATAATTTTCATTATTATCAAAATATAGACTTACATTCAATTGTAAATGAAAAAAAATAAGTTAAATAATCATTTGGTCCAGAACATTAATTGGAGTAATCTCCCATTTGGATATTATAAAACAGATTATAATATAAGATGTTACTATAAGGATGGGAAATGGGGTGAATTGAAAGTTTCAGATTCTGAATATATAAATTTGCACATGGCATCTACATGCCTACATTACGGGCAAGAATCTTTTGAAGGCCTTAAAGCTTACAGGGGCAAAGATGATCAAATCAGGTTATTCAGATGGAGAGAAAATGCAAAACGAATGCAGCGCTCAGCCAAGGGTATTATGATGCCTGAAGTACCTCGGAAGATTTTTGAAGAAGCCATAATAAAGGCAGTTCATCTGAATAAACATTATGTGCCACCTTATGATTCCGGCGCTACATTATATATACGCCCCTTATTAATAGGAATAACAGCAGAAATTGGGGTAAAACCCTCCAATGAATATTTGTTCATGGTTTTTGTTTCTCCAGAAGGCCCCTATTTTAAAGAAGGTTTTAAGCCTGCTGATTACATTATTTTCAGGGAGTTTGACCGTGCTGCGCCATTGGGCACAGGAAATCTGAAAGTTGGTGGAAATTATGCTGCCAGCTTGTTGTCTTTAACAAAAGCCATTAAAATGGGGTATAATTCTGTTATTTATCTTGATCCTAAAGAAAAAATGTACATTGATGAATGCGGCCCGTCAAACTTTTTTGCCATCAAAGGAGATACTTATATTACGCCCGAAAGTTCATCTATTTTACCTTCCGTAACGAATAAGAGCCTTATGCAAATGGCTTCGAATATGGGGATGAAGGTAGAAAAAAGAAAAGTACATATTGATGAACTTGAAACCTTTGATGAAGTAGGTGGATGCGGAACAGCCGCGGTTATCAGTCCAATTGGAAAAATTATTGACCCGGATAACAATAAAACATATGTATTTTCAAAAGATGGAAAACCAGGGCCGGTATCTGAAAAATTATACAGGAAATTAACGGCTATTCAATTTGGTGATGAAGAGGATGTCTTCGGGTGGATTAATATCGTATGATTATATTTATTTTGAGAATAAGCCGGTGACTTAGATTAAGAGTCATAAATATTGAAAAAATTTTTTGTGAAAAAAAAAGAATCAAAAATATCAAAACGTCGTTTACGAACTTCTTACATAACTACTATCATTAGTATATCACTGGTGTTGTTTCTTTTGGGCATTGTGGGACTGCTCTTATTGAATGCCCAAAAAGTATCTGAATATGTAAAAGAAAACATTGGTTTTTCTATTATTATAAAAGACAATGTTAAAGAAGTTGATATTATCAAATTAAAAAAAGTCCTGGATACCAAAGATTATGTCAAGTCAACCGAGCATATAACAAAAGAAGAGGCTGCCCGGGAATTACAGGAAGATTTGGGGGAGAATTTTGTTGATTTTTTAGGTTATAACCCTCTTTTGGCGTCTATAGATGTTCATTTGCATGCCAGATATGCAAATAATGACAGTATCCAGAAAATAAAAAAACAAATAGAAAAATACCACCAGGTGAAAGAGATTTATTACCAAAAATCATTGGTTCATTTGGTTAATAAAAATGTAAAGCGTATTGGGTTTATCATTATTGTATTTAGTTTCCTTCTTTTTCTTATTGCTTTAACACTTATAAATAACACTATTCGTTTGGCTGTTTACTCTAAACGCTTTATTATAAATACGATGCATTTGGTTGGTGCAACAAAAAATTTTATCAGGAGACCCTTTCTTTTGCGAAGCCTGCTGAATGGAAGTATAGCTGCCTTCATTGCAATAGGGTTACTCATTGGAACCTTGTATTTTATCAACGAAGAATTTCAAGGGATTATTCAATTTCAAAACATTGAAACACTGGGGATATTGTTTTTATTTGTATTTTTGGTTGGTTTAATTATCAGTTGGTTATCAACATTTTTTGCAGTCAACAAATACATAACTTCAAATATTGATCGTTTGTATTATTAAAAAAATATTAAATGGCACAGAATTATAAAAAAGAACAGAAAAAAGTAGGTTTTCCCATGGCAAAAGAGAACTACATGTTAATGGGGATTGGTTTTATAGTGATTATAATTGGCTTTATATTAATGGTTGGAGGTGATGCGGAATCCAGGCATGTATATAACCCGGAAGTATTCAGTTTCAGGAGGATTACATTGGCTCCCATTATTGTTTTATTAGGTTATGCTATTGAAGTTGTAGCCATGATGAAAAAGCCGAAAAGCGATAAAACCGAAGGCTGATTTTTTTTTATTCAATTATTATCACCTTACGCATTAGAATCCATGGAATGGTTTGAAGCATTATTATTGGGTATTATACAGGGGCTTACAGAGTTTTTGCCCATTAGCAGCAGCGGGCATTTAGAACTAGCCAATATACTTTTTGGAATAGAAAAAGAAGGCCATTTAAGTTTTACTGTTATTGTGCATGGCGCTACCGTGTTAAGTACTATTGTTATATTTTGGAAAGAAATTGCATCCCTGTTCCGGGGGTTCTTTCAATTCAAATACAATGATGATACTATTTATGTGCTTAAATTATTATTATCCATGATTCCGGTTGCCTTAGCAGGATTGTTTTTAGAAGATGTCATAAATATGGCTTTTGAAGGCAATATTGTATTCATTGGATGTATGTTGCTCGTTACAGGCGCTCTACTGGCGTTAACTTATTATGCAAAAGCAAAAGACAAAACTATTACATACAAACATGCTTTTATTATTGGAATATCCCAGGCATTTGCTGTTTTGCCAGGTATATCCAGGGCCGGAGCAACTATTTCTACAGGTTTGTTACTGGGTAATAAAAAAGCTAAAATCACCCAATTCTCCTTTTTGATGGTTTTAATTCCTGTTATTGGTGCGAATGTTAAAACATTATTAAGCCAGGGCAGCGAAGGGGGATTAGATTTATTCCAAATACCTGTTTTAATAGGGTTTTTGGCAGCCTTTACAACAGGGCTTATCGCCTGTAAATGGATGATCAGGATAGTCAGAAAAGGAAAAATTATTTATTTCTCTATTTATTGTTTTATTGCCGGGTTACTTGCTATTTTACTCGGGGTATGTTAATATCTTATTAACCACCTGTAACGTTGCGGTGAATCACCGAATTTAATAGCAACGGTTAATTCATGTGAACCAAAGCTGTGTCTTTGGATGGAATTCAGGGTATAATCAAATGCGTAACCAAAATACAGGTTGTCAATATTGAGTCCGCCCATCACCACAATTGCACTACCTAAATTTCCAAGCAATGTGCCTGTTCGAAAAGATAAACCGCTCCAATAATCATTTTTGTAATAAACTCTGCAGTTTATGTCAAACTGACTGTATATGTTGTCGTTTGATTTGACTAATATTGAAGGTTCAATTTTATAATACCGGTTCAGAATAAATTCATATCCAAAAATTCCATAATAATACCTCATCATTTTGTAATCTGACTCATCAGACGGCCCAAATTTTAAAGCAGACTGAAATAATTGTGTTGCTGATAATCCGGCAAATATTTTCGGGCTTATAAAATATACGCCTACTGAAGCATCCGGGATATAAAGAGTATGTTTATTATTCAATAAAAGCGGATCATCTTCGTGCCCTTCATATAATGTAATTTTACTTTTTTTAAGATTGAATTGAAATAATTGTGTAGACAGTCCAAATGATAACTGAGAATGTTCCATATTTATATGGTATGCATATGTTATTTGCCCGCCTGTTCTGTTAATGGCCCCTGTTTGGTCATTGAATAAATATCCCCCGATACCTATACGTCCGCTTCTGAAGAGGCCTCCTTCCTTATAGCGGCGTTTTGGTGAGCGCCTGTTTTTAATAAAACTCCTTTTTAATATTCTTGATTGGAAAGAGATGGCATGAGTCTTGGGACTGTTTTGAAGGCCTAACCATTGTTCTCGTGCAATAACATTAATAGCAGTGTACCCATAAGCACCGGTTCTTGCAGGATTTATTAAAAACCGGTTCATCATAAATTGGCTATACGCAGGGGTCTGCTGGGAGTTGCATGGAATATCTATAATGAATAAGCCAATAAAAAAAAATACATATAATATGTTTTGCTTGATATTCATCTAATTATTTATTCATCTATATTTTATATACGTTCTTTTTATAATAATAGTTACATCTGTTTCTTTTTATTGTCAGATGGACATTTACGATTATAATGCATCATCTCACGATGGTAATATATCCGGTTACAGGTTTGCCCCTGTTTTTGACATTGATCACATAAAAATACGATCCCATGGGCAGGCTTTTTCCTCTTAAATCGGTTCCATCCCATGGCTGAGGGTATCCGGGTTTTGATTTAAATACCAATTTGCCCCATCTGTCATAAATTTCTATGACTGTATTTTGATAATTTTCAGGAAAATCTTCGATTCGCTTGATTCTAAAATAATCGTTGTATCCATCTCCATTTGGAGTTATAATAGTAGGAATGCTGCCCAGGCTTTTTTTACATGGGGATATCACGACTGTATCTTCTGAGATACATCCATATTGATCCATAACCCGAACCCTGAAAGTATCAATATTTTCACTTAATAATTCATTTTCTGTAAGGGTGATGGTTTGGTCATATGCATAAGGTTCGTTTAAATTGGATCCCACGTACCAATCCCACATAATGCTTTCATTGCCCGCATCAAGGATGTATTCTTCGTTGTCACAAATTGATACATCTTCTCCTAGTTCAACCTCTGGCAACGGGTGAACTATAAGGAATGCAGAATCTTTAAATGAACAGGTAAGTGTATCATAGGTTTCTTTAACTTCTACCCATACATATCCTTCATCTCCATATTCAATATCCTGGTCTGTACTCCCGTTCATCCATAAATATTCTTCATAAGATCTGTTGGTCTGAAAAGTCACCTGTTCACCAAAACAGGTCTCTTGATCGCTACCTATGTCTATATCAGTAGGCCCTTTGACCAGTACACTGTCGTAAAAAGGAAGGCCCTCGCATTTTTTTACAGTATCGCCGTTTCCATTAAAAAATACATAAATTTCCTTGACTCGGATTGTATAATAACCAGTTTCTCTTGTATTCCAGTTAATTTTTATGGAATCATTATATCTTAAAACACTGACCTCTTCCTCTTCTTCTCCTTCTATGGTCCAAATATAAATAGATTTGTAAACCGATTGAGGATGATAATATCCTACATTCATATCTCCGGCACATACGGGGGGAAGGTTTGATGCAGGGATATCAAAGGAAATAATAAGTGTTAGGCCTGATAAACAAATTAATATTTTGTGTATTATCTTCAAGTTATTACTTTATTATGCTCAACTACAAATATAATTAAATACAGCCTGCTGATAATATATCGAACAGGCTGTATTGGATATCATGACATACAGGTTTTTAGTTATTGAAGTCATTAGGTAAGTAGTATAATGGGCCGGTATCTGGTGCAGGGAATATGATATATGTGATCATATCCGTGTCTCCTGCAGCATTTGGAGTATAATACGTGTATTCCTGGTCATCTGTTCCATCTTTGGTTGTTAAATCAAGGAAATCTGATTTTCGTGATATTTTATCACTTATCCCGTTTTGGTTTGTTGCATCAAGTGTGTTGTCAAAAGCAAACCTGTATTGGGTAATTTGGTTTCCTATAATATCAATATTATATGGCATTAACGTTACATCATTGCCTGAAGTAATGGCGATTTGAACAATTGTGTCAAATGACTCTCTCACATTCGCATCAATAGTTTGGTCGGAATTAAGGGTGTCTACAGAGATGTCTAACCTGAATTTTAATGTTCCGCCTCCTACTCCGTTATCTGCGATATCCGACAGGGTAATGGTTTGGCTTTCGCTTCCTTCACATATCCTCACGGTATCATCATCTGTTGCATCGGAAACGGTAAAGTCAGGTTGGGCTACAACAGCCACTCTTACCAGGCTTGTATCACCGACACAGCCTGTTGAAGATTCCTCTCTTACAAACAAGGTGTCTACATTGTTTCCATTGTCAGACCAGGTTACATCAACATAGGGTCCTTCTCCTTCTCCACCACCGGCTTGATGAGTAACCTGTGAACCTACAGCAGCACCTGAATTGATCCACCATGTCCATACTGATTCAAGATTTTGTGCAGTATTTGTCTGACTTGTGTCATATGCGCCTGCAAAACTTTCATTCAACACGGCATCAGGTTCTACCCAGTAAGGAATTAAAGCACCATCGGTAATCGTATCTATTGTGGATGGCTCTTGTTGCATTTGCGTCCATGGCGGATCCGCTTGTGTTTTAGTTACGGCAATAACTGTAAACGCCATGGCTAAACTGATTTTTAAAATGTTTCGTTTTTTCATGATTAAATAAATTTTGGTTTGAAAAATAAATTTTTTTTTGTTTATGATGAATTATACGGGAAAAGAAAAAAAAAGTTTACTTATTTAATAAAAAAAACAGATATATATTAAGATATGTTATTATTAAGATATGTTATTATTGGTGAATCTGTGGTAAGATCATAAAAATAAATTGATTATTAAAATAAAGTATAAGAGGGGCTTTGCCGGATTTTTTTATAGATTATTCATTATATTTTTTCCCAAATAGATATTTTATCAATAAAATAAAGGTTCCAAAACCGATTTTGAAAATTCTGTGAAGATAGAAAAAGGGAATGAATACTGGAATTGAAGGATATTTTCTCTTGATAAATCCAATGGAAGGCAGTAACATTGAAATGAAATATTTAAAGCTGTCATAAATATTTAATTGTTTGAGGGATGATAAATGGTGAGTGCGCATAGTCTTTTTTTTCCCTTTAAGGTGCATGGTGAAAATGGCCTGTATATTGCAGGGCACTTTAATATTTTTATCAAGCAATTCAGAAGGGATTGAAGCCTGAAAATAGTTATGTGCTAGATACATAATGCATTTTATTTCATTGCTTGCATGTGTAGAATTAGATATCTCCTTAAATGTTGATATATTAATGGTCTTATAATGAATTTTAATGAATTCAATAATATCAACAAACCATATCAGTTTTATTATTCCTTTTTTTAAATGATTGTATAAATGCACGCAAAGACTATATAACAACCATTCTTTATTGAGAATTTGAACAGGTATGTTATATAATGTGTAAGATACTGTATTTTTCCAGAGTATGTCAGCATTGATTTGTTCCATGGAATATTCATCAACAATATGGGTATGGAATTCAATCAGTACACCATTGTGTATAAAACCCGGGATATGGCGATGTTTATTTCTAATAAAATTAATATCTCCACCTTTTAATGATTTTGCATTCCATTGATTCATAATGATTTCAATTGTTGGGATATCGTTGGGGTGAATTAAAATATCGATATCAACCATTGGCCGCAGGCCAATATCTTTATATAATAAATCAGCCAGCACTGCTCCTTTAAGTGTCACGTGCTCAATGTTATGGCGGTTTAATGAATCATGCAATTGTTTAAATGTATTAAGAATCTTAAGATTGCGGAATGTTAATTGCTCACGAATATTTTTTAATTTTTTGAATTGCCCGTGAGGAAGGGAAGGGGTAAGCTCGTGAAAAGCCAGGTGATGATAAAACAGGGGAATAAGACTGTTTTCTTTGAAATATTGAATTAATTTGTCCCAATCTTTTATTTCGTCAATATATTTTTTTAACTTTTCCCGGTCTTGTTTTTCAGGGTTGGTTTTAGCGATTAATAATGTTAAGTCTTTCATTTATATACGGGCTGTTTTTGGGTACGATATTTATTGGTATTTTGTAAATTCAATTTTAAAATTACACTTTTTTCCCCAATCCCTCTTTTAATAAAAAATAAGGAAACGTTGTATGCAGATTTTAATGACATACATTCAATCTTTTTTATTGCTTGCTTTGCATAAGATTACATTTATATTATTTTTACTTTTTTATTCATAAAAATAGCAATAAATTTTATACTTTGAATATGCGAAAAGGACGAAAGGTTTTTATGTATCTTTTTTGGCTGTGGTTACTATTTATTTTTGTCGTTTCATTGTATCCTAAATTCCAACAACCAATAAATATCCATCCCCAAAATACTTTTATCAGGATAGATTATATTGAGCATTTCCTTTCATTTTTTGTTTTAAGCGTGTTGTTCTATCTATGGAAAAACAATGTATCAAAGGATAATTTGAAAAAAACATTATGGTTTTTTGTCTTATCTGTCGTGGTTATTTCATTTGTTAATGAAGGCATACAATTTTTTATCCCGGGAAGATCGTTTAACAGGTGGGATATTTTTTATAATATATCAGGAATGTTAGCGGGAATGTTGTTATGGCTACACAGGGTAAAAAGAGTTAAGGGGACTTCTATTAATTATTTTTTTTCAAAAAATAAATATAATGAATAAG
>CAYFQI010000122.1:0-8385 GCA_964345135.1 uncultured Bacteroidales bacterium
ATAATAGTCACTGAAGACAATGTAACCTCGTCGCTTAAGGCGAACGATGGTTACATACTGCAATAATACTTCTATTTCCATGATATAAAAAAATAGAAATAATTTTATTAACCACCCTAATTTTTTACTGATCCAAGAAAACCCCACCCACATTGCATATATTGCCAAAGCCCACAAGCCAACGCTAATACCAAAGCTTTGCAAAAGAGTGCAACCGACCGAAGGGAGCTCACAAACACCTTAGAAAATAAAAAAACAGGTGAGTAATCTCGCCAGCGCACACAGAACTACTTGATAAGTATATCTTATTTTTTGAAATAAATTTGTATTTTAGCGAAAATAATTTGACAGAAATGAATCGAATCAAAGAAGTGCTTTCCTTCAACCACCTTTCTGTCTCTAATTCACTTGATGGGTGCAGCAGCTTTCCTGTGAGTAACATTTGGGCTATGTCAACCTGGCTGTGATTTAAATCACAATTTTCCAATATTGAAGCTATCCCTAATTTGTCAAAAACCTGTTTTACAAGCCATT
Organism: uncultured Bacteroidales bacterium; assembly: GCA_964345135.1. GTDB lineage: Bacteria > Bacteroidota > Bacteroidia > Bacteroidales > JBBRXJ01 > CAYMKE01. The sequence continues at coordinate 535 of CAYFQI010000122.1, forward strand.
CTCCCCCAATTTCTTTACTTTCAGCTTGTTCTATTGTTTCTAAATCAACTTCCTGGAAATTACTGCTGATTTCTTTGGATATTTTTCTCTTTCTGCCTGGCGAAGCGTCAAATAATTTTTCATATATCTGATTATGAACGATATAAAAATTCAATATTTTTTTTATTTTTCTGATTTATTGATTTAAATTTTCAAGTTGGGCTAAAATAAATTGGCAATTTACGACCAAGGATGCCAGGATAAAACTTCATAGACTTTATCCGTCAATTGATGCTTGACATGACACTAGTGCTAACAGCCATTTTTTAACATTTTTATCATTCCTTTTCAACTTGTAATGAATATGGACACAACCTTACCCGTGTCCATATTTTTTTGTTCAATTCTACATTTTGTTTAATCTCTATTATAAAAACGGAGCACTTTAAAAAAGGTTCCCGGAAAAAGCAATTTTTTAAAAAAAAGAAAAGAATTCAGAAGTCATGAGGGTGTGTTTGGAGCGTGTAGCGTGCATGGAAAGCCCTTTTTGAAGGTTTAAAACAATTATTTTCAAATGTAAAACAAATCACAAAAAAAAATACAGACCAAAAAAATTGATCTGTATTTTTTTAACAGTGTGGCATCAGCATTTAACCAAACAGTATTGTAACGTTATCTCATAATTTTAAAATATAACTTCTTGAAATATTAGCGCTTATCAATTTTTAATAGCGTTTAACAACCATTTTTTATATACTTATTTACCCCACCCGTTTTGAGAATAGAGTGTTTGGACTTCATCATCAGACAATATACGGTTGTAAATTCTGATATCATCCATCTTGCCATCAAAAAAATGCTCATATATTTCACTATTATCTCCACCAATAAACAAATCCCTTAGGCTATCATCCGGCCTCGTCCCACTTGGTGTTCTTCTCCGTATTGTATTTTCTTTTTGTCCATTAATATAAAAAATCACATCATTAGAAGTTGTATCAGAATCATAAGCAACTACCATATGAATCCATTCTCCTTTATTAGGAATGTAGTTGCCTGTATACCACTCTCCTTTGTAAACTGAAAAATGATCTTCTAATTGCAAATAGTTACCTACATCATGTAAATGGATACTCCAATATTGTCCGCCCATATTATCCGATTTATCTTTTGCAAAAAATCTGTCCCAATCGTTAACACTATCCAGGTATACCCAAAAAGAGATGGCTCCCGAATTATCCCATATGTTATTAATCGTTGAATCTGCAGAGACAACGATGTGGTCATCAACACCATCAAATTCATAAGCACTATTTGCATTTCCAAAGCGATCGGTTGTTAATGTGGGATCATTTCTCAATTCGCCATGGTTTTTATTGACACTTTCATCATTAGCATTGCCATTGAATGGGTAATAGGCAACCAAGCCTTTTTTAAGCTCATCAATTTTAGTAATATTTATCGTAATGGTTAATGTTACAGAAAAGCCATCGTCTTTTGTGTCTGTCACAACAGCATCAAATGTATAACTCTGCTGGGGTTCATAATCCAATATTGCTGAATCCCTCACAGTGATTTCTCCTGTTGTTTCATTGATAACAAAATAATGTGCTGCAATGTCGCTGACCATATGGTAGCTTAATGCTCCCGATGTGCTTTCTGCTTTGATAAATCCAACAGATGTCCCCCCGGGGCTTTCTTCGGCTACTGAAAATGTTTGATCAGAAGCCCGGGGTGGATCCTGGCATGTCTCGCATTCAGGTTCGCATGAATTATTCATGATTAAAAGTAAGCCGGTAAGGCTTAGCAAAGTCGTAAGTTTTATTAAATGTTTCATAGTGTAAAAATTTCAAAATTAAACAAGTTTTTCTTTTAAGACGGAGCACTTTTAAAAAGGTTCCCGGAAAAAGTAATTAAATGTCAAGTTTCACAAGGTTGTTTATGAAAACTTGATTTATTATTATTGTTCAAATTTAACCCAACTTGAAAATGCAAGACAATAAAGTTCTCTTATGTAGTACTTTACGATTTTATTTTTTTTACAATTGGGGGACTACTTTTATTTTTCTTACATAGGGGCGGTGTTTAAAATTGTGGCTGTCGAAAATTATTTTTTGTTCATTTATCGGCCCGGTGCATAATTTAATATAGATTTTTTCATTCTCCTTATTATTTACGCTTACTGTTGAGGATTGCATTGATCTCATTTTCTCAACAATGGTAGTCCAACTATAATCAATGTTTTTTTCTTTCAACCCCCGTCTGAAATAATTGACAATTTGGTATGCCAATATCCCAAGCCAAAGGTGAGATTCTATATATTTATCCTTGTGGTGGTGGATTGGGCGTATTCTAAGATCGGTTTTCAAACATTGCCCCTGCTACATTGTACAACCGATAATGGCTGATGTCTTCTTTTGTGGGATACAACTCACGTACTCCAGAGTTTTCCTTCAACCACCTTTCTGTCTCTAATTCACTTGATGGGTGCAGCAGCTTTCCTGTGAGTAACATTTGGGCTATGTCAACCTGGCTGTGATTTAAATCACAATTTTCCAATATTGAAGCTATCCCTAATTTGTCAAAAACCTGTTTTACAAGCCATTCTCCCCCAATTTCTTTACTTTCAGCTTGTTCTATTGTTTCTAAATCAACTTCCTGGAAATTACTGCTGATTTCTTTGGATATTTTTCTCTTTCTGCCTGGCGAAGCGTCAAATAATTTTTCATATATCTGATTATGAACGATATAAAAATTCAATATTTTTTTTATTTTTCTGATTTATTGATTTAAATTTTCAAGTTGGGTTAAGAAACAATATTTTGATGTTGAATAAGAAGAAGAGCTGAAATCAGTGTTGATGATAAGGCAATCAAATCTGATTCAGCATATCAATTAACATCACTTATGAGATAACCGCCTAATCCACTATGAAAAATAGCCCCATAGTGATATCACGATAATACCAATTAATATCGAAAATGCGATATTAATGTATACCCATTTGGTTTTAGCGCTTTTGGCAATGCTTTTACCGGAGATCACCAAATCATCTACCCCTTCTTTTTCAGGTTTAGTCAATAAGGAAATGGATATAATGATGGCCATACATAAAAGAAATTCCATAATACAAAAATTCAGGAAAGGAATATTGACCAGCCCGTTTAAAATACCCAGGTCATGATTTTTCGATAATATGTCAAGGATGAACCGGAATGCTCCCACCACTCCACCTGTAATCAAGGTAATGAATGCGGCTTTCCCTGTTGTTCTCTTCCATATGATGCCGGTAAGAAAGACGGCTGTTACGGGGGGACTTATATATGCCTGCACTGATTGCAGGTACTGGTATATCTGGTCATTTAAATGTCGTATCAATGGAATCCAAAGGATTCCTAAAACAATGATCAACCCGGTAAATATCCTGCCCATCCGAACCAACTTAGCATCACTGGCCAGGGGATTGATTTTCCTATATATATCCATTGTAAATAAAGACGAACACGAATTGAAAACAGCACTAAGTGATGATATCAAAGCGGCTAATAATGCAGCAGTGATTAACCCCGATAAGCCGGCAGGCATCAGATGCGTGAGTATCATTGGATAAGCCGTATCCGGATTTGCTGCAATTTGTTCCGGCCATAAGACCCTTGCGATTAACCCGGGCAGGACAAAGATGAATACGGGTAATATCTTTAATAACGCAGTTAAATTTCCTCCTGCCCTTGCCTGACTGATATTTTTGGCTGACAATATTTTTTGTACAATATATTGATCTGTTGCCCAATACCACAAGCCTAATATCAATATACCAAATATCACCCCTGGCCAGGGGTAAACAGGATCTGACGCCGGCTTTAACATGTCAAAAAAATCAGGGGGCAATGCTTCACGTAAACCACTAAAACCCCCGGCTTTATCAAGCCCGATAATTGTTAATATAATAGACCCAATAATCAGTATGGTTGTTTGAACCAGATCGGCAAATATCACGGCTGAAAGGCCTCCAGCAATGGTATACAGCCCGGTAACAAGTACCAAAATCAAAGCAGATACCATATAATCCCAACCCAATACCAACTTCAGGATGATGGCACCGGCAAATAAGGCCACGGATATCTTGGTAAAAATATATGCCATGATGGAGATAGATGTCAGATACCATCTACACTCGGCATTATACCTGCGTTCAAGAAATTCTGGCATGGTAAATACTTTGCTTTTCAGATAGTTGGGCAAAAAAACCCAGATCAATCCGAATAAGCAAAACACGGCAATCCACTCGTAAGCACCCACTGCCAAGCCAGCTGCTGCTCCACTTCCTGCCAATCCTATTAAATGCTCGCTTGAAATATTGGCAGCAAAAATAGATGTTCCAATGGCATACCACCTGGATTTACGGCCTGCCAGGAAAAAATCTGTTGCACTTTCCTGCTTTCGGGCAAAATAAAGTGCCAACCCAAAAAGAAAGACAAAATAAGCACCAATTACAATCCAATCCAATATATTAAAAGTCATTATTTTAAATTTTTAAACCATTATCAGTTCGTTTGCTGCTTGTACTATAAGCCTGTGCCCACCAATTCTCATGTTGATGCTCACGTGCATACTGAATCTAAGCATTTTCTATTTCCTCTTTTGCAATGCTACACCATGTTACAATATTTTCAGGCTTATTTGCCAATGTATGATTATCCTTCATGATAATTTCCACGTGGCAATCTTTGGTTATTTTCAAAAACTCCCTGATTTCTTTTCTGATCTTGTCCCAATCAGGATGAGGAGTAGCAATATCAACGGGGTTGGGTTTACGGGAATATATATAATCCTTTCCCAACAACTCAGCCATTTTTTGCGCATTTGCCCATGGGGATACCGATACCCTCCTCAGGCGAGGTATCTTTTTCACATATTGCCACCTGGGGTCTATCGGTTCACAACACCCATAACAATTTAAACCAAATTTTTCGAGGATTGATAATTGATATGGTAATATGAATTCATTAAACATGGCCGGATCTATGCCAATGGTCTCCTGGCTCTCGGCAAAACCCCACGTGTCAACAAGCCTGACTTTCTGCGGGTTAAAACCAGGTTGCGGGAGCTCATCTGTCCATCCGAATCCGCCTGAGCCTACGTACGTGCCATCATTATTAAGTGATAACAATTGATTCGACTCCAAAAATTCAAGCTCTCGTATCACGGCGTCTCTTAAAAATCCCATCAGGCGATGTACCCAATCGGGTTGAGTCATCATATCGAGCATCATGTTTTCCATTCCGCGAAGCTTGATAAAATCCCATGTCATCCCGAGTGTCCACCACCAAATGCCCTTGATCCGAACAGTCAGGATATCCCCCAATATTTCTTCGGCAACCTCTTTTATTTCATTTGTCCGTTGGTAGTTTACCGTTATTTCAGGAAATTGAAGCCGGTGAAAATCTTTTTCATAATCTTTTAAAGGGCTGAGGTATTTAAACGAGCCACCATCTCCCCCGCTAACTTTTTCATCTTCATTAATCCCGTACCCGGAATCGTGGTAATGATAAGGAATGTTAAAGTAAGGTTCAATCACTTTATCATCTTTCATATGTTCTGCCCAAAATATCTCTTTACGCATGGCCATTTCCCAGACCCTGAACAATGGCTTTTCACACAGGATCAGGCGTTTAGGAATGATCTCGTTCCATCCATTCTCTGGGTCACAAAATACCAGTGGCCGTGTCCCCTTTAATTGATTAAGCTGTTTCCAATGATTCGCTTTTTCTTCTTCCCGGGGCAGCGATGCATTTTCTGCTATTTGCATTGCCAATCCCCTAAGAATCTCTTTTTCTCTTTTAGTTGCATTCAAATGACTATCCACGCCTTGCGTGGTGCTCAATCCGAATGCCGTTTGTTCCATAGATGGGTCTCGCATATGTTTTAATTTTATTTACAGTTAAATATTGAAGACACCCTTCAACCTCTTGTAGCCTTAATTATCTGAATCCTGTTTCATCACGTAATCAATCCTGCTGGGGTAAAAATTTTTTATGTTTTTGTTTCTTCAATATTACAAATATATACTTTCGATAATCAAAAAACTTTCATAATTTAGCAGTGATGGATTTTATACATTATGATGAATTTTATACTTTCAAGAGATAATGCCAATATCGTCAGTGATGCACCCCGGGTAAAAAAGTTTCTGCTTGATCCGGGGTTGCTTTCTGCTTTCCCTCAAATTATTGAGTTTGGACGGTTAAAGATGAAAAATATCATTCCGGGTTCGTTAAATTTTCATTTCAACCGGGGTATTGAAATATGTTATGTCCGCGAGGGCAATTACCAGTGGACCGTGGAAGGCAAAACATATGCCCTGTATCCAGGTGACAGTTTTTTTACTTGCCCATGGCAAAAACACGGGAGCCCCAAAGGTGTTTTAGACATTGGCTGCCTTGATTGGATTATTATTGCTCCTGAACAATTCACGAAAAAGAAAAACTTAACCTGTGGGAAATGGTCGTCTCTTATGCGAGCTGAAATGCTAACACTGGATAAAATTTTCCGTGATGCGTATCATACTCATATCTTTAAAAGCCAACAAGCAGCTTTGTTATTTGATGAAATGATACAGGAGATACTTTACCGGCCTGTTGGTTTTGAATCGCGGATAAACAGGTTGACAGACGAGCTATTGATAAGCACTGCCCGTTCATTGCAAGAATATCATCAAAAAAAAATTCCCGGGAAATCAGGGGCGAATGACATAGAAAAATTAAAGATAAATTTGCAAAACCATATTCATTACCACTGGTCGGTAAAAGAAATGTCGGAAATAATGAATATGAGGTTATCCCGATTCAATGCATTTGTTAAAGGCAAAACAGGGTATTCTCCTTTTCAGTATTTAATCAGCCTTCGGGTAGAAGCAGCCAAACATTATTTAAAAACTTCATCATTGAATATAACCCAAATTGCCCTTGAATGCGGTTTTTATTCTTCACAACACTTTGCTAAAGTGTTTAAAGACTGGACAGGTATGAAACCACGGGATTTTAACCCAACTTGAAAACGCAAGACAGTAAAGTACTCTTATGCAGCACTATACGATTTTACTTTTTACAATTGGGGGACTACTTTTATTTTTCTTACATAGGGTCGGTGTTTAAAATTGTGGCTGTCGAAAATTATTTTTTGTTCATTTATCGGCCCGGTGCATAATTTAATATAGATTTTTTCATTCTCCTTATTATTTACGCTTACTGTTGAGGATTGCATTGATCTCATTTTCTCAACAATGGTAGTCCAACTATAATCAATGTTTTTTTCTTTCAACCCCCGTCTGAAATAATTGACAATTTGGTATGCCAATATCCCAAGCCAAAGGTGAGATTCTATATATTTATCCTTGTGGTGGTGGATTGGGCGTATTCTAAGATCGGTTTTCAAACATTGCCCCTGCTACATTGTACAACCGATAATGGCTGATGTCTTCTTTTGTGGGATACAACTCACGTACTCCAGAGTTTTCCTTCAACCACCTTTCTGTCTCTAATTCACTTGATGGGTGCAGCAGCTTTCCTGTGAGTAACATTTGGGCTATGTCAACCTGGCTGTGATTTAAATCACAATTTTCCAATATTGAAGCTATCCCTAATTTGTCAAAAACCTGTTTTACAAGCCATTCTCCCCCAATTTCTTTACTTTCAGCTTGTTCTATTGTTTCTAAATCAACTTCCTGGAAATTACTGCTGATTTCTTTGGATATTTTTCTCTTTCTGCCTGGCGAAGCGTCAAATAATTTTTCATATATCTGATTATGAACGATATAAAAATTCAATATTTTTTTTATTTTTCTGATTTATTGATTTAAATTTTCAAGTTGGG
>CAYFQI010000123.1:0-8339 GCA_964345135.1 uncultured Bacteroidales bacterium
CGCAATAGCCTTCACTTCACAGGATGATGAAATATCAAAACTGCCTGTATAAACTGTACCATAGGTTCTGGTAGGTGTTTTACCATTTGTTGTGTAGCGTATGGTTGCACCGGAAGTACTTGTTGAAAGTGTTAAGCTAACACTTGAATAGGAGCCTTCGTCAACAGAAAATTCAGGTTCGGCAACCCGTGTCATCGAAGTGCCATAATAACCGGCAATCCATTTTGGTTTTCCGTATTCATAAGCGCCTAAATCTGTAGAATCGTTGACAAGTAAATCATTAAAAAATGTCAATTCTGTTCCCTGATTTATGACATTATCCAATGTTGTAGAATTTTCAACCAATTGAAAGTCTGCAGTACCAAAATTATGATCTGCCACTACATTATTCCAAGTGCTATTATAATAATTCGTAAGGCTAACTGCATTTGCTGTTGTATAATTTTTAGCAATATTATTCACAATATATACATCATAATTTAATGACTTGTGATCTAATTTAAGCCCGTCATAATCATTGGCAGCCCTGATGGTATTATTATAAATCCTGTATGCATTACAATGATTCATTTGCACAGGCCTGTCAATGTTATAGATCACATTATGGTCTATTAACATACGTCCTATATCATTCATTTTTGTATCACCAAAATCCAGGTAAACCCCTATTTGTAAAAATTCAGGTGCATTGTACATGATATTATGATCAATACGAAGCCAGTCTCTATTACCACCACCATCCAACAAACCTGAATCATGAACCCGCATTAAACAATCATGCATGATATTATGATGTATCCGGGCAACCCCTTTGCTTCTTACATTTCCATTTTTAAGGCTGCGCATTGTAATAGCAGCATGAGGTGTATTTAAAATGGTGTTATACCCTATATCATGATCCTTAGAATAAGTATCTCGCAAGCCAAAATTGATAGTTGCTGATTCTGTAACCTGGTAATTACAATGGTCTATATAATTATTATGAAGCTTATTATTTTCTCCCATACAAGATATTGCAGAACCTGCAGTATATGTTATGGTACTGTTTACCAACATATTATTTGTCCCACTTAAGATGATTCCTGATTTACCACTCCATTGAACCTGGAAATCACCGCTTACATCATTAAAATGATGTATATATTTTGCATTAATTCCATCAATGACGTTGTTTTTAGCACTTGACAATGTGGTACGTCCTTCGTATTTTGTATCAGTTGTAATGTTTGTAGCAAATAAATTGATGTCTTTAATCGTAATATTTTTTAATGATCCGGTTGCTTCTGTAGGCATAAAACCAAAAGCACGCTTTTTTACTTCTACTACATTCGATCCAATTCCAGTTGAAGATGGAGCATTTCCATCTTTGGTTTTGACATAAATAGTATCGTCGTGTTTCCACCATTCATTTTTACCTAGTACATTTGTTATTCCTCCATGTGCTGCTACCTGCTCAGGAGTTGGATCGAAAAAATAATACCGGGTACCGGCATTGATGCCCCAATTATCATTTCCCACATTACCTGCTGTATTTAATAAAACATACGTGCCATCTACTGATAATACATCACCCGAATGGCCCTGGCCATCTTTTTTATCTTGTGGATTTGATAAATTAAGCCATACTTTGGCACCTACCCATAAACTATCCTGGTCATAGTCATGATCAATTATTTCTACCAATCTATCACCTTCATCAGTGGCACCATTCATCACCCCAAGTTCGTGATCGGTAACAAAATCATCCGGGTCAGGAACCGGACGCTTAGGCCACCTGGCGAGATGAATCATTTCACCGTCAATAAAAACCTGATCGCTCTGGCCACCTTCTGTGACACTCCAATCCACAACAGCGCTATATACGCTGTCTCCCACACTTGTCCAATTGGTGATGGATTCTGTGCCGCTTATTATTACCGTGTCTGTACCATCCGGTTGAAATGTCAGGCCTTCTATATCAATTTCTACCTGTTCCCTGTAAATTCCCTGATGAATGATAATCACATCTCCACTCGAAGCATTGTTTACAGCTTCCTGTATAGTTGCATATGTTTGGCCGGAACCCACGTGTAAGTCTGCCCCGTATTGGTTCAAACCAATAGCAAACAAGCATGTTAACATTAAAATTAGTTTGTTAATTCGTTTCATAAAGTTTGTTTTAGTTGTAAATAAATAAATTTTTAGTTTGTTATAATAAAGTGTTAATCTTTTATAAGTTATTCGAAGAGAAATTTTGAGGAGGATTACAAGAAGAATTCAAATATACTTATAATTTATAACATATTAAACTTTATTATTATGCATAATTACAAAAAAAAAATTAGATTACCAAATTTAATTAGATTTTCGTATGGATCAGATCGTCATAAAAAGCAATCATTGAACCGAAATCCAATAATATGCACAAAAAAATCCCTGCATCAAAATGAGACAGGGATTTAATAAACTGAATGCCACGCATGTTATTCTTTGACAAACATCTTATTGACATAACCATCAACAGTCTCACAAATCAAGAAATATGTTCCGTTTAATAAGCCGGATACATCAATTGATTGGATATTTTCAGACTCTATGGTTTGAATGGTTTTTCCTGAAAGGTCAATAATGGAGGCTTTAAGTATTTGTACATCTCCTGAAATATAAAGAATATCATTGACCGGATTTGGATACATATTCACAGAAGAACGCTTTGAAAGTTCATCAATATCCAATACGATGAATATCCGCTCTTCACTCCATGAGCTTTTATTCCCGGCACGGTCTATTGAACGGGCTTTCCATGAAAAATCACCTGTATTCAGCACATTGACTGTAATGTTCAACGCATCTCCGGCATCATAAATACTATCATTCACCATTATTTCATACCCACTGATTCCTGATTCATCATTAGCAGCCAACCATGTTAATAGTACATCGTCTCCCTGTCTTGCCACAAAATCATTCACCGGTCTGTTGAGGTCAGGTGCAGAAGGTGCAGTAGTGTCATTTAATTGAATAGTGAACGTGCTGGTGCTGCTCCATTCACTCATGTTGCCTGCTCCATCAATAGCACGTATTTTCCATGTATGGTTGCCTTCCGACATGATAGCAGGGGCATTGAAAAAGTCAATTTTCCCTGCATTGTATATACTATCATCAATGCTGATCTCATATTTTTCAATTCCACTATGGATATCCGTGACCTTCTCCCATTTAAAAGCGGGAGTATTATCTATGGTTGTATCTCCTGAAGCGGGTAGTATAATAGTTGGCACAGATGGCATTGTTGTATCCGGACGGGGAGTGCCTTTGTATACTTCAAATTCCCAGAAAGATACTCCATATTGCCGTTTGATTGTTGTATAAATTCTGATAAACCTTGCAGAATCAGATAAACCTGTAATTTCTTCTTCATAATGATCATCATATGTTTCTTCCAATTCGGTAAACACAGTATCCCAGGTCCCTGTATCACAATCACAGTATGGCTCAAATATTAAGCATCTTGAATAAATTGTATTCCAACTGCTGGTGTCAACTTTTGATGTTTGCAGGTGATAACCAAGACCAATAGCACTTTCCCACATTATTTTTATTCGGCTGATTTCATATACATCACCTAAATCAACATAATACCAGGTAGGCACATGGAATTCACTACCCCAGCGTGTGTTATAATCACCATCATTTCCTCCCTGAAGAGATAATTCCGGTATTAATGGTTGTATTGATTCGGCTGCTACTTCTTTATCCAATGCATAATTGACATTTCCTTTAATAAAAAAGGTATTTGTATTGCTCCAGCTTCCACTATTATCATTCACATCTATTGCTCTTACTTTCCAGGTAGTGTCAGTTTCTTGCAATTGGTCAGACTGATAAGAGGTATTTTGACCAACATTATAAACAGAGTTATTAATTTGAATTTCATAACTCACCGGCCCATCAAGATCATAAACAGCATTCCATTTAAATAATGGTGCTGCAGTTTTTAAATCGGCGTCATCATAAGGCATTACCAATTCCGGTACATCAGGGCCTTCAACATCATTAAATAAAGAATCTACAACAAGATTATAAACAGAACTCCATGATCCTGTATTACTATCTTTGTCAATAGCTCTAATTTTCCAGGTATAATCACCGGATGCTAAAGTATCCGGAATTAAGCTTGTCTCATTGCCCGGCACGTTGTATACCGAACCACTAATATCTAATTCATAATTTAATATCCCGCTTTCGTCTGAAACAGCTTCCCACTTAAACACGGGGGTTTGGCTTTTAGCCGTGTCACCATCAGCCGGACCTACTACAACAGGTACACCGGGAGCCGTGGTTTCATCGACTACATCTTTATATTGGGCTACACCAAATACATTGGTTTTATTATGAGCACTTTCCGATGTTTCTTCCCACCATGATAATTTACCTTCTTTGGTTCCCTCGTCACTGTCAATGATTTTTATTTCAAATCCTATGTATTCATCAGCCACCGGGTCATGGGAAACTGTTTCCCAGGGGATAAAACCTTCAACAACATAGCCAACAGGATTTTTGTTCACTATGAAATCAATATTTTCTGTTGATTTATTGTTTTTTTCCACCTTCATTCCATTTGCAGAAAAAACATAATGATAATCATCCTTTTCGTAATATACGCTTTTATGATTATTGAGGTCTAAGAAAAGCTCAATACCATCATTTTGAGATATTTGATTTATGTCATTTGGAGCTGACACATAATTGTCTTTTATATCTACGATGAAATACAATCCATCTGAGGAATATTGTAATTTAAATTTCCCTGAGAGGTCTTCGTCATCATCAATTGTTCCGGAAGTTATGTTTGCAACGGCAAAGCTAGTATCATTTTCCCACACATTTTCCATGATACCATCAATTTGGACTTCATCAAAGGTATTTTTTATTGGAACAATTTCATATGGTTTTACATATATTCGAATATAGTCCGACCTATGGTTCCCGTCCGTATCATATGCTTTCGCCTCAATCAAATAATTTCCCGATGTATAGGTTGATGTATAACTATATGGAATAGATGTATCAACCATTTTTTTGACACCATTAATAATAAATAAAACACTGTCTATTCCAACATCATCAAATGCTTCCGCCACAATAGTGTATTCTTTGCCTTCAACAAAATAAGCACTGTCCATTGGTTCTACAATAGTAACATCAGGTTCTCCCGCTCCATGAACATGAAGCGAACATAATCCAATAATAAATAATAAATTTAAAGTTTGCATTAAATAGTTTAAACGTTTCATAGTTTTATTTTTAAAAAAGATTAATAAATTTTTCAATGATAAAATTAAAAAATAAATTGAGATTTATTATATAAATAATAACTTTAAAATTAAAAAAAACTTATTTTTCTATTTTAAAGCCTACTAATATTATGGTCGCTTCCCGTATATTCATTTGTTATTCGAACACCCTATAAATATTCCACTTACAGGGTGTTCGAATAACAAATACAATCGGAAATCGGAAGACAGAAGTAGGAAATCAGATTCAAATGCTATTTATTAAAAACAAGCACTTAATACAAAAACATGACACAAAAAATAAGCATCATAGGTGCAGGAAATGTAGCGACACATCTTTCCCTGGCACTTCAAAAAAATGGACATGAAATAGTACAGATATTTAGTCGTACCGAAAAACATGCAAAGGAACTGGCAACACAATTAAAAGTTGAATTCATAAATGATTTAAAGAAACTATCATATGATACAGATATATTTATTATTTCTGTTAAAGATGATGTTATTCCTTCTGTGCTAAAACAATTAAACGGGTGTAATCAGATTGTCCTTCATACCGCCGGAAGCGTGGGGATCGATATCTTTGAAGAACATGTTAAGCATTATGGTATACTATATCCACTACAAACCTTTTCTAAAAGAAAAGCTGTAGACATTTCCCACGTACCTTTTTTTATTGAAGGGAATAGTGAACATATTGTTCAAACACTATTCTCTATTGCAAGACAGCTTTCCAGCCATGTATATGAAACAGATTCTCAAAAACGGCTTTTTTTACATATTGCAGCAGTATTTGCCTGTAATTTTTCAAATCACATGTATGCAATGGCTAAAAAATTATTAGAATATCAGGGGATTAACCAAGACATCTTACATCCTTTAATCAGGGAAACAACAAATAAAGCCTTAACAATGAAACCGATTGATGCACAGACAGGGCCCGCTGCCAGAAATGATCGTAAAACCATGACAAAACATTTAGAACAACTAAACGATCATCAGGATTTACAAAAATTATATAGTTTTGTATCGAATCACATTTACCAGGAAAAAAATAAATAATACAAATGAGCGGTAACTTTAAAGAAGAATTAAAAAACGTAAAAGCATTTACATTTGATGTGGACGGGGTGTTTTCTACTGTCGAAACATACCTTCATCCTTCGGGAGACCTGATGAGAACGATGAACCTGCATGACGGGTATGCCCTGTATCACACCTTGAAACTCGGGTACCCCGTCGGCATTATATCCGGTGGAGACTCCCACGCTGTATACAAAAGATTTGAAAAATTAGGAATCCAAGACATACATTTGGAATGCAAAGACAAACTAAAAGTATTAAACATTTTTTTAACCAAATACGATTTAAAACCCGGGAATGTTCTGTATATGGGCGACGATATACCTGATTTAGAGGTATTATCGAGTGTTGGAATCCCAACTTGCCCGTCAAATGCAGTGAATGAAGTGAAAAATATATGTAAATATATTTCGGATAAAAAAGGAGGCCACGGGTGTGTAAGGGATGTATTGGAACAAGTACTAAAAATACATGGAACCTGGATGAGCCAAACCATAACAACATAATTGACTCACATGAAATAGGGTAGAGTATTCAGAAGTTGGAAGTCAGTGACTTGTCCTGAAAAACGTCTACATGAGATTTCACATCCTCAAATACGCCTGTTACCCGTGGTTTAAAATTTTATTTACCTTATAATTGTTTTCTAAGGTATTCATGAGTTCACTTCGTTCAGTTTACACGCCTTGATCTCGAACTTTATAGAACAAACACTTGACATTATAGACAAGTACCAATTAAAACGTTGAACGATTCAAAATCACTCACTGATAATCCTGCCTGGTAATATTTATCCAATAAGGGATAAATATTTTCAAATTTATTTATATCTTTGCTTTGTATTTACCATCGGACCTTACCATGGTAATATATTTTTTGTTTAACTAAAAATTTCTAACAATATGGCATACATAATTAATGATGAATGTACTGCATGTGGAACATGCATTGATGAATGTCCGGTTGAAGCTATTTCAGAAGGCGATGACAAATACAGCATTGACCCGGAAACGTGTACAGACTGTGGTGCATGTGCAGATGTTTGTCCGGTAGAAGCAATCCACCCGGCAGATTAAAATAATAAATTATTAATATTGTTTACAGGCTGTCTGAATAGTCCTATTTGGCAGCCTTTTTTTATTCATAAAAACCATATTCGATTTTGAACAGCGTGCGGTAACTATACGTTGCGTAAAACCAGTCAATCGCAATACAAAGTCCATCTTCATTGTATTTATACGATTTCTTGGAATAGTTATCACCTGCTAATTTCCTATACTCTTCTTTTGTTAATTGCCCTTGTTCATTATATGATAATTTTCGTTTAACAAATATATTATGTTCTTCATCTTCTTCGCTGATTGTTATTAATCTATGGCTGGCATCATATGTATACATAACTTTGTATTTAAATACTCCTTCCTCATATTTTAATTCATTAATCTTCTGTCTATTATCATTATATTCATATAAATATTTCCAAATCTCATTGTTGGCATCATCATATTTAACTTGTTTAATGAGCATATCATGGTCATCATAAAACTCAATTATTTTAAATAAAACGGTTTCATCTTTCCCTAACACTTTAATCGTCTTTTTATTATCAGAATAAGAAACAATTCTTTTTTCATTTAGATGGTCTCCCGTGAAATACAAAATAGACGTTAATTTACCATTATCACTATATTTATAATTAATGGTAAAATAATCTGTCCCGTTAAACCCTTCTTCTTTTTTCCGTTTTTCATCATGTCCATAAAAAAAAGATTTTCTGTATACTAATTTATTTCTTCGTGCATCAAATCGTTTATAAGAGGCTAATAAATTGTCGGATGTATATTTATATTCTTCTTTTGAAATAACATTTCCCCTGGAGTCATACTGAACATGTGTTAATATATCTCCATTTTTGTTATATGTTTTAACAACATTTTTATACCCTGAATTATCCGGCTTATTATTTTTATATGGATGATT
>CAYFQI010000124.1:0-8298 GCA_964345135.1 uncultured Bacteroidales bacterium
AACAGGCTTAACAGAACAAGAAATTAACGAATTGAAATATTGACGAGATTATAGTTATGTAAAATATCAACAGCCTTTATAAATGCAACATATTTTCAAATACAGCATTGATGCAAATATAAAAAGAAATCATTAATCATCTTAATGCACCAGGTCTTTCATAAAAATGTTCATGCCATAAATGTTCTATGCCAGCTCATAACCAAATTCATATCAAGAGTCTAAACTGCTTCTTGACTTAATATCAATGCATTTAAGAACCATACCTTGTCCGGTTTTCCTCTTCAAAACGTATTGGCCTTTGCCCGGACAAAATACGGTCTTTTGTCTTTTGATTCCTGATAATGTTGTTCCTGCGTATCAATTATCTTGTCGTGGGTTGGTTTAATAATCGCCTGTATAAAAAAACACTATATACAAATTCAAAAAAATTATTTCAATCAAAAATTATTTCGTATTATTGTATCTCGTAAAAATACTGTAACCGGAATTATAATTCATTTTAATTCTACAATGAAACGAAACCAACATTTTAAAGAATACCTCACGTTCACAAAAAGCGAACGAAATGGCATAATAGTTCTATTGCTTATTATGACAGGAATGATTTTAATACATTATTTCATAAATAAACAAACACCGAATGCTTTTTCTCAAAAAAATGTGGAGGTTAAAGAAAAAATTCAACAATTCGAAGCTGCATTATATAAAAAAGAAACAACAACTCGAGAAAGAATATCAAAATCAATTCCCAATGATACATTATTTCATTTTGACCCAAACCAGGCTTCATCCGGTCAACTAAAAAAACTGGGATTTACATCAAACCAAATAAATGCATTAAAAGGATATATTAAAGCAGGAGGGAAACTATATAAAAAAGAAGATTTAAAAAAAATATATGGCATATCTCAACAACAATACAACAAACTATCGCCTTACATTAAAATTGAAGAACAGCAAAAAGAAAGCTCGTTTAATAACCCGGGAAATAAACAATCAATAAAAGTAACACCCGAAATCAGGGTTGACATTAACACGGCCGATCCGAAAGCATTACAAAAACTTCATGGTATTGGGCCGGTATTTGCAGAACGGATTATTAAATACAGGAAATTATTAGGCGGGTTTTACAACACCCGGCAAATTTTGGAAGTATATGATTTTAAACAAGAAACATACAACAACATACAAGATATGATTTACACTGATACAACAAAAATAGCTCGAATAAACCTGAACAACGCAGATTTTAAAACACTTTTAAGGCATCCATATTTAAAGAGCTACCAGGTTAAAGGATTAATCCGTTACAGGAAATTTAAAAAAAACATTCAGGCACTCGATGAAATTAAAAAAAATAATTTACTCCCTAATGATGTATATATTAAAATGAAGCACTATTTTACTGTAAAAAATTAGAGGAGTGAAAATAATTATTTTACATAAAACCAACAAAAAATAAAAATTCATTTGAATATATTTTGAGTATTCATTAATTTTGCATGATTTTAACAACTTAATAAATTTATTAATAAAACATATTATTATGCTTAAAATACCCGTCAAAGAAGGAGAAAACATCGAAAGGGCACTCAAGCGCTTTAAAAGGAAATTCGAAAAAACAGGTATCAGCAAAGAATTAAGGGAGCGTCAGGCATTTAAAAAACCTTCTGAGGAAAAACGTGAAACCCTGAAAAAAGCTGTCTACAAGAAAAAAATACAGGAAGACGAATATTAATATATTCGTTTCACGGATAAAATATGGAAGTAAGAGAAGCATTCATTCATTACCTCAAATATGAAAAACGGTTTTCAAAACACACGATAACTTCATATAAAGGGGATTTAAATCAATTTTTTGCTTTTCTTTTGCGACACGTCAAAGGTCAAATTATTAATTTTCAAAAAATTGATGAACATATAATCAGGAAATGGATTGTTTTCATGATCGAGAATGACATTTCCGCAAGGTCTGTGAACAGAAAAATCACAACTTTAAAAACCTTTTTTAAATTCCTTTTAAAAGAAAATCAAATCAAATCAAATCCATTAAATAAGGTATTAACACCAAAGCCGGAAAAAAAACTTCCCTGGTTTGTTGACCAAAACCAAATGGATATTTTATTAGATAACTATAAATTCACGAATGATTTTGAAGGGGCCAGGGATAAATTAATCATCGAAATATTTTATTTCACCGGGATACGGCTTTCTGAACTCACTGAACTAAAAATAAAAAACATTAACCAAAAAGAATGCTTCATAAAAGTACATGGAAAAAGAAACAAAGAACGCATTATCCCATACCCCTCGAATCTAAATCAATCAATCAATCAATATTTAAATTACAGGAAGCAAATCAATGCTTCTTCTAACCAGGAAGAACCTATTTTTATAACTATAAAAGGAGAAAAAATATATACCAAATTAGTATACAGGATAGTCAATAAATACCTGGATGCTGTCACGACCATTGAGAAAAAAAGCCCACATATTCTCAGGCATACATTTGCGACACATATGTTAAATAATGGGGCAGACCTCAATGCAATCAAAGAAATACTTGGGCATGCAAATTTATCAGCAACTCAAATATATACGCACAATACTTTTGAAAAACTTAAAGACATATATAAACAAGCTCATCCCCGGGGGGATAAAAAATAAGTAAGGAGGAAAATGATGAATATCAAAATCAATTCAGTAAATTTTGATGCGACAGATAATTTAAAAGATTTAATAACGAACAAACTAAAAAAACTATCACAGTATCATGAACGAATCATCGATGCAGAGGTCTTTTTAAAAAATGAAAAGTCGCGGGACAATGATGGAAAAATTACAGAAATAAAAATAGAGATACCCAAGCATGAATTATTTGCAAAAAAACAAAGCGAATCTTTTGAAAAATCTACCGGGGAAGCTATTGAAGCATTAAGAAAGCAACTAATAAAACATAAAGATAAAAATAAATAAGTGCGAACCGGACAAATAAAAAATCAAAAATAAACGGGTGAACCGGGCCATGACAAAATACTTGACACACTCCGGATGATTATTGTCAGTCTTCTCAGATGCTACAAAATCAACACATTAAGTTCATTACGAATATCACGTGGCCATTAAAAAATAAAATTTACACAAATGAACACAAAATTTATTTGCTTAAATTTTGTGTTCTAAATAAAATATTTGTACATTTGCGCTCCAATTTATTGATTTATTTCGTTCATTGAATAAATGCCGATGTAGCTCAGCTGGCTTAGAGCAGCTGATTTGTAATCAGCAGGCCGGGGGTTCGAGTCCCTCCATCGGCTCGTGTGCTAAGAAAGAGGGGAGGTACCAAAGTGGTCAACTGGGGCAGACTGTAAATCTGCTGGCGTACGCCTTCGTAGGTTCAAATCCTGCCCTCCCCACAAGAAGTGTGAGTTTGCGTGTGTACATGAATATAATGATGAATAAATATTCGTGGGCAAAAGCATTTAAATAAAAACATCAGGCGAGAGTAGCTCAGTTGGTAGAGCATCAGCCTTCCAAGCTGAGGGTCGCGGATTCGAGTTCCGTCTCCCGCTCTAATTTTGCCGATGTAGCTCAGGGGTAGAGCGCTTCCTTGGTAAGGAAGAGGTCACGGGTTCAATTCCCGTCATTGGCTTGATAAATAAAGTTTTAAACAATTAATATTTTAATTTATTAATTATTAATAAATAGTAACTATGGCAAAAGAAAAATTTGAACGATCGAAAGAACACGTTAATATTGGGACTATTGGGCACGTGGACCACGGTAAAACTACCCTTACTGCCGCTATTACCAATTATCTTTCATCAACCGGAATGGCAGAATCAAGATCCTATGATAGTATTGACAATGCCCCCGAAGAAAAAGAAAGAGGCTTAACTATCCAAACAGCCCATATTGAGTATCAAACAGAAAAAAGGCACTATGCTCACATTGATTGCCCGGGTCATGCCGACTATGTTAAAAACATGGTTACAGGTGCAGCTCAGATGGACGGGGCCATCCTGGTAGTAGCAGCTCCTGATGGACCAATGCCACAAACAAGAGAGCATATTCTGCTTGCACGTCAGGTAAACATTCCCAAAATTGTTGTATTCCTAAACAAAGTTGACCTTGTTGACGATGAAGAACTCGTTGAACTGGTTGAGATGGAAGTAAGGGAATTACTCGATTTCTATGAATTTGACGGACAAGATGCTCCTTTAGTAAAAGGTTCTGCATTAGGTGCTTTAAACGGCGAAAAAGATATGCTTGACAAAATTCAAGAGCTTATGAACGCTGTTGATGAGTACATTCCTACTCCAACCAGGGACAAAGACAAACCATTCTTAATGCCTGTTGAAGATGTATTTTCAATTACAGGACGTGGTACAGTAGCAACTGGTAGAATTGAAACAGGTATTGTGAATTCTGGAAACGAAATGGAAATGATTGGTTTAGGTGATGATAAAAAGAAAACCGTTGTGACTGGTATTGAAATGTTCCGTAAAATTCTTGATTACGGTGAAGCTGGTGACAATGTAGGTTTGCTTTTAAGAGGTGTAAACAAGGATGAGATCAAACGCGGGATGGTCATCGCTAAACCCGGTTCAATCACTCCGCACACTAAGTTTAAAGCTGAAATCTATGTACTTAAAAAAGAAGAAGGCGGACGTCATACTCCTTTCCATAATAATTACAGACCCCAGTTTTACCTAAGAACACTTGACGTGACTGGAAACATTCAGTTACCAGAAGGTCGTGAAATGGTAATGCCAGGCGATAATGTCACGATTACTGTAGAATTAATTTATCCAGTGGCAATTAACCAGGGTCTTAGATTCGCTATCAGAGAAGGTGGTCGTACTGTAGGTGCCGGACAGGTAATTGAAATTGTAGATTAAATTATTTAATGATATTATAAAAGTTCAGGAATTCACTTTTTTTATTCCAGGACTTTTTTACACGGATGTGGCTCAATTGGTAGAGCACTGGTCTCCAAAACCAAAGGTTGCAAGTTCGAGTCTTGCCATCCGTGCCATATTATTCAGCAATATTTATGAAAATAATTAGATATTTTAAAGAAGCATTTCAGGAACTGGTCTACAAAGTAACATGGCCTACATGGCCGGAGTTACAAAACAGTGCAATCATTGTCATGATTGCTACACTGATCATTTCATTAATTGTATTCATTATGGACTTCTCATTCAGAAACATAATGGAATTTGTATATCAAATGTTCTACTAATCCTCGACTGTCATTTATGAGTGAATCAGATAAAAAATGGTATGTACTAAGGGCTATCAGTGGCAAAGAAAAACAAGTTAAGCAACTGATAGAACAAGAAATCAAACACTTGAATCTTGAAGATTACGTGTCACAGGTTTTAGTACCCATGGAAAAAACATACCAGGTAAGAAACGGGAAAAAAATAAAAAAAGAACGTAATTTTTTTCCCGGATATGTATTGGTAGAGGCACAAATGGATGGTGAAATACCTCATATCCTAAAAAATATTACAAACGTCATAGGGTTCTTAGGTGAAGCAAATAAAAAACCTACACCTATGCGACAAAGTGAGGTCAACAGAATATTAGGAAAAGTTGATGAATTATCAACAACTGACGAAACAATCAATGAACCATTTTGCGTGGGCGAAAGGATTAAAGTTACCGATGGCCCATTTAGTGGTTTCCATGGAATCATTGAAAATATAAACGAAGAAAAGAAAAAACTAAAAGTAAGCGTGAAAATATTTGGCCGTAAAACGCCACTTGAACTCAGCTTTATGCAAGTAGAAAGAGAATAAAATATATTAAGAAATTTATCATGGCAAAAAAAGTAAGTGATATTATCAAATTACAAATAAAAGGAGGTGCTGCCAATCCTTCTCCTCCTGTTGGGCCTGCTTTGGGTGCAAAAGGAGTAAATATAATGGAGTTCTGTAAACAATTCAATGCGAAGACACAGGAAAGCCAGGGAAAATTAATACCTGTTGAAATTACTGTCTTCACAGATAAATCGTTTACATTTATAACCAAAAGGCCCCCGGTTACTGTACAAATAAAAGAAGCAGCAAAAATAAAATCAGGATCACCAGAACCCAAAACAAATAAAGTTGCATCAATCAGCTGGGATGATGTGCAAAAAATTGCCGAAGACAAAATGCCTGATCTGAATGCTTTCACGACCGAATCAGCAATGAAAATGGTTGTCGGTACTGCCAGGAGCATGGGAATTACAGTAAAAGGAAAATCACCATTTGAAAAAAACTAAATAATAATGGGTAAGCTAACAAAAAATCAAAAACAGTCGCTGGAAAAACTTGATAAATCCAAGGAATATAAATTATTAGATGCAGCGAAGCTGGTCAAAGAAATTAACTATGCTAAATTTGATGCATCAGTTGATATTGATGTCAAATTGGGCGTAGATCCCCGGAAGACCGACCAAATGGTAAGGGGAACCGTGAGCCTGCCAAACGGAACAGGTAAAACCCTTAAAGTACTGGCCCTGGTTCCGCCTGAAAAAGAACAAGAAGCAAAAGATGCCGGAGCAGACTTTATCGGTCTTGACGAGTTTGTTGAAAAAATTCAAAATGGATGGACAGATATGGATGTGATTATCACCACTCCACAAGTAATGCCTAAAATCGGGAAATTAGGAAAAGTTTTGGGCCCGAGAGGGTTAATGCCAAACCCGAAAAGCGGAACAGTAACCAATGATGTAGGCCAAACCGTCAAAGAAGTCAAATTAGGCAAAATAGATTTTAAAGTTGATAAAACAGGAATAATACATACACCTGTCGGAAGAGTATCTTTTCAACCAAAACAAATTGCAGATAATGTAAAAGAACTGCTTCAAACATTAAAAACATTAAGGCCATCGGGAGCTAAAGGGAACTATATCCAGTCGATTCACCTATCCAGTTCAATGAGCCCGGGTGTCAAAATTGACAAAAAATCAATATTAGAAGAATAAAAACTTAAAGACTTTTGATCATGAAACCCAAAGGAGTAAAAGATACGATCATTAAAAACCTGACACGAAAAATAAATGAGCACAGTCATCTGTATTTAACAGATATCTCTGAGTTGAATGCTGAAGATACAGGTGAATTAAGAAGAAAATGTTTTGAAAACAACATTCGCCTGGAAGTAGTTAAAAATACATTGATCAAAAAAGCATTAAAAGCATCAGATAAAGAATTATCAAACGGCTTTGAAGACATTTTAAAAAATTCAACATCTATCATGTTTTGCGAAACCGGCAATGCCGGTGCGAAAATGATCAAAGAATTTCGCAAAAAACATGAAAAACCCATCTTGAAAGCTGCATACGTGGAAGAAAGCTTTTATTATGGAGACGACCAGGTTGAAACACTTGCAGAACTAAAATCAAAAGATGAGCTTATTGGAGACATCATCTTACAATTACAAAGCCCAATGAATAATTTGATCTCTGCACTTAAATCAGGTCAAAACAAATTAACAGGAGCACTAAAAACTTTATCAGAAAAACAATAATTTTTAATAATTCAAAAAAAAAATACAATGGCAGAATTAAAAACGCTTGCAGATCAATTGGTTAACTTAACAGTAAAAGAAGTTAACGAATTAGCAGATATTTTAAAAGAAGAACACGGTATTGAACCAGCAGCACCTGCACCTGTAATCGCCGCAGGTGTACCCCAGGGTGGTGCCGGAGAAGGCGCAGCAGAAGAGAAGACTGAATTTGATGTCGTTTTAACTGCAGCTGGAAATGCCAAATTACAAGTTGTAAAACTAGTTAAAGAAATAACAGGACAAGGACTTAAAGAAAGTAAACAATTGGTTGATTCTGCTCCTGCAACAATAAAAGAAGGAGCAAATAAAGACGATGCAGAATCAATTAAAGCACAGCTCGAAGATGCTGGCGCTGAAGTAGAAATTAAATAAGGACAATTAAGTTCAGCTTAACATATCCATTAGGTTTAGAATCATTTACTGGTTCTAAACCTTTTGCTGTATTGTAAAGTATTTAACTTAATCTTTTAATAAAATACTTTATGGCTGATTGTTTCGTTTGTCCTTTAAATGAGTCTTTAAAAAATCTCATTTCCCCTTTCTTTATTATTAAATTTTTAAACTTGAAAGATTGTTCTTAACCACGATGATCTTTCAAGATTTTTATATTTTACTTTACAAAATATAAGTATAACATATGCAAAAAATAAATTTTGCTAGCATCAAGAATAACTTTAACTATCCTGACTTTCTAGACATACAAATAAAATCATTCAGTGATATCTCTGG
>CAYFQI010000125.1:0-8298 GCA_964345135.1 uncultured Bacteroidales bacterium
TGTCCATAACTTCCCATTTGCTGCGTTACACCCTTCCCGGAAATTGCTCATTTACTCATGTGAACTCCCTATGTTCCGGGAAAACCAAGTTTTGTAACCGGAACATTATGAACAGACACGCATTTTGAAAAAAATCACAACTTTATAGATAATCACTATTTATTGCGTTTTAACCACCTTAACACATCATTTAACTTGATTTTTTTTCCATAAACAAGGATTGCCGTCCGGTAAATTCTACCGGATATCCAGGTGGTGAAAATAAATGTAAGGAATAAAAGGGCCATGGATAAAATTAATTCCGGGTAAGGCACACCATACGGGATCCGTGCCATCATAATGATCGGTGAAGTAAAAGGTATTATTGAAAACCAGAATGTTATTGAACTGTCAGGGTTTTGGAAAGCATTGAGCATGACTATGATTGCAGCAATCAGGGGAATTGTTACAGGCAACATGAATTGCTGGGTATCAGTTTCATTGTCAATAAGAGAACCAACAGCGGCAAAAAGTGATGAATAGAGCAAATACCCTCCTAAAAAATAAAAAAGAAACATGCTTATCATGACTGTAAAATTTATTGCACGCATAGAATTGAGAATATTTCTGAATTCTATAACAAATGGATTTTGAATTGAATATTCTTCAGGAAGGGCAGAAGAGGATGATTTGTATGTTTTTTCAGTGCTGGCATTGCCTGGGTTTTGACTTGATAAAATACTTGAAGGCGTTTGTTTGTTTTTATTGATAGAGTGAATATCCGGGATAAGTGCATTTTGTATTGAACTGAAAATAACTATTGTTAACACAATCCATAAAATAAACTGGGTTAGTCCGGCAAGTCCTACACCTATAATTTTGCCCATCATTAATTGAAATGGCCTGACAGATGAAATAATGATTTCGACAATCCTGCTGGTTTTTTCTTCAATCACACCGCGCATCACTTGTGCCCCAAACATGAAAATAAAAATGTAAATAAGAAAACCACTGAAATAAGACACCCCTGCAATCAATGCAGGGTGGCTTTCTTTTTCTTCTCCGGCATCTGTCCACCGGATGGTTTGAATATTTATATCGGTTTTAACAGAACGTAAAATATGATGTATATTTTCAATATTATGTGATGCCAGTTTTTGGCGCTCAATCTCTTTTTCAATGGCGTTTGAAATATGCATAACTACGTTCATGCTCGGTTGCTTATCAGAATATAACTGGATTGCCTGGGGAGAATAATGGACAATATGTGTGATATACAATACGGCATAATAATTTGTTTTATCAAAGTTTTTTTTGATATCATTTAATTTTACACCTTCAAGATAATCAAATTTGAGGTATTTGGTTTCAGGGATTGTTTGCTGGAAAATATGTGTGCTGTCAATTACGGCAATTCGTTTTATTTCTTTGCTTTCAACAGACATGAGCCATGTTGGAAGAATGAGAATTCCGGCAAAAAGCATGGGGCCCAGGATACTCATGATAATAAAAGATCTTCTTCGAATTCTTGTTAAAAATTCTCTCCTGGTGATGGTCAGTATTTTAGAAAGCCCTTTGGTCATTGCTTTGTACTGTTTATTACATGCATAAATATTTCGTCCATAGAAGGTAATAATTCTTTAAATGAAACCAGGTGCATCGTTGAAATTATAGAAGACAGTAATGAGCTGATCGTTTTTTCATCATTCATTTTAACGTGAATTGTATGCAGGTCCTGCTTTTGTTTGTGGTTTATGATCTCTGTTTCTTTTGTAATCAAATCAATAGTTTTGGAAAAATCTCCTTTAGCAATGATTTCATAGGTGTTTGATTTGTAAGATTCTTTGAGTTGTTTTACCGGCCCCTGTAAATGTATTTTTCCATTGTCTAATAATGTAATATAATCACATAGCTCTTCAACCGAATTCATATTATGTGTTGATAAAATTATGGTTTTTCCTTGTTTCTTCAGTGAAATGATTTCTTGTTTTAACATGTTGGCATTAATGGGGTCGAAACCGCTGAACGGTTCATCGAAAATAATGAAATCAGGGTTATGTAGAATCGTAATTAAAAATTGAATTTTTTGTTGCATTCCTTTTGATAATTCACGAATGCGCTTATTCCACCAGGACGAAATCCCGAATCTGTTTAGCCAATATTTGGAGGATTCAACGGCCTGTTTCTTATCCATTCCTTTTAACCTGGCCAGGTATAAAATATGTTCTCCAACTTTCATCTTCCTGTACAATCCCCTTTCTTCAGGAAGATATCCCATTTGATTTGTATCAGAAGAATTTAGTGGATGCCCCTTAAAGTAGATATGGCCTTCATCTTGCGGGATAATATGATTTATGATTCTCAATAATGTTGTTTTGCCTGCTCCATTTGGACCTAATAACCCGTATATGCTGCCTTTGCGAATATCAAAACTGACATCATGAAGAGCAGTTGTTCCGTCAAACCGTTTATTGATATTTGTTGCCTTTAGGATTTCCAAATTGATTAATGAATTGAATTTCAGATTTAATTAATTTTTAACATGTAAAAATAGAAAATTATTATTTTTATACTTGATAAAAATAGTGATATTTGTGCTATAATAAGAATATAAATTATATTATGCTATTAAATATATCCATTCCTTTTAAGGAACCTGTTTTAATTATTGCCCTCATCCTGATCATTCTCCTGGTTGCACCCATCTTTTTTGAAAAGATCAGGACGCCTTCTATTGTTGGGTTATTGGTTTGTGGAGCATTGGTCGGGCCACACGGGCTGAATCTGCTTTCTCCCGAGCTGGAATTTACTATCCTGGGTACGATAGGCTTGCATTATCTGATGTTTTTAACAGGACTCGAAATTGATATTGTGGATTTTATTGAAAATAAAAAGAAAACCATTTTTTTAGGATTATTATTTTATGTTTTTCCTTTTATTGTCGGGTTTTTCGTGTGTCAATATGTTTTGAGTTATAATGTAACCGTTTCATTATTAATAGCTGCAATGTTATCTTCTCATACACTTATTTCATATCCTATACTGGGGCAGTACGGTATCGTAAATAAACAGGTTATAACAATTGTTATTGGTGGTACTATTATTGCCGATGTATTGGCACTCGTTTCAATGGAAGTGATTACAGAATTGGGACAGGGGCATTTGGATGTTGATATGTTGCTAAAGCTTGTATTGAATTTTAGTCTGTTTTTTGCTTACATGTTGCTGTTAGTCCCTAGATTAATTAAAGTTTTTTTCAGGTATTATGAAGGTGACATCAATATTCAATATATATTTATATTGACTCTGTTATTCGTGTCAGCGGTAATTACCGAGCTTCTTCATGTTGAACCAATTATCGGGGCTTTTTTTACAGGGATCATTATGAATAAATTCATTATCAGGAATTCCCCGTTATTTAAACGGGTTGAATTCATCGGGAATACATTATTCATTCCAATTTTTTTGATATCTGTTGGAGTGCTCGCTAATTTTGGCGTTTACATACAAAAACCTTTATCAATGATATCGCTTTTCGTGCTTATTATTGCAGCATTACTTGGTAAATACCTGTCAGCCCTGGTTATGAAGTGGACTTATAAACAATCGTTTAATGAATCACTTATTACATTTGGATTAAGTTCATCCAGGGCAGCATCGGCGATTGCTATTATGCTGGTTGGATACAACATGGGATTTGTTAATGAATTAATTATAAATCATACTGTAGTGCTAATTTTGGTAACATGTATTTTTAGTTCATATCTTACCTCCAATGCTGCCAAAAAAATTGCATTTGAAGATGACCAGGTTGAACAACAAAAAAAATATAAAGACAGGATAGTATTGCCCCTGGCTAATCCTGAAAATATGGAAAATTTATTGGAGTTTTCTTCTATCATAAAAGATGCAGATAATGAAACACCTATTTATCCCTTAACCATTATTACAGGAAGAAATCAATCATCCCCCAGGATTCATGAAGCTTATAAGCAAATGAAGTCAACGATTTCTAAGTTGCATGTAGATACTAAGTTCGAGATTATTACACGCATTGATAACACGGTGACCAATGGAATTCACAAGGCTGAAAAAGAATTAATGGCTACAATGCTGATCATTGGATGGGAAAGTAGGAAATTAGCCAGGAATGTATTATTTGGGAGTGTTTTGAAAAATTTATTAAAAAAAACACAACAAATGATTTTAGTTATAAAAACCCCCTTGTTATTTAAAGATATCCACAATATTCATTTATTTTTTCCTGAATTTGCTGAACATGAAAGGGGATATTTTAAATGGGTTGACAAAGTAAATACGATTGGGAAAAGACTCAAATGCAAAATTATTTCTTACGGGACTCATTCAACAATTGAAAACCTGAAACTACAAGCTAATAAAAACAAATTCAACAATTTTCAGGAATATAGTGAATTGAAAACCTTTGATTCACATAAATTACCCCAAAAACAATCATCCACTGATTTGTTTATATTTATTATTGCAAGGAACAATACAATTTCGTACAATGTACATTATGAAAGAATGATTAATAATTATTCTAAATTTTATTCGGATAACAATTTAATATTTATCTATCCTGAACAAGGTGGCAGTACATTGTTCGATTAACGGGTCACGGTGCTTTTTTTTATTTTATTTTGAATCATTATTTTTGCTTTTATGAATTTTACAGCAATAGACTTTGAGACTGCCACCGGGAAACGAAACAGCGCATGTGCTATTGGTATGGTGGTAGTAAAAAACGGATGCATTGAAGACGAATATTATACGCTCATTCAACCACCGGAAAATATGTATTGGTGGAAAAATATACAGGTACATGGAATAACTCCTGAAGACACTTTAGACAGTCCTGCTTTTTTTGATGTTTTTCCTGAAATTCAGAAACGATTAGCCGGCACAATCCCGGTAGCCCACAATGAATCGTTCGACAGGAGTGTATTGCGGCATACCATGCTGTATTACGGGTTGGATTATGATATGCTTGAGTTGCCGGTTCGCTGGGAATGCACCATGAAAATTTATCGCAACGCAGGGTTTCACAACTATAAATTGAACGCTTGTTGTGAACGAATGGGAATTTCATTAAATCATCATGAAGCCTTATCGGATGCACGGGCATGCGCCCGATTGTATTTGAAGAGAATAATGGTGGTATAATATTTTACTTATTCTTTAAGTGCAGAAGAAATAATTTTCAAAAAAAAGCCGGAACAAAATGTTGCCCCGGCTTTTTAAATATGGACACTTTTAAAAACCCATTCACGTTAATATTTTTAGAAGTGCCCATATAATATAAACAAAGATTATTACATGTTATAAGCTGTTTCACCGTGTTCATAGATATCCAGACCTTCTTCTTCGATCCGTTTTTCAACTCTCAGGCCGTTTGTTGCTTTCAGTATCCTGAACAAGATAAAGGCCAAAAACATTGCCCATGCGGCTACGGCAAGTACGCCTATAATTTGCACTCCAAGCAGAGAAGCACCACCGCCATAAAACAATCCCCCATCTACAGCAAAGAATCCAACGAGTATAGTACCTAAAGCACCACATATGCCGTGAACTGTAACTGCGCCCACGGGATCATCAACTCTGAGTACCTTGTCAATAAATTCTACTCCAAAAGGCAATACAAAACCTGCAATGATACCAATAATGACTGCTCCACTAGGACTTACGATGTCACATCCTGCTGTGATGGCAACAAGTCCTGCCAACGCACCGTTCAAGGCGAAACTAAGGATCGGTCGTTTGTACCTGCTCCATGCCACAATCATAGATGTTACAGCACCGGCAGCTGCTGCCAGGTTTGTTGTAATGAAAATATGAGAGATCGCTCTGGCATCGGCTTCACTAGAAGCTGCTAATTGTGATCCCGGGTTGAACCCAAACCAGCCAAACCACAGGATAAATACACCAAGTGCAGCCAGTGTTAAGTTGTGGCCAGGGATGGCCATTGGCTTTTTGTTGATGTATTTGCCAATCCTCGGTCCTAAGGTGGCAGCGCCAATCAGTCCTACCCATGCCCCTACAGAGTGTACAACTGTAGAGCCGGCAAAGTCGTGGAATCCTATTTCAGACAACCATCCGCCGCCCCATACCCAATGGCCAGAGATGGGATATATAATGAGCGTGATGACAATACTGAAAATAATATAGGCACTAAACTTGGTTCGTTCTGCCATGGCTCCTGATACAATGGTTGCTGCTGTAGCAGCAAATACTGTTTGGAACATCAGGCTGGCTTTGTCAGGTATCCCGTCAATCAAGTCACTGTTGAAAAACAGGCTGGGGGTTCCTAAAAATCCACCAATGTCTTTGCCATACATAATGGTATAACCTATAATCCAGAACACCAAAGAACCGAAAGAAAAGTCCATGAGGTTCTTCAACAGGATGTTCGCAGAGTTTTTGGCCCGTGTAAAACCAGCTTCTACCATTGCGAATCCTGGTTGCATAAACATTACCAATACGGCTGCTATAAGCACCCATATAGTATCAAGCGAAGTAGCCAATTCACCTATGTTACTGGCTACACTTTCTATTTTTATTGCTTCTTCCATGATTATTTTATGTTTTTAAAATTCTATAATTAATAATTGTTGAATATCAGGGTTATTCTTGTTCCCCTTTGATAAAAAGAGCCTCATCCCCATGGTCACCGGTTCGTATCCTGTAAGCATCAATACAATCTGAGACAAATATTTTCCCGTCACCGATTTCACCTGTGCTTGCTGTCTTTATAATAGTGTCTATGGTGGATTGAAGTAATTTATCCCGTACATAGATGGAGATTAAAATCCGTTCTATTGTACTGGTGTCATATTTCACACCCCTGTATATTCTTTCCTGGCGAGCTTTGCCAACTCCTCTTACTTCCCAGTAAGAAAAGAAGTCAATCCCATTTTCATGAAGAGCATTTTTAATTTCTTCATATTTGGTTTTCCGTATGATTGCTTCAATTTTTTTCATGTTGATAAAAAATTTAATGTTTAGTAATTAAAATGATAATCCAAAGACAATATGTACCTGCTCAAGGTCCGGGTTCACGATGAATGCACCACTCACGGGAATCGTGAATTCATCTGATACCTTCAGGTCTTTGGATGTTGAGATACCGATGTTACATACATTGAATTCACCGTCTGACGTGTATGCTTCGTTTCCGCCACCAATAAATACAGAGGCATCTTCAAATGCATATCCCAACTCGAAATACAAATCATCGGTCCCGTTGTGAAACATGTAGTTTGCAGATATGCTAAAGCTTTCATATTCATATCCCACGTTTGCTTCAAATGCATGTGCATTGTCATAATCAAAATAGGCACCACTTCGTACCGGGAAGATATTAACCCCGTCAGACATTAAAGCTTCCCCCGGAAAATAATAGTCGGTTACACCTACAGATAATCCGAATTCAAAAGCATAAGCAACATAAAGGTCAGCTTCAAGGGCCCCGGTGTTTGAACTCAATCCGTAACTGCCCCATGTTCCAATGCTAACCCCCCCGGTAGCAAACTCGATGCCGGGTTGGATGCAGGGAGTATTTCCGAAATCCACACCTCTCCATACGTACCTGCTCACCAGGTCTGCTCCGACACTTATTGAAGACGTTTCTTCTTCTGTTGCTTCATCTTGTGCATTTATAGTGGCTGTTAAACCCATAAAAAATATAACTGATAGTGTGATATTAAAAATTATTGTTTTCATTTTGATATTGTTTTTAATTGTTTATTAAATTATTAATTATTTAAAAATTGTGAACTGAATTTTGATTGTTTGTTTTGATTGTTTAGGAACTGCCATTTCTGATAAATATTTATGACAGCATTCTTGTTTAATGACCCCTTTCCGGCATTCAATGATTGCCAAAATGCGAACACAAACGGCATTTCAGTATGCTTCGCCTGACTTAGTATAATTCTTTTCATGGCATTAAAAATTTAAATGATTAAATAAATATGATACAAATATATATTAAAATAAATTAACCCCCAAAAAAAATGGGGTAAAAATCAAAAAAAATATAAAAAAAATTATTTACCCCCAAAATAAATGGGGGATAAAATCAGATAAAATAATTAATAAAAACATAAACCCTGTTTTTATAGGGGGGGTTATGTTTTTTGAAAACATGAAATATAAAAATCTCGAAATGATAGTTTAAAAATGCAGGAGAGGGTGACTAAAAAAATAAGTGAATGAAAAACAGAATTATGATTGTTTTCATTCACTTATTTTTTATTTTTAATCGGTCATATGTAGCTCGCAAGTAAAAAATAATCATGA
>CAYFQI010000126.1:0-8178 GCA_964345135.1 uncultured Bacteroidales bacterium
GCAGAACCAACCCTGTCAGGGTTGGTTAATTTTTGTCATCGTTTTTTTATTTTTCGAAACCCTGACAGGATTTAAGCGCATGTAATCGTTACGCAACCATCAATACCCAACTCACCAACCCAACAAAACCGTCATCGCGAAGGCCTTGCCTGAAGCGATCTTTCGGATTTAGCACCGCCGTTGATACATGCACGTGCTATGTTGGCACCGGAGTATCATGAAAAAGATTGCTTCGTTTCATTTCATTCCACTCGCAATGACGGCCCCATGAGGGGTGAGAGAAAGGTCTAAAGCAGCAGAACCAACCCTGTCAGGGTTGATTTCTTAGTGCTGTGCTTGTTTAATTTTTGTCATCGTTTTTTTTATTTTAACGCTTCATACAAGATTTCCACCGGGTGCATGGCATCCCTTCCTGTTCCGTCCTTAATCTGTTGTCGGCAGCTTGTACCCGGGGCTGCAATGATGATGTCTTCCCCGGCTTCTCTCACGGCAGGGAATAATACCATTTCACCGATTTTCATGGATAATTCATAGTGTTCCTTTTCATAACCGAATGATCCGGCCATGCCACAGCATCCTGAAGGAATTTCTTCTGCAGAATAATTTTCAGGGAATGAGAGGATGTATAAGGTATGGTCTGTTGACGATACAGCTTTTTGCTGGCAGTGCCCATGCAGCTTTATATGTTGTGATTGACTTGTAAACTGGTCTTTTTTGATATTTCCTGCTTTCATTTCATCAGCAATAAATTCATCAATGGTAAATGAATACCTGGCTATTTCTTTTGCTGCACATTGTAATTTTTCGTGGGTAATTTCAGGGTATTCATCTCTGAATGCTAATATTGCAGAGGGTTCAATCCCCACAAGCGGATGGTTGCTGTTTACCATTTGACTTAATTTACCTGTATTGTAATCTGCAAATTTTTTTGCTTTTCGAATTAATCCTTTCGAGAGGTATGTCCTGCCACTTTCTTTTACATCCGGGATGATGACTTTATACCCAAGTTTATTTAATAACCTGATGGTTTTTACACCAATATACGTGTCATTGAAATTGGTGAACTCATCATTGAATAAACAGACTCTTTTTTTCTGGGTGGTATTTTGATTTAGTTCATTTACATACCGTGAAATCCATTTTTTGAGGGTTATGTCTTGCAATAATGGCATTTCCCGTTTGGTTGAAAAGCCGGTCATTATCGCAAAAAGTTTTGAAGTGAGAGGATTTTTCAGGAAAATGTTCGTGATTTTTGGAAACCGGCTTCCAAGAGCATTGATCTTTGATATATTTGCAATAAGCAATGAACGCAGGGGCACCCCATTGGCATCATAATAATATTGAAGGAATTCGGCTTTTAATTTTGCTACATCCACGTTTGCCGGGCATTCGGTTTTACATGCTTTACACGAGAGGCACAAATCCATTACCTCATATATTTCTTTTTGATTGAAGGGATTTTTCTTTGATGATCGGGTTAAAAATTCACGCAGTATATTTGCCCTGGCACGAGTTGTCATGTCTTCATCAAATGTTGCCATATAACTGGGACACATGGTACCTCCAATCTTTGATGTTTTCCTGCAATCTGCCGTGCCATTGCATTTTTCTGCTGCTGCTAATAACCCGCCGGTTTCAGTGAAATCAAATACAGTATCAAAATGTTTTGAAGAGGCACCGGGTTCATATCGGAGGCTGGTGTTCATGGGAGGGGTGTCAATGATTTTTTCAGGGTTAAAAATATTCTGAGGATCCCATGTATGTTTCAATTGCCTAAGCAACTCATAATTCTTTTCACCAATTAATAAAGGGATGAATTCACCTCTTAGCCTGCCATCACCATGCTCACCACTAAAAGAGCCATTGTATTTTTTAACCAGTTTGGCTGTTTCTTCTGCAATATCATGAAATGTCCGGACATCTTTTTCATTTTTTAAATTCAGGATGGGGCGGAGGTGCAGTTCTCCCGTGGCAATATGGGCATGATATACACACCGGAGATTAAACGTACTCAATAATTGGTCAAACTCATCAATGTAAGCTGGAAGTTTGTCCGGTAGAACAGCTGTATCCTCTATAACAGACACCGGTTTGGCATCGCCCTGCAGGTTAGACAAAACGCCAAGCCCTGATTTGCGCAAGTTCCAGACTTTTGGAATATCCTGTCCATATATAACAGGAAAATGATACCCAATGCCTTTTGCACGCATATCCTGTTCCAGTTTTTTAGCCGTTTCTTCGATTTTTTCTTTGGAATCAAATGCAAATTCAATAATAAGAATTGCACCCGGGTCGCCTTTAATAAAAAACCTGTTTTTTCGCTGATCTCTGTTGTCTTTTGTTAATTCCAGGATTTCATGATCCATTAATTCAATGGCCATGGGGCTGTGCTGCAAAGCGATCAAGTTGCCCTGCAATGCATCTTTCACATTATTGCAATGAACGCATACCAATGCTTTATGGACAGGAGGGAGGGGTACCAGTGCAATTGTTATTTCAGTGATAAAAGCCAGTGTTCCTTCTGATCCGGCAATTAAGTCACAGAAATTAAATTTTTTAGAAGAATTATTGAATGGTGAGGTTTCCAAAAGTAAATCAATGGCATACCCGGTATTTCTTCGTTTCAGTCCGGGATCAGGGTAATGTTCGCAGATTTCTTCCTGGTTGGATTTGTCAGAAAGCATATCACGGATATTTCTGTATATCTTATTTTCAAGCATATTGCCTTCACATTTCGCAAGAAATTCTTCATCTGAGACCTCGCTAAATTCTACTTCCTCACCATTGCTAAGAAACGTTTTAACTGACAGGAGATGATCGCGGATGCTGCCATAAACGAGTGAATGTAAACCGCATGAATTGTTCCCGACCATTCCTCCCATCAGGCAACGGTTTGCAGTAGATGTTTCCGGGCCAATCATTAATCCATGAGGTTTTAAATAGTTATTGAGTTCTTCGAGGTTGACACCGGGTTCGATTTTAATCCATTGTTCTTCTTTGTTAAATTCCAGTATTTTATTCATGTATTTGGAAATGTCAACCACCATACCTTTACCAACTACTTGTCCGGCCAATGAAGTGCCGGCAGCCCTGGGGATAATAGATTTATTATGCCGGATAGAAAATTCAATGATCTTTCTGATGTCCTCTTTATTTTTCGGGCGTATCACAGCTTCCGGTATCTCCCTGTATGCAGACGCATCTGTAGCATACAGTATCTTCATCTTTTGGTCTGTATATACATCACCTTCTAATTGATTTTTTAAAGTCCTGATCAATGCCATACATTTAGTTTTTGTTTTCAAAATAAATCCAAAATTAACCTTTTAACCTGAAAAGTTTTTCAAAAAATACAAAAATGATATAAAACCTTTCCATCAATAATAAAAGTTAAATATCTTTGTGTTCTTAAATTTTTAAAGATTAAACTATTTTAAATCATGCACATTACTATCCTTTACATCATTATTGCGATCATAATTTTTGATTACCTGTTATCACTGTTTTTGGATTACCTAAATACAACGAAATGGAGCAGTGAATTGCCCAACGAAGTACAAGGGATTTATGATGAAGAGGAATACAAAAAATCCCAGAATTATCAACGGGAGAATATGAGGATATCCAATATAAAAAGCACGATCAGTACAGCTCTTATATTATTGATATTAATATTTGGAGGGTTTGGTTATATTGATGACTTGCTCCGGAATTACACACAACATCCTGTATTGTTAGGGTTATTGTTTTTTGGTGTACTAGGGTTTATATCCGATATTTTCAGTATCCCTTTTGATGTATATGATACATTTGTTATCGAAGAAAAATATGGATTCAATACCACAACTGTCAAGACATATATTTTGGATAAAATCAAAGGATGGGTTTTGGGTGCCATCCTGGGAGGCGGCATCCTTGCTATGATTATTTGGTTTTATCAAACTACCGGTGAGATGTTTTGGGTTTATTGCTGGATCATTGTAACTGCTTTCACTCTTTTTATTGCCATGTTTTATTCCAGATTGATCGTACCGCTGTTTAACAAGCAAACACCACTTGAAGAAGGCGAACTCAGGAAGTCTATTGAAGATTTTAGTAAAAAAGAAGGGTTTAAATTAAAAAATATTTATAAAATTGATGGCTCTAAACG
Organism: uncultured Bacteroidales bacterium; assembly: GCA_964345135.1. Classification (GTDB taxonomy): domain Bacteria; phylum Bacteroidota; class Bacteroidia; order Bacteroidales; family JBBRXJ01; genus CAYMKE01. Next base: position 4,151 of record CAYFQI010000126.1, read on the forward strand.
TTCTACAAAAGCAAATGCATATTTTAGCGGGCTGGGGCCTCAAAAGCGTATTGTCCTGTTTGACACTCTGATCAATGACCTGAAAAATAATGAAATTGTAGCTGTGCTTGCCCATGAAATAGGCCATTTCATCAAAAAACATACTGCCAAAGGCATGTCTATTTCTGTTGTTCAATTGGGCGTTACATTTTTCCTTTTATCGTTATTCATTAATAATCCTGCTTTAAGTAATGCATTAGGTGCAAATATTCCAAGTTTTCATATAGGTGTGATTGCGTTCGGTATCCTATATAGCCCGATTTCAACTATTTTGGGATTGGGAATGAACATTTTGTCAAGGAAAAATGAATATGAAGCAGACCGGTTTGCATGCGACCATTTTGAAGGAGAAGCGCTTATAGATGCATTGAAAAAGTTATCAAAAAAGAATTTAAGCAATTTAACACCGCATCCGGCGTATGTATTTTTTCATTATTCCCATCCACCGTTGTTAAAAAGAATTAAAGCATTGAGAAATAAACATGAATTTTCAAACAAAGCTAAAAGCTCGAATTTACTGTAGGAGTCTATTTAAGATACACATCTTTAAAAATATTGTTCCAATATCTGCCTCTTTAGCTCAGTGGTAGAGCAGCTCACTCGTAATGAGCAGGTCGCGGGTTCAAATCCCGTGGGAGGCTCTCTTAAGCGTATATTTTTATACTTTTTTACTATTGCTTTCCAATCTTGGCCGCCCAACATCTGTCATCATCTTCCTGGTTTAATTGCTTTATAAATTTATTTTAATACCACATAAGCAGTATCAATAATCTCCAATGCAGTTGTAATGGTGCTTAAATCCTGATATAACAGCCCGTTCTTACCACTGTAGTGGCTGTGGCCAATCACTTGCAAAGGATATGTATTGCCAGGATTATTCACAGAAATAACCGGGGACGAATAAACCAGGGCCGGCTGGCAGGAAGTTTTATAATCCTCATCATCCAGATATTTATTATTGGTCCAATACGCATTCCAATCCCATGATTGGTTTATTTCAAGTAAAACTTTAAATGAACTTATTTTATCCTTTATTATTTTGGTTTTTAAAGTAAAGTTGTTTAATGGAGTTGAACCGGTTACCGCATCGGGCATTGGATGGGACTTTGAAGGGACGTAAAGACTGTCCACTTTAACACCTCTTTTATGCGCCCAAAAAGGGAGGGCAGCAGGCCGGCGAATAGGGCCTGGCTTCCATTTTCCTTTGGAAGATTCGCCATAATCAAAAAAACCTTTGGCAATGGATTCTGCTACATAAAGTGATTGAAGGTAATTCCCGGAGGTGTCTTCTGTCCATACGGCCATTAATGGATAGTTATGTGCTTTTCCTTTTTTAACGATGACTGATAACCTGAAGCCATCCATATTAATGTATGTATTAAGTGTGTCTGTTAATGAAGGTGTTTTATTATCTTTAAATGAGCTACATTTTGAAAATGCAAAGAATAGGATAAGACAAAAGAATGAACAGAATAATAGATTCATCTTATTCAATGGTTTGTTATATAGATATTTAGTCATAAAACACTGATATTAAAATTCAACCATAATTCCAATGGTGGGCAGGATATTCCCCTGGCCTTCATTTTTAATCTCGCGCAAATCGTATCGAAGAGGATCGCTTCCCTCGATATATTGTATATTCCCGTTTTCGTCTTCATTGATGAAATAATTTTGAGCATCTCCTTTAAAATTATATACATTTTGAATATCAAGGTATAACATCAATGACCAGGTATTAAAGAAAAAACTTTTATCTACCCGCAGATCGAGTTGGTGAAACGAGTCAAACCGTTTTTCATTATACCTGTTGTAATCCAGGTAAGGTTGTCCGTTCGTGTTCCATGCTTCAACCAGAGTAGATTTATCAAGATCATATGGAGTATACGGTGTGCCTCCTACAAATCGCCATTTGACTCCAAATTCCCAATTATTTTTGAATTGACGCGTGGCAATAACATTAAGCAAATGCCTGTTATCCCATGCAGTAGGAGTATAACTACCCGTGGGGTTTAAATCCGGCCCATAATCCCTGAATTCACTTCTTACTAAAGTATAAGATACAAGGATATCCATTTTTCCTGTTACCTGGTTCCTGTATAAAAGCTCAAGCCCATAGGATCTACCTTTGGCAATGGATATCACTTCTTCATCTCCAAAAACACCAAAATCTCCCCCTTTGCTGGCAATAGAAACAGAGTCATTTAATGAAAAAGGATAATCGCGGTACCATTTATAAAATCCCTCGGCAGTCAATTTGGATTGCTCTGTCGGGAGGAATTCGATTCCGCCTACAAGATGGTCACATGAAATATATGTTAATCCATTTTCTTTATTTACCAGGGCTCCGGATTTATCCCTGTAACCTAACGTAGTATATGAAGGCTGCTGAAAATACCGCCCGACATTGAAGTTCAGGAACCACGTCGAAGTGATTGAATAGGAAGCAGAAAGGCGGGGTGAGGCCTGATTCAACAAATTATTCATTGTTGATGAGTAGGTATTTGCATCTGCCCTGATCCCTAAAGATAAAGTCAATTGGTTATTCAGTATTTTTTTTGTAGCCTGTCCAAACAGTCCATACATGAACACGTTCAATTCTGAATTGTAATCAATTACAGATGTAGAACCTGTTAAAAACACCTTTTTAAATGTTGAATTCGTGTATCTGCCATGCTCCAGTTTCAGGCCTGCGTTGATTTTTAACCCATTATCCAATGATGTGTTTTTTTCATAGCGGAACTTATTCTCCGATTCAACAGAGCTATAATCAAAGGTTTTAAGAGAATCTACTTCAATATTGTTTTGATATTTATAAGAAATATTGTTTAAATGATTCCTGCTGATAACATAGGTGTCAAACCCTTTATCCCTGTAATGCTTGTAAACACCGCCAATAGTATAGTTCCATTGCTCATTCACCGGCAGGTAATTCAAAATATAGCGTTGTTCAGGGGTTTCATTTGCATCCTTGTTCAATTCAAATTGGTCTATTGCCCCGATACCAATCAAGGTGATTTCGTTTTTTTCATCAATTGTAGTTTTTGTTTTGAATTGAGCATCATTATAGGTTGGTAGGAACGGGAGTCCGATTAAACTGAATAAAAACTGTAAATATGATCTCCTTGCAGAAAAAACCATGGTGGTATTTTTGCTCAACGGCCCATTTATGCTGAATGCCAGATCAGAAGCACCAACAGTGGCTTTGTATTGCATTTTGTCTTGATTTCCATTGATTTGTTTAAATTCAAGAACAGAACTTAACGTGTTGCCCCGATTCGCTGGAAATGCCCCGGAATAGTATTCTACTTCCCTGAGGAAATCAACATTGATAATACCAACAGGGCCACCTGATGCACCCTGAGTGCTAAAATGATTCAATGTGGGGATTTCAACACCATCAAGGTAAAACGAATTTTCATTTGGGCCGCCGCCCCGGACAATTACATCATTTCGAAATGATGGGGTAGAGGCAACCCCGGGAAAAGACTGGATTACTTTGGAGATATCCCTGTTGGCCCCCGGGAGCTTTTCTATTTCAGAAATGCTGATTGTTCTCATTGATACAGGAGCTTCTTCTTTTCTCCGGAATGGGCTTGGGGAGACCGTTACCTCTTCTATCTCTTCAACTTTTTCTTTAAGTGGAATTTCAATATATGCTGTTTTAGCATTAGTTATAAGTATATCGTCACTTATATATATTTCAAATCCCACGACAGATACTTTTAATTTTATATACCCCGGATCAAGTCCGGTAAATAAAAAATTTCCATCCAGATCACTGATTGAACCGATATCTGTATTCCAAATTGCTATGCTGGCAAAAGGAATGGGTTCATTATTCTTGGCATTGTAAACCGTACCTTTTATTTGGCCTGTATTTTGAGAAATAACAGGTTGTATTCCAAAAAATAATAATATAACAAAAGTAAATAAGTTTTTCATAATAGTTAAGTGAACCTTTAAAAATCTCTTTTTATACAAATGGC
>CAYFQI010000127.1:0-8164 GCA_964345135.1 uncultured Bacteroidales bacterium
GATAATCATTCTCGTGTGTGTCCTCTTTTTTTGTCATGGCTCGGTTCATCTGTTTATTTTTCTAAGTTTCTAAGTTTTTAAGTTGATTAAGTTAATTGAGTTGATTGAGTTAATTGAGTTAATTGAGTTAATTGGGTTTATCTGGTTTTGTTTTATCTGGCAACTCAGCGTAGAAGAACCTTTTATAATCATGCGCATGTGTGTTAAATGACTTATCATGGGTGTTTCATCTGTTTATTTTTTTAAGTTTTTAAGTTTCTATGTTTCTATGTTTCTAAGTTGATTAAGTTAATTGAGTTGATCTGGTTTTTTGTTTTATCCGGCAGCCCGGTGTAAAAGAACCTTTTATAAACATGCGTGTCCTGATTAAAATACGGGATAAATAGTGTGTCTAATAATTTAATCATAGCTGGCCTCATCTATAGATGTTTTTTAATTGCCCGGGCAATTTCAGAAACCGTTGATAAACAGCCTCATAATCAACATCTTCCTGGGGATGAACATGTTGTGGTTCAAAATTTATATTCTGCTTTGCTTCTTCCGGGGAATTATATATTCCTACTGCTGCCATTGCGAATAATGCGGCCCCTAATACAGTGGTTTCTTTTTGCGAAATTAATTCTATAGGAATACCGGTCACGTCTGCCCTGATTTGATTCCACAACCGATTTTTAGACCCTCCTCCTACACAAATAATTTTTTTGGCTTTAAAACCACCTGATTTTTGAAGTAGTTCAAGATTTTTCCGTGTCAAACATGCCAATGCTTCGAGAGTAGCCCTAAAAATACTGCCCCGGGTTGTATTCATTGACAACCCGAAGATCGTACCTTTTGTATTGTCCATAGCCCCCGGAAAAAAGGTAGGATGGATGAATACCCCATTGCTTCCGGCCGGTTCATTTTCTGCTTCGGAGATCATGACTTCCCATACATTATTATTATCTTTTTCATCTGCAAAATACATTTTTTTTATCCATTCTATAACTGCCGAACCTATAGAATTTACCCCCATATTATACAAGCCGGATATGGCATCAAATTCTGTAGTCAATCCGGCATTCAATGTATCATTATTAATATTTATTTCTCCCACACGTGCCATTAATATTTCCCAAGTTCCTGAACTAAGCACTGGTACATTTTCATCTGCACCCGAACCAAAAACAGCAAATTGAGTGTCATGTCCGGCAACAATGACCGGCACTCCTTCTGGTATGCCTGTTTCTCCTGATGCCTTAGACATCACCTTTCCTGCAATTTCTCCAGGTTTCACCGTTTCAGGAAACTGTTCTGTTGTTAGTCCTATTGAAGAAAGTATTTTCCCAGAGAAATCCTGTTCGTTCAAATCCGTGAGCATGGAGGTACTTGCCATGGTAAAATCAGTAACCATTTCCCCGGTAAGATAATATACAAAAATAGAAGGAATGAAGAGGTAAGCATCCATTTTTTCCAATACATGGGGTTTATTTTCTTTAAGCCATATTAATTTGTTGATGGTATTGATTCCGGCAGGTTGTACACCACTGATCTGGTAAAGTTCATTCAATACAATGTATTTATCAATGTTTTCCATGATGGGTGTAGTCCGTTGGCATTGCCATGAAATTACCGGATAGAGCATATTGCCTGTTGCATCAAACGGAGCACCATCAACTCCAAAAGTGGTAATAGTAACTCCAGCAATTTGACCGGGATCAATTTGTTTGAACACCACCTTGGTGCATTGAACCAATTTATTCCATATTTCTTTCGCATCCCATATTACATATTGAGGGTATTCGGGATCGGGCCTTGTATTATTCGATACTGAATGAATGGCTTTTATTTGCCCTTTTAAATTGATGGCAACAGATCGTACATTCGTTGCTCCACAATCCATTACAAGAATTAATTTATCTTTCATAGCAATTCCTTTTTTAGTAAGAAGACAGAATCCGGTAAATCATTGTCTTTCCCGAATTCTGTTGATATCTGTTTACACCTGATGGTCTCGTTATTTTTTCCCGTAAAGCGGTCCAAAATTATCACATGCCCGGTAATCAGATCCTTCAGTATCCATACCAAATGCATTCCATGTACTCGGACGATAAATTTTATTGTCAGGTACATTATGCATGCATACAGGTATCCTTAGGATAGAAGCAAGCGTAATCAGATCTGCCCCGATATGTCCGTAAGAAAATGCGCCATGGTTTGCTCCCCAATTGGCCATTACGGAATATACATCTTTAAATGCGCCAGCGCCCGTAATATTAGGTACAAACCAGGTAGTTGGCCAGGTATTATTGGTTCTGTCATCAAGGGTTTCATGTATATCTTCCGGTAGTTCAACCGTGTATCCTTCAGCTATCTGGAGCACAGGGCCTATCCCTTTAACAATATTTACCCTGGACATGGTGATAGGCATTTCCCCTTTTGTTATAAATTTGGAAGAAAACCCGCCGCCTCTAAAATATTCATCCACGACAGGACACCACTCGGTTGCATTGAGGCATTTCCTGGCTTCTTCGTCAGTAATATCCCAATAAGGTTTCATGGCTGGTTTCCCATCTCTGGTTTGCTGTCCTGAACCGTCAAGAGCTGATGGACCGGAATTGATTAAGTGAATAATTCCACCTTTAGCTGCGCCTGTAAGTTCTTTCCCGGTAACCCGTTTTACAGCTTCAGGGCTCCAGTATGTCCTTACATCTGAAAAGACTTGTGCTGTTCCGGTCAACAAATGCCCAAAAAGCATGGCAACTGCATTCAATGAATCATTTTCTGTAGCCAATATATAGGGCTGTCGTATTCCACTCCAATCAAATGAACTATTCAGGATTGCTTCCATGAAATCACCATTCGGATAATGGTCTGTCCACTGCCTTTGTCCCTGGAATCCAGCGGCAATGGCATTGCGTCCCAATGCTTCTTCACCGTAGTCTAATACATCTAATTTAGGATTACCTACCATAAGATCTTTGGCAATAATAGCCATTTTCACCACATAATCCCATTCCTCCTGTTTTTTTACTTCAGATTTTTGTTGTTCAGGCGGATTGGGGTCAAATCCTTCTTTACAATTCTCTTGCACCCATTTCCGGGCTATTTCGAATTCTTCAGGGTCATAAATATTTTCCTCTACTCTTCTGGCGAATTCAGACATATCCACGTATTCGGTACGCATTCCAAGATACTCCTGGAAAAAATCATCATCAACCATAGACCCGGCAATGCCCATTGAAACATATCCTAAAGACAGGTATGTTTTGCCTTTCATAGTAGCAGCTGCCAGGGCAGCTTTGGTAAAACGTGATAGTTTTTCCTGTACGTCTTCAGGAATAGATTTGTCATCTGAATCCTGAACATCCCTGCCATAAATACCAAATGTTGGCAACCCTTTCTGGCTGTATCCTGCCAAAGCTGCAGCCAGGTACACAGCACCCGGGCGCTCTGTCCCGTTAAAGCCCCAAATTGCTTTAGGGATAACCGGGTTATCATCAAATATTTCAGTTCCATAACACCAGCATGGCGTTACAGTAATTGATACACCTACATTTTCCCGTGCAAATTTATCGGCTGTAGCTGCTGCTTCTGCAACCCCACCTATACACGTGTCTGCAATAACACATTCTATATTGCTACCGTCTGCATGTCTTAAATTTTCAGTTAAAAAACCTGCTACATTTTTAGCCATCCCCATGGTCTGATCTTCAAGGGATTCACGTACACCTTTCCGTCTTCCGTCAATCGCAGGCCGAATTCCTATCTTGGGCAATCTTCCTTTTAAACGGTTCCCATTTATTTTTTTACTCATAATATTATTATTTAAGATTGTTTTATTTTTAGTGTAGCCAAAAATAGTAAAATTTAAAGACTAAACAATGAACTTTATCTAAAAGTATATCTCCTTATAGCAACAGAAATAAAGTGTTAAATTTAATCTATCAGATTACTCAATGGTATTCGTTTTATTTGAATGAATAGAGAAAAATTTTATTCGACTGAATATTTTTTATACATTTGCATCCTCTAAAAAATTGGTTCCGTAGCTCAATTGGATAGAGCAACGGCCTTCTAAGCCGTAGGTTCCAGGTTCGACTCCTGGCGGAATCGCAAAAAACCTGATCAAGAGCATATCTCGTATTACAAAATATTGTCATGGGACATTTGTTTATCCTTCTTGCTCATGTTGAATAATGTTACTGTGCATATTCGTATTTCAAAAATTCATACATGAATGAAATAGTAAAACAGATTAAAAGAAATCTTTCTAAGCCTGTATTATTGATACATTTAATATAGTACAGACGCAGTGATATAAATGCATTTTTACAAACTAACATTAACATTCTTTTTATGCCAACATTTATAATTATATAATGAATTGGTTATATTTGAACTGAATTGTTATAATCATATCAATATAAGCACATGAGAAAACACAAAGGACGTGTATTGCAAGGTAAACCGTATCCCCTGGGAGCATCTTGGGACGGAGCAGGTGTAAATTTTGCCATATACAGTGAAAATGCGACACAAGTCATTTTATGTTTATTTAAACATGCACATGACAAACATGAATATTCTCAGGTTTACCTGGAAGAAGTTACCGGTTTTGTCTGGCATGCATACCTCGCTGATATTAAACCCGGGCAATTATACGGGTATCGTATCGAGGGGCCTTATGAACCGGAAAAAGGGCATCGCTTCAATCCCAATAAACTAATGATAGACCCTTATGCCAAGGCTATCTGCGGCAAAACCGAGATTAAATCAAGCATGTTTGATTATAAAGTAACACCTTTAAAAAAGAACAATACATTAAAACCACACACCACAAACAATGCGGGCGATGTAAACAAATGTATCGTGATTGACCATCATTTCGAATGGGAAGATGATCTAAGGCCAGATACAGAGATGCATGACACCATCATCTATGAATTGCATGTAAAAGGGTTCACAATGCAACATCCCGATGTGCCAAACGAATTAAGAGGCACATATAAAGGGCTGGCGAGCGAACCAGTGATTAATTATTTCAAACAACTTGGCATCACAGCAATTGAATTGATGCCAATACATCATTTTGCTCATCGCAAATACTTAACAGATAACGGCCTGTCAAATTATTGGGGGTATGATACCATTGGTTATTTCGCACCCCATGCAGAATATGCAAGCGCCTCCTGCCATGGTGGCCAGGTCAATGAATTTAAAGAAATGGTAAAAGCCTATCATAAAGAAGGCATTGAAGTCATTCTCGATGTAGTATATAATCATACTGTAGAAGGCAACCACCTGGGAGCAAATTTATCTTTAAAAGGCATTGACAATGCCAATTATTATCGATTAGACCAGGATAATCCACTGTATTACAAAGATTACACCGGAACCGGAAACACATTGAACCTGATCAATCCACATGTTCTTCAATTGGTGATGGACAGCTTACGCTACTGGGTCACTGAAATGCATGTAGACGGATTTCGGTTTGACCTTGCGTCGGCCCTTGCCAGAGGCTTATATGAAGTAGGAAAATTATCAGCTTTTTTGGATACCATTCACCAAGACCCTGTCATCTCACAAGTCAAACTAATTGCTGAACCCTGGGACATTGGGAACGGCGGTTACCAGGTTGGTAACTTCCCTGTTTTATGGGCCGAATGGAATGGGAAATACCGTGATACGGTACGAAAATTCTGGCGCGGCGACGAAAGCCAGGTAGCTGAAATGGCCTACCGGTTAAGTGGCAGTAGCGACCTCTACCTTGATGACGGACGAAAACCATATTCAAGTATAAATTTTGTGACTTCTCATGATGGTTTCACATTACATGACCTTGTAAGTTATAATGAAAAACATAATGAAGCCAATAAAGAAGGAAACCGTGACGGAGATAATCATAACAACAGTTATAATTACGGAATAGAAGGCCCGACAGATAATCCTGAAATAAACCATGTAAGAGAAAAACAAAAACGAAATTTTTTAGCAACACTGCTGTTTAGTCAGGGTGTTCCAATGATTAGCCATGGAGATGAATATGGAAGAACACAAAACGGTAATAACAATGTATATTGCCAGGACAATGAACTAACGTGGTTTAAATGGGACTGGAAAGAACAAGAAAAAGCATTATTCGAATTCACAAAAACCATCATAGATATTAGAAAACGTACTCCTATAATGCATCGCAAACGCTTTTTCAAAGGCAGGGCCATTATGGGAAAAGATATATGGGATATCCGGTGGCTTAGAGAAGACGGAAAGGATATGACTGATAAAGAATGGAACACAAATTATATCCGGTGCATGGGCATGTTGGTTAATGGAGAATTGATTGATGAAAAAAATAATGTGGGAGAACACATCAAAGATGATATCATACTCGTGATGATAAACAGCTATTGGGAACCACTAGAATTCAAACTGCCTGTGATAAAAAACAATGATGAATGGAAAATATTGACCGACACCCATAATCACAGAGATGAAACGAATACTAAGATCATAAATAAAATAACCATCAATGACCGCTCGCTAATTGTATTGAAATATGTTAAGGGGGCTTCTATTAATAATTTTCTTTCAAAAAACAAATAATGAAGAAAATGCAAGGCATAAATTTTAATGAATAGCCATCACTATTTTGAAAAATTTTAACACTGCAGATTATTTATTATATTTATTCCCGAGGGTTTTCAGAATTTTCATCTGTTTATAATTTAAGTTTCTAAGTTTCTAAGTTTCTAAGTTTTTAAGTTAATTGGGTTAATTGAGTTAATTAGGTTTATCTGGTTTTTTTTATCCAGCAGCTCGGTGTAGAAGAACCTTTTATAATCATGCGCGTGTGTGTTAAATGACTTATCATGGGTGTTTCATCTGTTTATAATTTAAGTTTTTAAGTTTCTAAGTTTTTAAGTTTTTAAGTTAATTGAGTTAATTGGGTTTATCTGGTTTTTTTAATCCGGCAGCTCGGTGTAGAAGAACCTTTTATAATCATGCGTATCCTGATTAAAATACGGGATAAATAGTGTGTCTAATATTTTAGTCATGGCTCGGTTCATATACTGCTTACTTTTTTTGACACTATTGCGATAGTGCTGAAAAAATTTTCATTGTCTATGAAAAACTCTGAAAATTTGAATACAAAATAATTAATAGAAAGCTCCTTAAATAAAATTAAAGATAGTAAGCATATTTTTTTTTATTTGTTAAATTTTTAGTATAATTGTATCAAATTATAAAAGCGGAAACCGAAAAGCTATTATAGAGTAGGTGCAATAAATACTTAAATTATATTAATAATGATTTTCAAAAAAAAAATATATTGTCTCATCGTTGCATTATCACTAACAGCAATGATGGGAGTCAATGCCCAAATTGATTTAACCTATGGCCCCAAAGCAGGGTTAAACATGACAACCTTGACTGGTGATATTGAAAATACAGGGTTAAAAGCAGGTGCCCAAATTGGTGGTATGGCAAATCTTTATGTTTTAAACAGACTTGCTATACAACCTAATTTACTCTTTTCTATGAAAGGATATAGATATATGGATAAAGTAGGGGGTGTGAAAGTAATTGAGACATTAAGTTTAAATTATCTGGAACTTCCTGTTAATATAATATATGAATTTAACATGCAAAAAGAAAGCGAAAAGCTTCAACTATTCGCCGGACCATATATATCTTATGGCCTGTTTGGAAAATACAAAATTAACAAAAAAGGAAATAAATTGGAACTTGATGATTTTGGCGCTTATTCTGCTTCCGGTGAAGCTGACATTGAATTTGTAAACGATGCAAAAGATGCCGATGTAATAAAACACTTACCTATAAATGCCATTGATTATGGTATTAATATCGGAATAGGATATACAATTGGTCAATATCAAATACAAGCAGCATATGGTTTAGGTTTAGGAAATATAACACCAAAATTCAATGGTGAATTTCCAAAAGACAAAATAAATAACACTACTTTTCAATTTTCTTTAGGATATTTCTTAGATTAATTTAAAGTATTTAATTTAAAAAACTGCCAAAAAGTCTTGCAATAGAAAAAAGGATCAGTAGAAAATTAGGGTGGTTATGCGTCTGCTAATATATAACATACCATAATAATTCATAATTCCAACATTAAACGCCTTTCGCAAGTCTACCATAAAATTTAATAAAA
>CAYFQI010000128.1:0-8162 GCA_964345135.1 uncultured Bacteroidales bacterium
TGAAAAAATCATACAATAAATTTAAATGAATCAAAGTATTTTAGTAAAACAAATATAAATTTGCATTTTTAAAAACTTACTTTAACATGGCACAAAATTATAACAACAGTGATTCTTCATCTAAAAAAATGAGGATCATTGTAATCATCCTCGCTATTATAGCAGGAGTATTGATCTTTGGATATATATATCAACGGAATGAATACAATAAACTGGAAGCGGAGAGCAAAAAAGTCCAGGATTATTTAAATTCAGAAAAAGATTCTTTGGAAAAAGAATTATTCACGTTAAGAGATTCATATGAATCTCTTGAAACAGCCAATGACACGCTGAATAAAAAAATATCGATGCAACGTTCAAAAATAGAACGCTTGTTAAGAATCAATGCTGTCAATGTATCAACATTACGGGAATATAAAAAAGAGATTGGTACTCTACGGTCTGTCTTAAAAGATTTTGTCGCTCAAATTGACTCGCTAAATCAATTGAATCAACAATTAATGACTGAAAATAAAGAGGTTAAGACAGAGCTAAATGAAACCCAGGCAAAGAAAGAAGAGCTGGAAAAATCGAAAGAAGAACTAACCACGAAGGTGAAAAAAGCAGAAGCCCTGGTGGCAAAAAATATTGAAGCCGTGGGCCTCAATAAACGAAGCAAAGCAAAAGATGATGTAGATGACATCGTGAAACTCAGGGTGTGTTATACACTAAGGGAAAATGCCATTGCAAAACCAGGCGAACGGTATATTTACCTGAGAGTAGTAAGGCCCGACAGCTCTGTACTTACAACTTCTACAGAAAACATAATGAATTTTGATAACAATAAACTCATTTATAGTGCAAAACGACAGGTAAATTATGAAAACCAGGACATCAGCATGTGCATTTATTATGACAATAAAGAAGGTGAATTGGTGCCCGGGACTTATAATGTATATTTATATTCAGAGGGATACCTGATCGGCGAGACAAAATTCACACTTAAAGAAAGTGGATTTCTTTTCTTTTAATCAATAAATACAAATCATTATGTTTTCAGGAATTGTCGAAGAGGCTGGACAAGTCACGAATATAAGGCACGAGGGAGAAAATATTCATTTTTCTGTTTCCTGCTCATTTGTAGATGAATTGCATATTGACCAGAGCATAGCACATAACGGCGTATGTCTCACGGTAGTAGAAAAAACAGGGAAAGATTATACTGTTACTGCCATCAAAGAAACGCTCATTAAGTCAAACCTGGGCGACCTGGGCATAAATGACAAGGTCAATCTCGAACGAAGCATGAAAGCAGACAGCCGTATTGACGGCCATTTTGTGCAGGGCCATGTAGACCAGGTTGCTGTTTGCTCTGATGTAAGGGAAGAAGACGGCAGCTGGTATTTCACGTTTGAATACGAGCCACGAAAATCCGATTATACAACAGTTGAAAAAGGATCTATATCTGTAAATGGAGTGAGTTTAACGGTTGTCAATTCAAAGAAAAATTCATTCCAGGTGGCCATCATCCCTTATACTTACGAGATAACCAACTTTCACGAGTTCAAACCCGGCACGAGAGTAAACCTGGAATTTGATATCATCGGTAAATACATCAGTAAAATCATACAGGAGAAACTGGATAACAGAATCCAACACCACCTGTCCCGGGATAATAACAAATCTGTAGGCAAATAATTTAATGAAATCAACACAGCATGAATTAAGCCATATTGTTTACCTTTTATTGTTAGTTATCACCCTCTTTTACCCGTTCATTAAAAGTTTTGAACACCGGCTACGCATGTACCGGAAATGGAAACACATATTTCCTGCTGTTATCTTAACTTCCCTATTATTCATTATATGGGATTATTGGTTTGTCCGACAATCAGTATGGCATTTTAATGATCATTATATCCTGGGGGTTAAATTATTTCAATTGCCCGTGGAAGAATGGCTGTTTTTTATCATCATCCCGTATGCATGCTTTTTTATTTATGAAGTAACCCGCTATTTTTTCCGTTTAAAAAGGTTTAAAGAACTATTTTTCGGTTTGCATTTTATATTGATCATTGCTTTTCTGTTCTTAGGGTTTTGGTACCAGGAATATTTATATACATTCGTTTGTTTCATTACTGCTGCCTGCCTGATGATAATCATGGGGTTTATACAATTTATAAAAAAACGCCTGCCCTATTTTTACGTGTCATGGTTTTTAACACTTATTCCATTCCTGTTCATCAATGGCGTACTTACATATCTTCCCGTGGTGGTGTATAATAATGAACAAATAACTGGTATGCGCTTACTCAGCATACCAGTTGAGGATGTAGTGTACCTGTTGATTTTGATGTTTATTAATTTTAGCATTTATGAAATTTTGAAATCTCTGTATGGAAGAAAAATTACATTTAAACGTTGACATTGATCCCAAAAGTGGTTTTTGTTTTGGAGTAACAAAAGCCATTAAAATGGCAGAAAAAATATTAGACAAAGGTGAAAATGTTTTTTCTATCGGGCAAATTGTCCACAATGAAAAAGAAGTGGAACGCCTTAGGCAAAAAGGCCTTCATGTAATTAACCGGGAAGATTTGAAAAACATACACGGCAAAACTGTTATTTTTCGTGCCCATGGCGAACCTCCTTCAACATATCAAACAGCAGCGCATAATAATAACAGGATCATTGATGCCACGTGTTCCATCATTTTGAATATTCATAAAAAAATCAAACAATCAAACGGGAAAAACAAGCCCATCTATATTTTTGGTAAACACAATCACCCCGAAGTAATTGGTTTGAGCGGGAGGGTAAAACAAGGCGTGATCGTATTTGAACATATTGATGAGTTGAATTTAGACAAAATACCCAAAAACATTATCTTATACAGTCAGACCACGAAAGATTTAAAAGAATTCCAAAACATCATTCAAACATTTAAAACAAATGGTATCCGTGTTGAAGTGCACGATACCATTTGCAGGCACGTGGCAAACAGGAAAGACGAATTACGAAACTTTTGCAAAGAACATGATAAGATGGTTTTTATCGCAGGCAAAAAATCATCCAACGGGAAAGTACTATTCAATATTTGTGAAAAAGTAAATGCCAGTACATTCTTTATTACCTCGCCTGACGAGCTTAAAAAAAGCTGGTTTGTAAAACATGAAAACATTGGAATAGCCGGGGCCACTTCAACATCGCAATGGTTGATGGAAAACGTGAAAGATATCCTTGAAAAATATTAAAAACACTCATCATTATTCATATAATTCAAAATGATAATATAAAATTCGTTATTTTTATAGCGCACAAATATTAAACTTATTTTTATTACTATGTTGATTTATACACCACACATCACGAACCGGATAAAATATATTTTTGAATTCATTTTTATTGATATTCTACAATTAACAATTGAATTCACTGATAACAAGGAGTATTTTATTCAGGCCAAAGAGCCTAAAATAAATTACTCACGAAACAAACTTAACGATGAATTATTTCTTTATGCGAATTCATTATTATTTGACAAAGAGGTAAAACCTCAGAATATTATCATTACCAAATGGAAACAATACAAAACATTTTTTCAATCAGACAATGTTTCATTTTTACCATTCGATATTTTTGCTGCATCGTTTTACCTGGTTTCCAGGTATGAAGAAATATTACCTTATAAACCTGACATTCACGGACGATTTAAAGCCGGAAAAAGTCTCGCATATCAAAAAGGATTTTTGCAATCCCCGGTAATTGACGAGTGGGTCATGGAATTAAAAGAAAAAATTCAACGTGTGTATCCCAGACTTAAGATACCCCAACGTTATTTCAAACATCTTCCTACCATAGATATTGATAACGCATATGCTTATTTGTACAAAGGACTCGTTCGGACTGTCGGGGCTACTGCACGTTCAATGTTCCACCTTGACTTTAAAGACAATGTTGAACGTACAAAAGTATTAGCGAAAAATCAAAAAGACCCGTTTGATAATTACGAATACATGGACATATTGCACAACCAATATGGTACATCCCCTTTATATTTTTTTCATGTAGGGGATTATGGTAAATATGACCGAAACATTTCGTTTGACAATGAATCGGTCAGAAAGCTCATCAAGCAAAAATCGGAAGAAGCAGAAGTCGGAATCATCCCTTCTTATAAGTCAGCTAAAAAAGTGAAACTGTTAAGAAAAGAAGTGCACAGGATGTCTAACCTTATTAATTATCCTGTAAAAAAAGCCAGGCAGCATTACATCCGGCTAAGCCTCCCGCGAACATATCACCAGTTTATTGAAGCCGGGATCAATGAAGATTATTCCATGGGATATCCTTCAGAACCAGGATTTCGTGCCGGAACATGCACTCCGTTTTATTATTTTGACCTGCAAAACGACCAAAAAACAGACTTAAAGATAATCCCGTTTGCAATCATGGATAGTACATTCAAATATCATTATCATATAAAACCCGGCCAGGCATTTGATCAGATCAATGAGATTGTGGAAAAGACAAAACATGTTAATGGCCAGTTTGTAAGCCTCTGGCACAATGAATCATTTGGAAACAGGGGCAAAGATACCGGCTGGAAACATTTATATGAAGAAATCATGAAGAAGCTGCACAGGTGAAAGAAATTAAATCATTAAATTTTCTTTACATGAAAATCAATATACAATATTACAGCTATAAAAATATGCTACTATTACTAATGTCTTGTATTTAATTGTTTTTAAGTATCATTGTGCTTATTCGTTCAAAACAACTTGTCTGATAAACCCATCAGATTATAAGAAGTTTCAGGATCGCATTTTCTAAACGCAATATAGTATAATAATAGCAAAAAGTACATTGAAAGCTATTTTGTAATCCCCAAGTACATTTTTTAATATGTTTATTTTTAATTTTCCGATGGTCATATGGAAACTTTTTCTTTTTTTCTATAAGCCATGTATATGTAAAACAGAGGCTATACCAGATAGAATAAAAATAATTACCAGGTATGTTATTAAAAATATTCCCAAAATTTATATTATTGAACTATTAAAACCAAAATCAAAAAACGGTTTAACCTCGTGTTCGATGGCATATTCTTTGATCTTTTCAGCTTCTTTTATTTCAACATATTCGAAATCTTTTGACTCCTGAATGTTTTTCCAAACCTGGTGATGAGTTTTATTTTTTTGTCCGGCTCAATCCCTAAAACAAATTGTTTACATCCTTGTATACAAATATAGCATTTTTATTGAAAAGCGAACCAAAGCATGTGGCTTAAAAGAAGGCTGGCTGTAGGCTTGTTAGGCCTTCCGCATGTGAAGGATTTATTATTAATTAAATATCGCAAGATATAAAAAAACTGAAATTATTCACCGATCATCTTTTATTATTCGAGTCGAATAATTATGAAGTTGCATATTTGTCAAAAATCAAACTTCAATTGAGATTACTTCATACTGACAGGCCTAAAGAACGCTATCTGGTTTTAGCCAAAGCGATGATTAAAACGTGATAAACGAAAAAAGCCAGATTTTGAATTCACAAGATACTGGCTTTTTTTAGTGTTTGTCGGGATGGCGAGACTTGAACTCGCGACCTCCACGTCCCGAACGTGGCGCGCTACCTGACTGCGCTACATCCCGATAGTAATAGTGAGAGACGGTGCAAATTTAACCATTTATTCATTAAATCCATTGCAGGTAACTAAAAATAACTTCCATTGCGCAATTCATTCAACAACTGTTTTTTGTCTACGGGTACCACACCGGCTTTTTCACAAACCAATCCTCCTGCTACATTGGCAATTACAGAAGCATCTTCAATATCCATGCCCGCTGCTATACAGGTAGCCAGGGTAGAGATTACCGTGTCACCTGCGCCCGATACATCTGCCACATCCAATTGCTCCAATGCAGGTATGTGTTTATATTGTTTATTATCACAAAATATTAACCCGAGTTCAGCTAATGTTACCAGTATATACTTAATGTTCAACTTTTGTTTGAATTCTTTGGCCAATGAATACAACTGATCAAAATCATTCCTGGGGACCGAACGGTTATTCCCTTTTACAAACTCCTTGTAATTGGGTTTAAACAATGTTACATTTTGATAATTGAAAAAATTCCGCTCTTTTGGATCAACCAATACCGGGATATCAGATTTATTCGCTTCTTCCACGCAAACCTTAATGATGCCGGGTGTAATAACTCCCTTGTCATAATCTTCAAAAATCACGGCATTGATTTCTTTATTTTCCATCAGGTATTTGATCCTCTCGATCATTCGTGACTCTATTTCCTGCGAAATTGGCATGTTGTCTTCTTCATCTATACGTATCAACTGCTGATGACTCGAAATAATCCTGGTTTTCACGGTTGTAGGACGGCTCTTGTCTATAATGATCCCCTCATCCGACATTTTCTCCCGCTGCAACAGTGTTTCAAAAACACTCCTGTAATTTGTATCTCCAATGACAGAACAAATAATGGGTTCTGCATCAAGGGCCTGTATATTGATCCCTACATTCGCTGCTCCACCCAACCGGTTTTCTTTTGTTACAGCAGATAGAACAGGTACAGGAGCCTCCGGGGAAATGCGTTCCACTTCTCCCCAGATATATGCATCAATCATTACATCCCCCACGACCAGGATACTAAGCTTATGAAAAGAATCAAAAATTTTTTTTACGCATTGATTTTTCACGTTTTTTATTTTGATAATTCATACAAAAGTATTAATTTTATACTGTTAATAATTATTTAATATTAAAAAATAATTTAGTTAAAGAACAAATATTATATTTGAATATTGAAACTTAATATTTTTTTTTAAGTAAAAGTTTATAGATAACTACTTAATAAAATGGTAAAACCTTAAACCTTAATGACATGAAAAAAATGACTTTTTTGCTTTCAATGCTTTTTACAATGGCGGCATTGCAGGCACAAACCGTATTAACAAATGAAAATCATGCTATAAATACAGGCGATCATCATCATTTCAAAATATGCAATAATGTAGAACCGGGACATGCTGGAGCAAACCGGTTTTGGGATTTTTCAGACCTTGAAGAAGCAAGTGACCTTGTAAGCCATATGCTGGATGGCGACCTGGCAACAGATATACCAGAAACCAACACGATCATTGAAGAATACGGTAATAAATTTTGTTTTACTGTTGAAGACAATATTGTAAAACAAACCGGGATGATCACGAAACGGAATACTATAATCAAATACGATGAACCATTTGTTAAAATGGTTTTCCCTTTTGCTTATGGAGACACCTATGAAGGAGAATTCAGCGGCTATTACAGCAACAATAATCAGGTAAGCGAATTAGGCGGTGAATACAAACTGGAAGCCGACGGCTACGGAACACTGATCCTTCCCGGCAATGTTAAAATTGAAAATGTCTTGCGTTTAAAAACAACCAGGACCAGATCATTCGGACATTGCAGCAGTACCACTGCTGTCACTTACCGATGGTATTGCGATGAAGTAAGATATCCATTACTTTCCATCATCACGTATCAAGACGGTGATGAATCCAAAACCTCCCGTACAGCTTACTATGCTGATGCATGGAGAATCATGCAGAAAGAAGATGACAAAAAGGAAAAAAATGCTACATCCGGAGTTAATATAAATATAAAAGTACTCCCCAACCCATTCCACGAGGAATTTAAAATCAACCTGTTTGCTTCTGAAACAAGCAAGGTAAAAATTGAATTATACAATTCAATGGGAAGCAAGATAACCAATGTACTGGAAGAACAAATTGAAACCGGACAATATAGCAAAACAATATATCCTGAAAAGATTGGCATGAGCGACGGCACCTATTATCTCAAAGTCATCGCTGGTGATAAGGTTATTACCAAAGAGCTAATGTATATCAAGAAATAAACTATTAAACATATTATCAATTCTAAAACCGGTGATTTAACTTTGTTTAAACTACCGGTTTTTTTATTTTTACATTCCTATACATCCAAAAAGGTGTACAGGGCGAGTAAAAAACATTGATTTTTTTACTCGCAAATTTCACATGGCCATGTGAACCCATATAAAGCATTCACATAAATGAAGTCAATGAAAATTAAAATAAACAGATAAAACACCCATGATAAGTCATTTAACACACACGCGCATGATTATAAAAGGTTCTTC
>CAYFQI010000129.1:0-8121 GCA_964345135.1 uncultured Bacteroidales bacterium
TTCTTAATAAACGGAGTGGGGTTAATTGCCCGCCAGTTTTTAGCCTCAGCCGTTTGAGAACTTAATGTTAAAACCCCCTATCAAGCTATTGAAAAATGGTTCATCAGCCTTTTTTTATCGGCATCATACCCGACATCTGTAATGGCTTTCCGTATTTGATCCGGTGATGTTTTCCATGTTTTATATTCCACGGTTACGATTTTTGTTTTCAGATCCAGATCAGCATCTTTCACGCCTTTTGTATTATGTAATGCCTTTTCAATTCGTGTCTTGCACATTCCACACTGTGCTGTTGTCATGATCTTTACAGTATCAAGCTTTTTTTCTTCTTCCTGGGCAGTTGCCGTGATGAAGAACAGGGATAGGATGAAACCTGTTACGAAAGTGATTGTTTTTTTATCATAAGTATTACGTGTTATTGGTTAAAGTGTAATGGTGAAGTAAAAAGAAGGGAGTCTTTTTATTTTTTTGATAAAAAATCAGTCCTTTTTTACTCCTTTGTATTCATACCCAACGCCATGAATGGCTTTTTTAATTTGATCTTCATTGATTACCCCGTTAATGATGACTTCGCCGGTAGAAACATTGGCTTCTGCATGGTGTATGCCTTCAAGGGATTGCAGTGTTTTTTCTACATTTGCTTTACAATGATTGCATGTCATCCCTTTGACAATGATGATTTTTTTATCCATGGTTTTTGATTTTAGTGGTTTGGCAAATGATTTCTCTTTTTGGGTTGAGCGCTTTAATTTGGATTTGTATTTTTGGTAAAACCCGTTTATGATCAAGAGGACAAGTAAAACAGAAGAAGTTATTTTAAACCACATGGGCAAAAAATGTGTATGGCCGTGTACTTCCCTCAGTCCTTCCATAAACCATTCCCGGGGGATGAACGTGTTAATCAGGAAACCAAACAACAATGCTCCGCCAATAATGGTTAACAGATAGGTTATGAGCGTTTTACGTCCAAACACGTTGCCTAAAACCGTCATCGTGGCAATGTTGGTGGCCGGCCCTGCCATTAGAAACACTAGTGCAGCCCCCGGAGAAAGCCCTTTTAACATCAGTACTGCTGCAATAGGGACAGAAGCAGTAGCACAAACGTACAGGGGCATTGCTGCGGCCAACATGATGAGCATTCCCAGGATGGTACTGTCAACTTGTTCGGCGAAAAAATTGTCCGGTACCAATACAGAGATCAAAGCAGCCAACAAAATTCCTATGATGAGCCATTTTTGTATGTCTTGTAAGAAATCTACAAATGCATAGCGCATCATGCCTGAAAACTTATTTCGTTTTTTTGTCTCAACCATGCATGTCTCATTTCCTACGGAAACCGTTTTATTTACAGTCGAATGATCCGTGGCATTGGTCATGATTCCGCCTACTACCCCTGTTATTAATGCAATGACAGGCCTGATCAGGGCAAACGGAAGCCCTAGCAATGAATAGGTAACCAATATACTGTCAACCCCGGTTTGTGGTGTAGAGATTAAAAACGATACAGCAGACCCTTTGGAAGAACCGTTTTTGTAAAACGACACACCAGTTGGGATTACGCCACAAGAGCAGAGTGGGAGAGGGATCCCAAACAAAGATGCATTGACAACCGAGCCGGTATTTTTGCCTCCCAGGTAGCGTTGTACTTTGTCTTTGGGAAAATAAACATGAAGTATCCCCGCAAATAAAAACCCCAGTAATAAGTAGGGTGCCATCTCCATCAGTATGCCAACCAATTCAGTTAAATATGCATTGATCACGTCCATTTTATCGCTCCTTTCTATTTATTGTCCGTCTCTAAAGTCGAGTGTTTGGATCATAATGTTCGATAACGAGGCTCGCGAAGCCCCAAAACGCGCAGTTTACTGGCGTAAATGAGCAATTTTGGTTCAAGCGTAACGAGGTTAGCGGACATTATGATCCAAACACTATTTAATTTCATACCTTATCCCGGCATATATCTTCCTTCCAACCAAAGGACCCCATATAAATGAGCTATCAAAAAACCTGCCAAAGGGGTCTTCGGAAGCAATAATCGGGTTATTTTGTTTAAATCCTGTAAGATTCTCGCCGCCCAAATATATTTCAAAATGTTTGATTTTCTTCGTGATTTGGGCATGAAGAATATAATGAGCCGGGGAATATTCTCTTCTTTGATACGCTGTTGGATTGTCCCCGGTGTAAGGCAGGTTGCTCCTTCCTGCAAATTGATTGGTCGCATCAAACTGCCATTTATTATCATTTGTTGTATATGAAAAGGAAACCAGTCCTTTGTGTTTTTTGACAAAGGGTTTGGCTTTTAAGGTTCCGTTAAAATTTGTTTTCACATCATTGAGCCTGTATGCCAGGGTGACTTGCAGATGTTTAACAGGCTCCATGTCCAGTCCCGTCTGAAAACTATTTGAAAACGATTTACCGGACAGGTTATAAAAATGCACTTCATTAAAATCCTGGTCAAAATCCACCACCACCTTGTTAATAAACGTGGTCCTGTAAAAGTCGATGGTAAAAATCAATGGGGAGGCGCCAAAGAGATGAAAATCATGAGACGCATTCAGTCCATAGTTCCAGGCTTTTTCAATGTCAAAATCATCTTCAAAGATCAGGTTTCTCGAACTGGCCATGATGCCCAGGTTTTCTGCAAAAATAGTGGGCGACCGGTATCCGCAGCCGGCAGAACCTCTGATCACGGTATGTTTATTTATATTCCATTTTAAATGAACACGAGGCGTTAAAAGATTCCCATAATGGCTGTTGTAGTCGTACCGGATACCCGTAATAAAGTTGAAATGATCATCAACAGAAAAGGAGTATTCACTAAACACCCCCGGTACGCTTTCCGTGCGTTTAAAAACCGTATCATTGAATGTTTCGTTATAATGATCGTACTGATACCCCATCCCGGAAGTTAATGTGTGATGTTCAGCTAATTCAGACTGGTATACTGCATTGGCATAATAGCTTTCCTGCGTTCCATGGTAGGCATTATTCCCGAATGTAGTATTCTGGTCAAAATAGCTGGCACTGAATTTTAATCCCAGGCTTGACCCGTTTTCATCAAGTAAAAATCCTCTTTTGGCATAGGCCTGGTAGTGCCGGGTATTGATGTCAATAAAATAGGCCTGGTTTTTTTCTTGTTCATTTCCCGTGAAATAATCTTTTTGCCCGCCTGTCTTGTTTTCATCCAATGCTTTAAAGCCTACCTGGCCTTTCCCGTTGTGCGCGACATAATTCCACCGGTTATAAATGTTGATCTGGCTGTTTTTGGGGATGTCGAGAAACCCATCCTGATTATAATCAATGACATTATTATAGATGCCCCCGTGCACCATGAACATGGTGCTCCAATCTTCATTCACGTCAAATGCCGAATTAATATTCAGTTCCCCTTTCCCAAAGTTATTTCCATATATGTTCAAATACAGGGGAGGACTGTCTTTCGGCTTTTTAAATTCAACATTGATTTGGCCGGTTACCGACTCGTATCCATTGATCACCGAGGCTGTTCCTTTGGAGATTTGAATGGATTCCATCCATGATCCGGGGATGTAGTTGAGCCCGTACGTTGTGGCCAACCCCCTTATAGAAGGGATGTTTTCGGATAGCAACTGGCTGTAAACACCTGCCAGCCCCAGCATCTTGATCTGCTTGGCGCCCGACACGGCATCGGTGTAGCCAACGTCAACAGTAGCGTTGTTTTCAAAACTTTCTGATAAATTGCAGCAGGCGAGCCTGGTGAGTCCGCTTGAGGTAATCATTTCGGTCTGGATAGGGGTTACTTTAGAAAGGTAGACCCCTTTATTTCTTTCACGTACCAGCACTTCATCCAGTTCTGTTCCAGTGGAGAGTATGATTTCAATAGGGCTGTCTGTACTGGTGATCGTTAATGTGTCGTTTTGATGCCCGACAAAGCTCACAACAAGTTTATTGGCCCCGTCTTCAGGAACGTTAATTGTAAATTTTCCGTCCATTCCGGTAATAGTGCCTATATTGGTTCCCAGCCAATAGATGCTTGCCCCGGGCAATGATTCAAGGTGTGCATGTTTTTTGTGCGCATCAGACTGATGATCGTCCTGTTGTTCTGTTTCCTGTTCTGAAATTGTTTTCACAACTCCTTGGATTTGTTGTTTTTGAGAGAAGGCTTGTAAAGCAAATGCCCATGCTAAAATGGTTATGATTGTTTTCATGATGGATTTTTTTTGATAAGTACACCCGTTTTATATCTGAGGAGAATAAAATCCATTGCTTTTTTAGCACCTGGAGTAACCACTCAATACAAAACAGGGAATCATTTAATTTCAATGTTGATTTATTAAATGTACCCGTGAGTACAACAGAAAAAAGGATGAAATCAGATTAAAAGGCAGGTATATTCTTTATTGATACGTAAACTTGAAAACGGGATTGAAAAGTTGTGCTGATGAAGCAGGTGTAATTGATTGAAATCATTACGTTGAGAAAAGAGAGGGATCGCGTCTAAAATATCTAATGATCTTGGAGATAAGTTGAGTTGATATGTAGTAGGGACAAAATCATTTTCAATGGCAATATGTTGAGATTTGTTTGAACAATGAAAAGGATTTGTTTGGCAGGATGAAGAAGTATGTTGATTGGTATGATTGCTGTTTGTTTCGTGGCAACAATCACCATGATCACAATGCGGGTCAGTATCCATGATATGAATAGAATGATGGCCGGTAGCATGACATTGGTGTAATGTGATGTATATTCCTGATGTTGCGAATACGAACACAATCATCAATAAAATTATTCCTATATGTTTTATATGATTATTCATAATTTATTAAACATAAAATAATATAATGTTATTGCATAATTCAATATTTTTTTCGATATTGCAATATTAATAACTATAAAAAATATGACTATGAGTAAAGCAATTGTTATCTATGATTCTGTATATGGGAATACAGAAAAAATAGCCCAGGCAATAGGCAAAGGAATTGAAGGTGCAAAAGTGATAAATGTTTCCGATGTTTCCCCGGCTGATATATCTGATGTTGAATTATTGGTAGCAGGAGCACCCACGCAAAAGTTTAGGGCAACAACGGGGATTATTGAATTTATCAAATTATTGCCTCATGAAAAAACGTCAACATTAAAAGTTGCAGCCTTTGACACCCGGATGGATTTGAAAACGATAAAATCAAAAGTGTTTAGATTTGTAGTTAAAAAAGGAGGATTTGCCGCTAAGCCGCTCGACCGTTTATTGAGACGAAAAGGTGCAGAGAGTATAGCAGAACCACAGGGCTTTGAAGTAAACGGACAGGAAGGTCCTTTGAAAGATGGGGAATTGGAAAGAGCAACAGAGTGGGGTAAGCAATTACACGCCAGGGTTGAAATATAAACCAGGCATGTAATTGATGTTTTAAATTTTGTTTATTAACAAATATATCAGACGTAACAGACAAATATTTATTATAATCCATATTCGGAGGGGATAAATTTTGTCATATCCAGTTCCGGTAATATTTGTTCAGTGAACATGCTTTCATCAGTAGGTATATCATTTAACTGTTCTCTTATCGTATCAATCCACATGGGTTCCATGTCAGATAAAAAAAGTGAACCGTTTTTATACGCTTCTTCAATAATTTTAATGCCTTCCAGTGCTCCTTTGATTGCTGCATCAATGTAATTCTTGCCTTTTACTATTTCACTTGTAATGCGGATTACATTTTCAGGAGAAAGTATAAGGGCTTGCGGATCATAATGAATATCTGATTCGACAAGCATATTCTGGACGATTAATGCATTTTTGTCACCTTGTTTTATGGCTTCGTTGAGGAGCCTGGTGTCATATTCAAGTTGTTCGTAATAAACTAACGGGGCATTGCCGGCAAGCAGTTTAATATGTTGTACCGACTCGTTACTCCAGAGATCTGCACAGGCCGATGCAATGTTGCCAATTGGACTTAAATGTGCACAAGCAGCAGTTTTTCCTTCCATTGAAATAGGTGTGCCTGTTATTGCTTTAAGATAAACCCCTTCATAACCACAATCCTTGTCTGGCCCTTTAGCACCTTCTTCAATGGCCACGAGGGTTCTGACAATCGATAAAATCCTGTCTATTGCAGCAACTGTTTTGGGTATGTATTTCTTTTCAGCCAGTACCATTGCTGTATTTGCGAATCCACAAGCAGTGTCGCCGGCAGGTATTTTATTCTGGCTGTTAGCAATGGAAACGATTTTTTTCCACAACATTTTCATGTCTCTGACTCCTAATACGGTTAATGCATATGTCATTTTTTTGATATCGCACATTAATAAGGCATCATCATGCACGTCTTTTCCCCCGATGCTTTCGATGGATAATAAATCACCACCTGCTTTGGCCCCTTCATCAAATAATCTCCACATATCATCCAGGTATTTGCTGGTACGGCACCTGGGCGGTTTTTCAAAGTCCCTGATGTCATTTGGGGTGAGCCGTATTTCGCTTTTTATTCCTTTTTTTTGATAATAATCTTCACAAATATCATTCATGGCTTTTACCAGTTCAATACCCATATCCGGATCAAGTGTCATTTCAATGAGTGTTTCGAATTCAAATATGAGGCCCTCTGAATGTAAATCCTGTGACCGTTCTAATGCCTCTGTCACAATTTCTTTGTATACCGATTTGATTTCTTCAAGATTTTCTTTGGTTACATCAATTGTAGGAAGAGTGAAATTTAGTTCAGGATATACATGGCCGCCTCCGATCACCAATCCTCTGTTGGTAGTTATAGGATATTTGGCTTTACCAAACATTAAATCTTCTTTGTTGGCAATGGCTAATTTATTGTATTGCATAATTATTATGGTTTTTGGTTAGTATTAAAGCGGTTTTTAGAATTTTGTTAAATAAATATAATAAATCCTATAGTTTTTATAGGCTAAAAATATTAAATATTTATTTATAAAACAAATTTTATGATGAATTTTTTTGAAAATCAAAAAAATACCACCGGCCCTGTCAGGTCTGGAAGACAATTAAAACCTGACAGCCTCGCGAGACTTGTCAGCGTTTGGATGCAAGAACCTAACCATCGCAGAGGTTATAAGGGTGTAGAAATAAAAAGAAAACTAATTGCAAAACACTTCAATAGCCTTTGGAATAATACGCGCATGTACCTTTTTTACTTGCTCAACAGGTTCTCCATCAACCTGCAATTGTTGTTTTTCTGAAGCTGTGATAGTGACCCTGGAAGATTGATAGGTCTTGAAATACCTGAGTTTATTTAAATTTCCAAAAAGGGAATAAGCAATGATGACCAAAAAAAACCATTTAGGGAACTGTTTGATGATGATGAGCTCAAATTTCCCATCATCGACTTTCCCGAGTGGATTCATCACGGCGCCAGTGCCCAGCAACGACGCATTGGCCAACATGACCATTGTAACTTTTTTGCTGATTGTTTCACCGTTAAGGTTAAAAGAAAAACTCGTTTTATGTACATTCATCAACTCCTTGTAGTATTGTTTTATATATTCAATGAAACCACCTTTTCTTACCCTTTCAAAGCGCTTCATTACACGTGCATTGGCACCGATATCGCAGTAATGCACAGAAATATACTGGTCATTGATCTTCACTACATCTATGGGTTTAGCCTTGGCATTCATCAATAGGTTCAACGCCCGATCAATATCTAACGGGATGTTCAATTGTCTGGCCATGCCATTGGCGGTTCCCATCGGCACGTGTCCCATTGGGATTTTAGTTGTTAAGCTGACACGTGCAACAAGATTAAATGTGCCATCACCGCCCACTGCACATAATTTATCAAATGAATTGCGATGAATGATATTTTTTATACGTTCAATATCATTGTTCCCGGTGGTCATGTAAAATTCAGAAATGATATTCCGGTATTTATTGGAATTTACAATATTTTTAAATGCTGTTTTGTCGATATCACCTGAAACAGGATTGATTATGAATAATATGTTTTGTGTGCTTTCAGGATTATGTTGCATGTTTTTTCTTTATATTAATACAATTGTTATTCCAGTTTTTAACCTGATTATTTTATATGGTTGTTTTTTTATTTTTTTTTATACAAATTATTGTCTGGTTTATATGTTTTAAAAGGGATATAGAGGTATAGCAGTATA
>CAYFQI010000130.1:0-8107 GCA_964345135.1 uncultured Bacteroidales bacterium
GGGCTTAGGCGCCCTGCATCTGCACAAAGCTAATGGCATGAATTTTCCGGGTTAATATAAACAAATGATCAAAATAGATGATTATTATATATTAAAATATTGTAACAATATATATAATAAAATTGTTTAATTTAGATTATATAATTGGTGTTTGTTCATAATGTCGGGGTTGTACGATATTGATCGGCTTTATAGCCGGGTACTGTTTTAAAATCCATTATTCAGGGATGATCAAATTTTTTAATTACACTACATTCATTATTATTTGGCTGATATGCTGTAATGCATTCTCAACCGAAAAAACATCCGTTAATCCCGGGAATTTAAAAATTTATATAAAAGAACGGCACCAATACCAATTGATCAATGACACATTATATACCGACTCTTCTGAAGTCACCGGCTATTTAGAGTATACAGCACGACAATACAGAAACAAAGGGTATTTAACAATTCATCATGACAGTGTACTCATCGGGGATTCAATTTCCCGGGTATATTTTGACTTGGGAAAACTATACAATTGGGGGATGATAAACCGGGGAAATGTATCCACTGAAATACTAAAAAAAGCCGGGATTAACACCGCCCGATTCAGGCATCAACCCATTTCAGCCGGACAGATCACGACCATGTTTGATAAGCTGATAACCTGGTATGAAAACAATGGTTATCCTTTTGCTTCATGTCAGTTAAAACACATTAACAGCTCCGGTGAAGGCATTACAGCTGAATTATTTGTTAACAAACACAAAAAATTTTGTGTAGACAGTATCATCATCAAAGGGGATATTAATATCTCTACTTCTTACATCATGCAATATCTTGATATTCACAAAAATGACACGTATAATGAAGCGAAATTTTCAGCAATAACCAATCGCATCAGGGAGCTGCGGTTTGTGAAAACAGTGAAACCACATGCAATAGATTTTAAAAACGAAGAAATAGATATTTACCTTTACCTGGAAAACAAAAAAGCGAACCATTTTGACGGCATTGTGGGGTTTCTGCCTAAAAGTGAAGATAACAATAAACTACAAATCACGGGTAATATTCAGCTTTCCTTACTAAATACATTGGGAAAAGGCGAGCGGCTGAATCTTGAATGGGAAAAACTCCCGGCCTCCACTCAAAAATTGAGCACACGTTTTGCATATCCTTACATATTTCAATCTCCATTTGGCATTGAAGCATCTTTCAGTATCTATAAACAAGACTCTTCGTATCTGACAATCAACCCGGTGTTTGGCATTATCTATCAAATGGGAACGAACAATGTTTTCAGGGTTTATGCAGACAATAAATCATCTACCCTTTTAACAGACAATGCGCAAAGAAGTTATGGTGAATACAACCGGACGATATACGGGGCAGGTTTTAAAGTGTCTAATGTTGATTATTTGTACAACCCGAGAAAAGGATATCAATACAATGTTTCACTCGGCTATGGCACAAAAACCAGTTCAATTCCCGGGAAGAAACAAAAAACCAAAAGCAGACAATTGGAGACAACACTTGATGCTGCATATTATCAACCTATTACCAACAACACAACAGTAAAGATAAGGGCTCAGGCCGGGTACATGCAATCATTTGGCAAAAATACTTCGCTGAATGAGACACCATTGAACGAGCTTTTTGAAAATGAACTTTTCAGAATCGGGGGCATGACTTCATTACGAGGTTTTAATAAGGATGCCATATTTGCTTCAATGTATATAATACCATCCCTGGAATACCGCTATTTATTTAACAATAATTCAGCTGTTTATTTATTTTGTGATGGGGCCTATTATGAAAAAAAAGTAACCAGGCCTTACACGTATGATTACCCGTTTGGCTTTGGTGCCGGACTTACATTTGAAACCGGCGCCGGCATATTTTCAATTACCTATGCACTGGGAAAACAATTTAGCAACCCAATAGATATACAAACAGGAAAATTTCATTTTGGATTTATTAATACGTTTTAAACATCATTATTCATTCTGCTTTCCACCATATGTTTTTGATCATTACCCCAAAAATGAAAATGGGGCCGTATATTATGCTCTTTGAGCTTTTTGATAAGGCGTTTTCTAACATCCGATTTAAAATACCAACAATCAGAAGGTGATTTTGTCCACCCGGCAATCCAGCATTTATAACTTTCCTTATCCATGTCCATTACCCAAAACTCTGGTTGTGGTTCTCCAATAAAATATGGGCTTTCAGAAGCTACTTCAATACATATTTTTTCAAGCAATTCGATGTCTGTCTCATGTGCAGTCCCAAAATCAACGTGGGTCCATATCATTGAATCTTTGGTCTTGTAATTTAACACCTCCTTATCCAACATTTTGCTATTAGGAATGATGTACCGTTTCCAGTTCCATAATTTAATGACAGTATACGAAAGTGAAATATCCTCTACTGTACCATAGTTCCCGTCTAAGCTCACGGTATCGCCGGCATGCAGCTGGCGCGAAAGAGTAATGACGATCCCGGCAATCATATTGCTGATGAACGGACGTGCAGCAATACCAATGACAACCGCTATTACAGTACCTATAATAGAAATATATGCAGCAGATATTTTACTTAAAAATGGAAAAATGATAAAAAGCACCCATACAAATATAAATATCAAATAAAACGTCCGTTTAATCACTGTAAAGCGTGATTCTATGCTTTCCTGTATGTTTTCTTTTTGTTTTTTCAGGTTCTTTTTAACAGGAGCTTTGGTCTTTACCGCTTCAAAAGACCCGGTTTCGTCAATAGCACGTAAACGCCGTCTTTCAATACGTTTAATCCAATAACGGATCGACAAAAACAGCGAAACTCCAATAATTATAACAGATGCTGTATAAATAGACAATGAAATTTCCATGGCTTTAGTAATTTATTTGTTTTAAATATGATTATATGGATAAATTATTTTGTTTAATTTTGATTTTTTATTATTTAGATTCTGTACAATACATTCTATTGTTTGGATCATAATGTCTGGTAACGAGTTCTGCCAAGCCCCAAAGCACGCAATTTGCCGGCGTGAATAAGTAGTTTCGGAATACGTTAGCGGACATGATGGAACAATCACTATTCATCTTGTACGAATATATATTACAGTGGTTTTAAAAAAATAAAAAAATAATGATCAATAAACTTAAAAAAAATGATTTAATTATACAAACATGTCGTGTGAAATAAAAAAATATTATACAAATCATCTCAAGGCTTTTACAAAAGAAATTATATTGATCAAATACGGTGGGAATGCCATGCTTGACAATGAATTAAAAAATCGGGTAATGAACGATATTTGTCACTTAAAAGAACTGGGGATACGTCCTGTTTTGGTTCATGGCGGTGGCCCGTTCATTCAAAAAACATTGGATATGGCAGGACTGACTTCAGAATTCATAGACGGACACCGGAAGACTTCACAGGAAGCCATGATGTATGTTGAAATGGCTTTAAAAGGCCAGGTAAATGGCAATATTGTAAAAATGATCAATGCCATAGGTCAAACGGCTATTGGATTATCGGGGAAAGACGGGAAAATGGCCATTGCAACCAAACGAATGTATAAAGATGAAAAAACCGGGGAATATATAGATTTGGGCAGAGTGGGTGATATTCAATCCATCCATCCGGAACCGGTTTTAATGTCATTAAACAATGGATACATCCCGGTTATTGCATCCATTGCCGCCGGGGATGATGGGGATGACTATAATGTGAATGCAGACATGTTTGCAGGACATCTGGCAGCATCCCTGGGTGCCAAAGCATATATTTCCATGACAAATGTAGACGGGGTTATGTTAAACCCCAAAGATCATTCGACATTAATCAGGGAAATAACATTTGAAAAATTTTCACATGTCTATAGAGAAAACATACAGGGCGGAATGATCCCAAAACTCGAATCATGCACAATTGCACTCGGCGGTGGTGTTGAAACTGCTCGTATTATCAACGGGACCACACCACATTCAATCATCAAAGAATTAGGTTCCTCAAAAGGAACCGGTACATTTATCAGTAAAACATAATCATATTCAATAAAAAAATGACTAAGAAAAAAAACAACCAATTGCTTGAGTTAACCCGGGAAGACCAAAAAGTATATCTCCAGGTATATAAACGATTCCCTTTGGCATTGAAAAAAGGGAAAGGAGTATATGTAAAAGATTTTAATGGCAAAAAATACCTTGATGCATTTGCAGGCATTGCTGTAAACAGCTTAGGCCATGCACATCCAGAAATTGTTAAAGCCATTACAAAGCAGGCTAAAAAACTCATTCATATTTCAAATTTTTATGTCAGCAAACCCCAGGTAGAATTGTCAAAAAAAATGCTCAAAACATCAGGCATGGACCGGGTATTCTTTGCTAACAGTGGAGCAGAAGCAGTTGAAGGCGCCATTAAGCTGGCTCGTAAATATGCAACCAGCAAAGAAAAAAAAGGAAATATCATTTCCATGGAAGGATGTTTTCATGGCCGTACACTGGGAACCATTGCCACGGGAAAGAAAAAATACCAAACCGGTTTTGAGCCCATTCCGGGAGGATTTAAACAAGTACCTTTTAATGATATTCAAAAGCTAACCGAAGCCGTTGATAAAGACACGGCTGCTATTATTATTGAGCCAATCCAGGGAGAAGGCGGAATAAACATTGCCACCAAAGAATTCCTCGAGGCTGCCCGTAAACTGTCTGTTGATCATGATGCTGTTTTGATCTTTGATGAAGTACAAAGCGGTGTTGGGCGTACAGGCAAATTTTTTGCTTACGAACATACCGGAATCCAACCCGATATAGTTACCCTGGCAAAATCTCTTGGTAGTGGAATTCCTATTGGAGCGGTATTATTGAAACAACATATTGCCGATGCCATTGATTATGGACAACACGGCACAACCTTTGGCGGCAATCCTCTTGCATGTGCTGCCGGTTTAGCAACCATAGAAGTACTTAAAAAGGAAAAACTCATTGAAAAAGCCGCTAAAAAAGGCGAATACATGATGAAACAATTAAATGAGCTGGCTCCCTATATCCCTGCCATTAAAGAAGTGCGGGGCAAAGGACTCATGATTGGCATCGAGCTTACAATAGACGGGCATGAAGTAGTACAGAAAATGCTTGAAAAAGGCATTCTGTCGAATGTTACGGCAGAAAAAGTCATTCGTTTCGTACCCCCGCTAATCATAACAAAAAAAGAAATTGATCAGATATTAGACGTATTTGTAAAATCTGTTAAAGAAATTACTAAAAATGAAAACAATTAAGGTTGGTATCATAGGTGCCACGGGATATGCAGGATCAGAGCTTGTACGGTTTTTATCACGCCATCCGAACGTGAATATCGAGTTGATTACATCTGAAACATATCAGGGCAAACAATTTACAGATTTACATCCTCAATACGAAGGAATATTGGATTTTCAACTCGAATCAATGGCAGATATTGATAACCATGATCTGGATGTAGTATTTCTTGCTTTGCCTCACGGGGTATCAATGGAATTTGTACAAAACAACGCAGACAAATCATTTAAAATCATAGACCTTTCCGGTGATTTTCGGCTTAATTCAGCAAAAACATACACCCGATGGTACCAACTCGAACATGTTTATCCTGAAGGGTTGGAGCATGCTGTATTTGGACTACCCGAACTATTCAAAAAAAATATTCAGCATGCTAATTTAGTGGCCAATCCCGGCTGTTTTCCTGTTTCTGCAATTCTTGCCCTGGCTCCCTTAGTAAGTCAACAACTCATTGCTCCTCAACACATCATCATTGATTCAAAAACCGGCGTGAGCGGAGCAGGTGTAAAACCTAAAGAAACGACTCATTTTTCAAATGTAAATGACAATTTCAAGGCATACAATCTCAAAAAACACCGGCATACCATTGAAATTCAGTCAATTTTAAATCAATTGACCCGGGACACATTAAATATTCAATTCACCCCTCACCTGCTACCGGTTGACAGGGGAATCTTCAGCACATGTTATGCATTTCCTGTAAAAGAAGTAAACGAGCAAATGCTTTGCGATCTATATACTGATTTTTATCAAGACGCAACTTTTGTCAGAATATCACAACATATTCCATCATTAAAAAAAGTCAGGGGGGCTAATTATTGCGACATAATGGTCAACCATGATGAACGCACCAATACCATTATTATATTATCAGCCATTGATAATCTGGTCAAAGGAGCTGCAGGGCAAGCGATTGAAAACATGAATATTATGTTTGGACTGAACGATGACACAGGGCTTTTAAATGTACCATTGCAACCATAAATCTTTAGGCCAACGACCTCCGGGAATTGCTCTGCAAAAAAACAGTGACACACTTTTCTGAACACTCACGAACACTCTCACACCAAACCACATGCACATTTCTTAACCACTCTACTTCTAAACCTCTAAACATAGAAACATGAATAAAACCATCACATCTGTCACGGGCATCTATAGTGAAGGAATACGCGCCGGCATTAAACAACAAGGGAGAGACATTGCTGTGATTTATTCTGAATCAATTGCTGATGTTGCAGCAGTTTACACTAAAAACAAAGTCGTAGCAGAGCCTCTCAAACTCACCCGGAAAAACTTAAGCAATGGGAAAGCTCAAGCCATCGTGATTAATTCGGGAAATGCGAATGCATGCACGGGACACGAGGGCATGCAAGCTGCCGGGTCAATGGCTGAAACAGTTGCAAAAGCTTTAAAAATCAGTGAAAGCGATGTTATTGTAGCTTCCACGGGTGTAATCGGGGAGCCGTTTCCGCTTCAACAGGTGAATGAAGGCATACAGGTATGTTTTAAAGCTCTTGCAAATACAGAACAAGCAGGCAAACATGCTGCAGAAGCTATTCTTACAACAGATACCATGACAAAAGAGTGTTACAGGGAAATAATAATTTCGAAGACTCCTGTTAAAATTGCCGGAATTGCTAAAGGAGCCGGGATGATCCATCCGGATATGGCTACCATGCTCGCTTTTATCGTGAGTGACATTGCCATCGAAAAAGAAACGCTTGACAACATGTTTAAGAACGCAGTTGATGTTTCATTCAACATGATCTCGATTGACGGTGACACCTCAACCAATGACATGGCCATTTGCATGTGCAACGGGCTGGCACGAAACAACCCGGTAAAAGCCGATGATACTGAATCAGCCGTCTTTCAAAAAGCGTTGGAAGAAGTATGTATAGATCTGGCAAAAAAAATTGTAAAAGATGGTGAAGGGGTTTCTAAATTCATTGAATATAAAATTGTGAATGCCCCCAATGAAGCAGATGCACGAACCATCATCCGTACGATCTCTGATTCATCTCTGGTTAAGACAGCGCTTTTCGGGAAAGACCCCAACTGGGGACGCATCATTGCCGCTGCCGGAAGGGCTCATGTACCTTTTAATGTATGCAATACAGATTTGTATCTGAATGATTATCTTTTAATGGAAAAAGGCCGGGCTGTAAATAAATATACTATGGAGGTAAAAAAAGCATTGGAAGAAAATGAAATATTCATAAAACTTGATTTAAATAACGGGGATCATCATGCTAAAGGCTGGGGTTCGGATTTGACTTTAGATTATGTAAGGTTTAATGCTGAATACACTACATAATGTTTGCCGCTAACTTTGTATACTTACCTTAAAATTACTCATTCACGCCTGTAAACTACGCTTTTTAAGGCCTCGCAAGCTTTAAATCCTTTGCATCAACACGGGGTAATACCTTATAGAAAAAAAGGAACGATTAAAATTGTAAAGGCAAAAGCAATTTATCGTTTTCTTTCATTTATATTGATTAACTCTTTTATTTTTCGTATATTTGTTATTCACATTCACTTATCTAAACAACAAAAAATCATATCATGAAACAAGCCATGACTAAATTTTTGGCACATATGCGAATGATTATAGAAAGTACTTCAGCGACGTATTGCAAACTACGCCATGCAGTTGTTGTCCGTAGCGTCCACGCTACGGACTTTAAAAGCACTTTGCATTAAAAAAATTAAAAAATAAACATATAAACATATGAAACACCCATGATAAGTCATTTAACACACTATTTATCCCGTATTTTAATCGG
>CAYFQI010000131.1:0-8089 GCA_964345135.1 uncultured Bacteroidales bacterium
ATTAACTTAAAAACTTAGAAACTTAGAAACTTAGAAAAATAAACAGACGAATGATAAACACGCTTGTTTCCCTGAATATCTTGCACGCACGTCCGGTTATCCACTTTCTGTTGAAATATCAGAAGCAAAAGGGATTTACATGTATTCGCCCGGCGGCAGGCAATATACCGACCTTATTTCGGGTCTTAGTGTAAATAATGTTGGCCATTGTCATCCAACTGTTGTTAACGCCATTAAAAAACAGGCAGAAAAACACCTGCATCTGATGGTTTATGGAGAGCTAATTCAATATCATCAGACACGACTCGCCAAAAATTTATCCAATCTTTTACCTTTCCCTTTACAATCAACGTATATTGTAAATTCCGGGAGTGAGGCAATTGAAGGAGCTTTAAAACTGGCCAAACGATATACACGAAGAACTGAAATTATTGCATTTAAGAATGCCTATCATGGAGGAACTCACGGTGCTCTGTCATTGATGGGAGATGAGTATTATAAAAATTCATTTAGGCCCCTGCTGCCCGGTATTCGGTTTTTAAGATACAATTATTTAAAGGATTTATATCTAATATCACGGGATACCGCATGTGTAGTTGTAGAACCAATACAGGCAGAAGCCGGGATTATGGTTCCGGGAAATGATTTTTTACAAGCATTGGCCGAACGATGCAAACAAACCGGGACGCTTCTTGTATTGGATGAAGTACAAACAGGCATGAAACGAACCGGGCCACTATTTACATTTATGGATTATAATATTATCCCGGACATTCTTGTTACCGGGAAAGCACTTGGTGGTGGTATGCCTGTTGGAGCCTTTATTGCATCAAAAGAAATGATGGATTCATTGCAAACAAATCCTGTTTTAGGACATATAACTACATTTGGAGGGCATCCTCTTATATGTGCTGCTGCCAATGCAGCCCTTGAGGTCATAACAGGGATAGATTCAAATCATATCATTGAACTGGGAGCCTTGTTTAAAACCAAACTGAATCACCCGAAAATAAAAGAAGTCAGAGGGAAAGGCTTATTCATAGCAGTAGAATTAAAAAATTCATTAAACGTTAAAAAATTTCTTCAAAAAGGCCTTGACCGTGGCTTATTGTGCAATAGTTTTATATTTAATAATACGGCATTTAGAATAGCCCCACCTCTCATCATCAGTGAATCCCAAGTCATTGAAATATGTAAGCAAATTCATGATATACTAAATGACATTTAAACCATGTCGTTTATTTGTTAAATGGCTAATTTTAACTTGATCTTTTTAAGGCCAGCATATTTTTTCTTGTATAATAAAATTTCATATACAGTAAAGCCAAAAACGATTATGTACTCTATTGCTATAAGGTATATGTTTTCTTTTAAGGGAATATGATGATAAGCGTAATAACTGAAATTAACAAAGAAAGCCCATGCCAAAGGAAACCGGTAGGGGGTGAACATAAACAACACCAATGGTGTTAATAAATACCAGGGATGAACGGCCGGAAGTAAGAAGTAAAAAATTGTAATAACAAATAACATTCCACCAAATATTTTAACCCATGATTTATGTTTTAAGGTAAAAGCGGTAATGAAAATTGTACAGATAGTTATTCCCCATAAAATGAACCCGTACACGTGTCGTGGCAGGTGTATGTTCAGTGCAGAGGACACCTTTTCGATCAGGAAGTAAATGCTTGCATTAAATTCAAAATGAGTAAAATACATTTTCATTCCTTCCAGGTAATGCATGATTGCTGACCATCGTAAGACAGGTAAAAACAAAACAAATATTCCAATGAAAACCGTTCCATAATAAATGATTCGTTTTCTTCTTTTGAGCCTTCGGAAATACAATGGTAAAAACAGTATGACCACCAGTTTAATGCAAACGGCCATAGAAAATAAAATGGCAGATGCAAACAGGTTTCCCCTTATTAAAAAATAGATTGATAGTAAAAAGAAAAATAGCATCACCACTTCAATATGTAAATTACCTGCAACTTCAATAATGATTAAAGGATTTAAAGCATAAAGTAAAATTAAAGAAGTAGATTGTTTGAGTTTTTCCAATAATCTGATGCTTAAAATGATAATAGCGATATCAAAAATCAGGAGAACAAGGCGAAGAAGAAAAACTTTCCCCATAACCGTAGGTGGAGTAAACAGGACAACGAAAAATGACATATATACAGATAAGGGTGGGTAATTCGAATATAACACTTTAGAATTCATCAATTCAAACAAATCATAACTGTATGAAATTTTTAATATGTCAGCATTTTCAATAAGATGTGCAGGGATGTTTATATAGGGGTTAACACCGCGGCTTA
This sequence comes from uncultured Bacteroidales bacterium, assembly GCA_964345135.1. Taxonomy (GTDB): domain Bacteria; phylum Bacteroidota; class Bacteroidia; order Bacteroidales; family JBBRXJ01; genus CAYMKE01. The sequence continues at coordinate 2,325 of CAYFQI010000131.1, forward strand.
TTAACATCCCGTCCCAGATCAGGCGATAACAATTATCTGAAAAACCGGGGTCGGCAAATAAAAAAATGATTCTGAATAAAACAGCCAGAGCAATCAGGCGATTAAAAAAATGAGTGTGTTTTTGATATCTTATGAAATAGATCATTCCCGTGAAAAGGAAGATATATAACATCATGAGGATATAAAAATTATTTCGGCCAATGCCATACCCGATAATAAAATATGAAAGAACAGATATTGCAATAACTACAAAAACCGTATATCTATGAAATATAATTGGTTCTTGTCTAATATTTTTAATAATTGAACCTGGTTTTTTTATCATAATTAAAATCTAATGCAACAGGATTACCAAAATTAAAATTATTTTTTGGTATTTCGCCGATAGTGCTTTAAAAATTTGTTATGTCGCAGTTCAGCATGTATACATCATGTTGAATATGCATATATAATAATTAATGAAGTGCACAATATATTCCCTGCCTTTTACTAATTTTGCCATACCGAAGGCAATCAGATTGAATCTGTATATTTATGCTTCGCATCAAATCTAATTTATTCAAAATCAACAAATAAAATGATATTATTTTTTCAATCACCACGAAACACCTTATTTGTCGTACAAATTAGCGAAAGCCTTAATGAAGAAGCCATGAACAAATTAAAATGGCTGTTTGATCAAGCCGAGCCATTGCAACAAGAAGTTGTAGAAGGTGGTTTTATTGGCCCCAGGAAAGAAATGATAACCCCGTGGAGTACAAATGCTGTAGAAATTACACAAAACATGGGAATAAAGGGGATTGTGAGAATAGAAAAATTTTGGAAGAGCACCGGTGATAATCCTGTTTATGATCCCATGCTACAAGCTGTTTACAACAATATTGACCAATCCATTTTTACACTTGACAAGAGCCCGGACCCGGTAGTATATATTGATGATATAGCTGCTTATAATCAGCGTGAAGGATTGGCACTCAGCGGTGAAGAAATTTTATATCTTGAAACATTGCGTCAAAAAATAGGTAGAAAACTCACTGACAGCGAGATTTTTGGGTTTTCCCAGGTCAATTCCGAACATTGCCGGCACAAAATTTTTAATGGTATTTTTGTTATAGACGGGGTAGAACAGAAGCATACATTATTTCAGATGATAAAGCAGACAACAGCAACGCATCGTAACCGGGTTGTTTCAGCTTATAAAGATAATTGTGCATTTTTACAGGGCCCTGTAGCCAGCCAATTTGCCCCTGAAAGACAAGATATTCCAGAATATTTTAACATAGAAGAATTTGAATCGGTTATTTCGTTGAAAGCCGAGACCCATAATTTCCCTACCACTGTAGAACCATTCAATGGAGCAGCTACTGGTACAGGAGGGGAGATACGCGACCGGATTGCCGGGGGCAAAGCTGCTTTTCCTGTCGCCGGCACAGCAGTTTATATGACGTCATATACCCGGTTGAAAAAGGAACGTTCATGGGAGCAAAAGACATCTCCCCGGCAATGGCTCTATAAATCACCAGAAGAAATCCTGATCAAAGCATCTAACGGGGCCAGTGACTTTGGAAATAAATTCGGACAACCATTGATTTGTGGAAGTGTTTTAACCTTTGAATATGATGAAAATGACATAATGTATGGATACGACAAGGTTATTATGCTCGCCGGGGGTATTGGATATGGTAAAAAGAAAGACAGCATGAAAGATATACCAGCAAAAGACAATGTATTGGTTTTATTAGGGGGTGATAATTACAGGATCGGGATGGGGGGTGGTGCCGTATCATCCGTTTCTACCGGAGAATATGGAAATGCTATTGAATTAAATGCTGTACAACGTTCTAATCCCGAAATGCAAAAACGGGTTTACAATGCAATCAGGGCATTAGGAGAAACAAAAAATAACCCCGTGATCTCTATCCACGATCATGGAGCAGGTGGGCACCTGAATTGCTATTCTGAATTGGTCGAAGACACCGGGGGGGAAATCAATATTGAAAAACTCCCTGTTGGAGACCCCACTCTTTCTGCTAAAGAAATCATTGGAAATGAATCACAAGAACGCATGGGGCTTGTTGTAGAAAAAAAAGATGTACAAACCATACAACAAATAGCAGAAAGAGAAAGATCCCCATTCTATGTCATTGGAAAAATCACGGGAGACAATCATTTTTCTTTTATTAATAAACAAAATAAAGAAAAACCAATTGACCTTGATCTGGAAGATTTGTTTGGAAATCCTCCCAAAACCATTTTAAAAGATGAAATAATCAATAACACTTTTACGCATTCAACATATGATCCTACTCATTTAAATGATTATATAAAAGAATTGCTCCGCTTAGAATCTGTAGCATGTAAAGACTATTTAACCAATAAAGTAGACCGTTCGGTAACAGGAAGAATAGCTTTACAGCAAACCACAGGTGAAATCCAATTGCCGCTCAATAACCTTGGAATAATTGCACTTGATTATAATGGGATAAAAGGGGCAGCAACTGCTATTGGACATGCTCCTGTGACAGGTCTTTTGAATTCAGCTGACGGAAGCATTTTGTCTATTGCAGAAGCATTGACCAATATCATATGGGCGCCTTTACAGGATCATTTGCAGGGAATATCATTGAGTGCCAATTGGATGTGGCCCTGTAAAAACAAAGGAGAAGATGCACGGTTGTTCAAAGCTGTTGAAGCTGCATCTGAATTTGCCTTAGCTCTTGGTATCAACATCCCAACAGGCAAAGATTCTTTATCAATGACCCAGAAATATCCTGATGGTACCATTGTAAGAGCCCCGGGAACCGTTATTATCTCTGCAGCAGCAGAAGTAAAAGATATAAGAAAGGCCGTTGGGCCGGTTATCGTGAGAGAACCAGATACCGAATTGTTATATATCAATATGTCGTCTGACGGGTTTAAAATTGGGGGAAGTGCTTTCAGTCAGATCACCGGGAAAATTGGCAATGAACACCCAACAGTTAAAGAACCGGGATATTTTTTAAACGTGTTTAACCGGATTCAGGAACTTATTGAAGATCAGAAAATACGCTCGGGACATGACATTTCCTCAGGAGGGATGATCACTGCCCTCCTGGAAATGAACTTTCCAAATAACTCAGGTGGACTTCGGATTGATTTATCCAGAATACAGGAAAATGATGTTGTCAACATTTTAATGAGTGAGAACCCCGGACTGATCATTCAAACCAATAAAGCAGACCGGATTGAAGATCATTTGTCTGGAAAGGGCATTGAGGCCATTAAAATAGGGGAACCTATTGAATCAAGAAATATTGAAATAAAACAACATGATACACTTATTTCTTCACTCTCCATTGATGAATTTAGAGATATATGGTATGAAACATCTTATCTTTTAGACAAAAAACAAAGTGGAGATCAAATGGCATTACAACGGTTCAGGAATTATAAAAAACAGCCTTTATCCTTCGTGTTTCCTTCTCATTTTGATGGAAAACGCATGTCATATAACATTCAGAAACAACACGGGCGTTCCGGTATTCAAGCAGCCATTATACGCGAGAAGGGAGTGAATGGTGACCGTGAGATGGCATATTCAATGTACCTGGCCGGGATGGATGTAAAAGATGTGCACATGACCGACCTGGTAAGTGGAAGGGAAACACTGGAAGATGTGAATATGATTGTTTTTGTCGGCGGATTTTCCAATTCAGATGTATTGGGCTCAGCAAAAGGTTGGGCGGGCGCTTTTCTTCATAATCCCAAGGCCAAAAAAACACTTGATCAATTTTACAAGCGCACGGATACCATAAGCCTGGGGATATGCAACGGGTGCCAATTAATGATTCATCTTGGCCTTATTACTCCCGGGCACGACAAGCAACCTGAAATGCATTTTAACGATACCGGTAAATTCGAATCTTCATTCCTTAACGTGGACATAATGGATAACAATAGCGTGATGTTAAAAACCCTCACGGGAAGCAGGTTAGGTATTTGGATAGCACATGGAGAAGGAAAATTTAAAATCCCGTATGATGAACATCAATATAACGTTCCTGTAAAATACAGTTATGCCGAATTACCAGGCAATCCGAATGGATCTGACCTTAATATTGCCGGTTTATGCTCACCTGATGGGCGTCATCTTGCCATGATGCCTCACCTTGAGCGATCTGTATTGCCTTGGCAATGGGCATATTATCCATCAGAAAGGAAAGCCGGTGATGAAGTGTCTCCCTGGATCGAAGCGTTTGTGAATGCAAAACATTGGATAGAAAAGGCAAAGAAAGACTAACAGCCTGTTGAAATTGTTTGCATCGGGCATATTTTCAGAACACGTCACAGCATGACGGGTGTTGTTTTAAAAATACTGTCCAAGCCCAATCACAATTCCATTATCCGATACATCAAACATGTTGAACCCATAGTCAATTCGCAAAATAGCATTATAAAATTTTTTATGGATGAAGCGCAGTCCTATTCCTGAATATGATTTGATAATATCCTGATCAATAAAGTCATTAACCTCCCCGCCTGGTTTTCGCCACGACCCTGAATCGGTAAATAATATTCCCTGGATTCCCCCCAAAGGTATTTCATATAAAGTATGACGATATTCGAGATTAAAAAAAACAGTTCCTGTGCCCCTGTCTACTTTATTGCCAATGCCCCTGATGTTAACATGATTGTCTAATACAAACGGGGCAAACGGGTTGTTGTTATTTGTAGATAATCCCAGTTTTAACCGTCCGGCAATATTTATTTTGTTTGACAATAAATGGAAATATTTAAATTCATTGAATGCTATCAGAAATAAAGGATCATATCCAAATGTTTTAACACCTGTGAAATTAAACGAATTAACCCATCCTTGTTGATAAAAATAATGGTAAGAAACATATTCATTTTTATACGACAATTTAGAAAGTATTTTATTTTTTTCTGCTTTATCAGGGCCTGGGAGGTTTGATTGCTGATCAATCTTTGTATAAGTTTCTGTAAAATAAGAACTCCCTATTTCAATATAATGATGCAGACCGAATTCATATAAAGCAGATAATTCAGCAGCATTATTATCATAATAGTAATCAACAGTTATGCCCTGGATATAGAGCGGTTCATTGGTTGACCATTTTTTTAGATTGCCTGCCATTCCCCAGTTACTGTTTCCAAAATAAGGGATCAGAAAATTTATAAAAAAGGAATGCCGGTCATAATATTGATAAATCCCTGAAATTTGCCGTCCTTTTCCATCAAGATTATATTCTTCAGCTCCAACAACAACCCACTGGTTTTTAGACGATAGTCCAAAGTTAAAAACAGGAAGTAAGGTGTTTATTTCATCGCATGTGTATATTAACCTGATTTGGCCATTTGTGTTAATGATATTGGTTTCAACTTTTGCAATTGAAATTAATGAACTTATCTTTTTCCCATTTTGGATAATCATCATTGAATCTACCGCCATTCCGGGTTGGATGTCTATATAACGTTTGACATAATCCAGGTGCGTTTTATTCAACCCCTTTATGATGATCGTATCTATTGATAATTGGTGTTGTTTCGTTGCCTTGATAGAATGCCCCGAAATGAACAGTAACAGGATTAGTATTATCGTGCATGGGTGTTTCATCTGTTTATAATTTATTTTCAATTGTCAGATGGAACCGCATGATTAAAATAATCATTCACTTGTGAGTTTAATAATTATTTTAATCATGCTTGTTTCATCTGTTTATTTTTTTGTTTTTAATCGGTCAGATGGAGCTCGCCATGAGTTT
>CAYFQI010000132.1:0-8061 GCA_964345135.1 uncultured Bacteroidales bacterium
TGTGGGATAAGAATGGCAATAGTATTGAATATACTGCCGGGAACGTGGGCATAGGCAAACGCCCGGGTAATAAGTATAATCTTGATGTAACGGGCACAACCCACCTGCATAAACTTGAAGTGGATGAGATGGATGCTGGCGAAATGGAATTCAACGGGAAAAAATTATTTGATTATGAAACAGGGGATGATGATTTAACCGAAGGCCAAGATTTAATATACAGTGACACTTATTATAACTGGAGAAGTTATACCATACAGATCAACCAGGACAAACCGGTTAAAACAGTTCGGGTGAACTGGAAAAAAGTTGGAGGGCAATATTTTAAATGCAAGTATTTTATACAAGGCAGAACAATAGATAACCGAGGTTGGGTAGGAATAGGAGAAAATGAAAATAATATGGAATGTTGTTTTTATGATCCTGCTGATATGGAAGAATTATATATTGAACATACATTAGATCAACCCAAAAAACTAAAGTATTTAGTTATAATGTTTCACGATATTGATTGCCCTATCAACTGGGATGATGACAAAGCACCATTTGTTGAATTAGAAGCCCTTGAAGCAGTCCCTTCAGGAGCTGTTTCAGATATGATTACAGGTAATTATGATGCTTCTTTTGATCATATTGATGCCAAAGAAGGAAAATTTGAAAACCTCATGATGAATGGACAACCGATCATTCAGTATGTAAAAGGTGAAAATATTGCTGACGGTTTAAGCGTGGTCCATGTGCCTTCTGAAAATTCAACAAATACGAATGATCATTTATGTTCTTCTTCAAATCAATTCACTGAATGGGAAGTATATGAATTAGAACTCAATGAACCTGAAATGGCCAAATCTGTTAAAGTGAAAATGTGGGGGCATGATCTCCCCTGTGCATACCATGTGGTTGTTTATTCTCATGGCCGTTGGGAATGTATAGGATACAAATATTTGAGAGATTATTGCAATGATCAAACTATGACATATACAGATGAATTTGAGGTAAACCCTTCTATGAAGATCAATAAAGTAAAACTGGTATTTGATGTTTCTTGCAACAACTGCGATAATATTGACTGGAGCAGCATAACAGGCTCTATAGAGATTGAAGTATATGAAGCATTGGCAGGAGGAAAATTTGAAGAGGTAACAGCATCGGGTGGTGAATTCGATGATTTATATGTAAAAAACGCGATAGGTATTGGAACAGATCAATATGGACATAAAACAGCCCGGTATTCATTACATCTCTTGCATCAAAACGGCAAGATTGCATTCGGAGACAATAATAAATTCATGAATCCACAACCCAATGGAGCCATAAATTGTATGCTGGGAGAATATCTTCCTGTAAACAGCAGTGATAACCCCGATACTGACATATTGCACGTGCATGGTAAAAAAGGTATTTATTTTACAGGTGGTAATTATACAGATGCCAACGACGGAGTAATGGGCAATAACAATGGCCAGAACATGATATTAAAAATGCTGCCAAGCGTATATGGCAAAAACCATGTTGAAATAAACGGATACATTACTGTAGAACGGGTGGATATTATGGACGATGTCCCCCAATCTGACTTTGTATTCAGTGAAGATTATGAGCTAAAACCCCTGAAAGATGTTGAAACATATATAAAGCAACACAAACATTTGCCAAACATACCATCTGCCGAAGAATTCAAATCAAACGGCTACAGCATTGGCCAAATGGATAACCTGTTACTACAAAAAGTAGAAGAACTTACACTGCATGCCATAGAACAGGAGAAAAAAATTGACACGCAGGAAAATGAGATAAAAAAACAGAACAATGAGATCGAAAAACTAAAACAGGAAAACCTTAAGCTGGTTGAACAAAATAAAAAAATTGAAGAACTGGAAGGAAAAATTGAACAAATTGAAACGCAATTAAACACGCGGTAATCTATTCAATGTTTAACCGGATTAACTCAATGGAATTATGAAAAAGAGAAGAAAAGCCGCCATTATATTTGTTTGCATCATTGCAAGTTATATGCTGTTACCTGTTTCCGCCCAGCAAAAAATTATTAATATGCCCCCGGATGCCATTCCGGAAGAAGGCGGCATTGTAAAAGCCCGGGATAAAATAACCCTGCTTCCCGGATTTAATTTTGATGCCCCGCCCAACACCAGCCTGCGCATAGACAAAAACATGATATGCCCGGCAGAATATCTCACCACAGCGCCTGACCCATCTAACCGGGATATCAAAGACAACCCGGTAGTGGGTGCCATAGCCGGGAACTTTAATGTAACACCCACGGGTGCTGCTACATATACCATACCCATTGAAATTTCACCAGGAACCAATGGAATGCAGCCGTCTATTGCCATAACCTACAACAGCCAGGGAGGCAATGGGCCGCTGGGAATGGGCTGGGGGCTGGCAGGGATGTCTGCCATAACCCGAACAGGGTCAAATATTTATTATGATGGTGAAGTAAAAGGGATTCAATTTAATGCAAAAGGAAATTTTATACTGGATGGATCAAGGTTAATTAAAACAGGAGTAACATCAGATGGAGATTATATATTTAAAAAAGAAAAATACGATTTTTCAAAAATTATAGGCCATAAAAATGGGAATACATTTAACGGATTTACTGTATATACAAAAAATGGGAAGATACTATATTTTGGAAAATACGATGGGGACAGTGATGCTTTCATAAACATGAACGGCCCCAACAGTGGGAAAGCCCTTGCTTTTATGATTAAAAAAATAGAAGATGCCAATGGAAATTATATCCTCTTTGAGTACAGGCAGGATAAATACGGCCATAGGGTTACCAGTATTAAATACACTGGTAATAATAATGGCATAACACCCTATAATAAAATAAATTTTTATTATGAAGAACGCAAAGATATAACTACTAATTATATAAATGGAAGCAGTATTAAACAACATCTGATCTTAAATAATATTAAAGTATATTGTGAAAATTTGCTCTACAGACAATATAATCTGAAATATTTACACAATAATATAAATGATGATATTTATTCAAGATTAGTCGAAGTTTCTTTAAAAAACTCAAAAGGAGATGAGTTAAATTCTACTATCATACAATGGAACAGTAATACCAACGACTTTGAGATAAATGAAACCAATTTACTATTTGGGTGCCATTTTGCAGGTGATTTTAATGGGGATGGCCTGACGGATTTAATAAGAACGCCTACTTATAAAGATGAAGATGTATCATGGTGGAAAAAAGGAAGATGGGCAACTATCAAAGAATTTAAATTATATTTAAAACAACACTTATATAATTCCAATTTTACTTTTGCTTGTAAACATAATTTATATACAAAAATTCCAGTATATGATAAAAATACAACAATTTTTGTTGCGGATGTAGACGGAGATGGTAAAGATGAATTGATAAATAAATATATAAAAGCTTACAATTGGGAACACAGAATAAAATTCCGGGTTTTTGGATATGATGAAAACACAAATTCTTTTGTCAGAAAAAAAAATCTTGAATACATGGCTAAAAATATAGGTACATGCATATTATGTAAACGTGATATAGAAAATGTTATATTCAGGGATTTTGACGGGGATGGAGCTGATGAAGTATTTTTCAAATATGAGAAACATGATGCATGGTATATAGGTTCGTTGGTAAGACAAACAAGAGATAAGTTGAATTTTTCTTCATTCGATTATGATGCAGATGTATATCCCGGTGATTTTAATGGTGACGGGGCTTTTGATATATTAGCGCTTGGGAACAGGAATGTGGTGTATAGTTTTTCAGAAGATGCTGTTTTAATGGACAGAGATAATAATTTTCCGAGTAAATGGCATGAAGTATTCACCGGTGATTTTAATGGAGATGGAAGGTGTGATGTATTAACATGGAATAAAAACAGCGGATGGCACATTAATTTTTTTAAAGGAAATAGCTTTGCATGGCCGGCCTGGGATATTACACTGAATCAAAATACAAGAAAACCAAATCATGCACCAAAATATGATGTTTTTATTGCGGATTATAATGGTGATGGAAAAGCTGATATTTTAGAATCAGTTGGATATAAAAACAAAACGGAAAGAAAATTTCATGTCAGCTATTCAACAGGAGAAGAATTGATCAGGAATTCAATAACCTCTGATAAATATGGTTTTTCAACAGCAGACAAATTTTCTGATTATAATGGTGATGGGAAAATTGATTTAGTGATTTTTGCTGGCAAAACAAAAATTGTATCCTTCCATCCCAATGAACAAAAATACCTGGCTCAATCTATTACAGACGGAATAGATAAACTCATACAATTCGAATATAAATCACTAATTCCAGAAGGTTCTTTTTATTATAAATTAGATGATGACCATCAGGATATCAATGGATTTGCAGGCCCTATTTATGTTGTTTCACAGATTACTTCACCAGATGGGATAGGCGGCACAAACAGAAGTATATACAGATACAAGGGGGCAAAAATACACACCAAAGGAAAAGGGTTTCTTGGGTTTGAATATATTAGGACAAAATACCCGGAAACCGGAATATTAAAAGAGCAGGAATATGATATTATGGATGCATATATGCATACCGTCTTAAAAAAAACAATAACATCCATTGGAGGTAATCCGGTGTCTGAAAAAACTCTTACTTATAATGTTAAAGAATATGGTAAATGTTATTTCCCATATATTTATATGTTAAAAAGTGAAAATTATTTAAAAAATACAACCTTAAGAAGCATAAATAATTTTGATCACAATGGAAATCTAACAACCAATATTAAAACATATGGTGCAAATCCGGATGATTTATTTGATCAAGGGATTATGACAATCACAACATTGAACACGAATTACACAAATAAAGGTTCATATATGCCATACAAACCACAAACTGTATCTATAACAAAAAAATATACAGATCATAGTTCAACCCAAAATAATACAACATTTTTCTCATACGATACCAAAGGTAACATTACCTCTAAAACTGAAAATGCACATACTACGGATAAAAGTGTGATAACTTATTTTGAAAATTATGATAAATTTGGTAATTTTAAGCGTAAAAGAATAGCGCCTAATAATATGCCTGCAAAAACAACCACGTACGAATTTGATTACAATGGCCGGTTCGTGTACAAACAAACCAGTGCATTGGGTTCTGGAGAATATACATACAATCATGCCACGGGCAATGTATTGACAAAAACCGGCATTACAGGTTTAAAAACAACATACCAATATGATAATTGGGGCCGGCGTACAAAAACCATCCTGCCCGACGGACAGGAAATAAACTATGCCACCCGATGGTACACGGGAACCAATGTCCCACACGCGGTATATTTTGAACTGGCAGAACAGGACGGTGCGCCATACCAAAAAACATATTATGACATATTGGGGAGAACGGTACGTGATGAAACAGTTGGGTTTAACAACAGGGTGAATTACACGCGCACCACTTATAACAACAAAGGCCAAATGCAGGAAAAAACCAGTTCATTGTCTGGCGGGGAGGCCGTGCAATCAACCACGTACACCTATAAACCCGATGGCAGGCCGGAAACAACTACATTGCCTACCGGAAAAACCATAACCAATAATTATGGCACAACAAGCAATGGATATACTGTTACCAAAATTGTAGATATGGGTAGTGAAAACAGGCAATACACTAAAGAATACGATGCTGCCGGCAATCTTGTAAAAGCCACGGACCCGGGTGGTGAGATACTCTATAAATACCATGCCAACGGGCAGGTGAAAAAAATAACACTGGCAAACAGCGAGATTACGATGGAGTATGACAATGCAGGCAACCAAACCGTGCTGAATGACCCTGATGCCGGGCGCGTGGAATACGATTACAATGCCCTGGGCGACCTGACATATCAAAAAGACAACAAAGGCAATGAATTCTGGTTGTTTTATGATAATTTATGGCGACTCGACAAAAAAACAACAGACCAGGCCGGCACAAACATTATTGCCGACTACTCTTACGTGCCTTCCGGCAATGGCATAGGGAAGGTACAACAGGTCAGCGGAAAATTTTCAAATGTGACCCGGCAATATGAATATGACCAATACCACCGCACGAAAAAAACAATTGAAACGATTGGAGGACAAACATTTACCAATGAATACTACTATGATGAGCATGGCAATATACATCGAACAGATTACGACAACAGCCTTTCTGTAACAAGAGATTATGACGGCCTGGGTTTCCTGAATACTGTAAAGGCCAATGGCGCACTCGTATGGGACCGTGCAAATCTTTCAGCCAAAGAAGATAAATATTTTTTTGGCAACAACATCCTGGCCAACAACAAATATGATGATTATGGCTTCCCGAATGTGTTCGAGTCCGGTTTTACATCACCAATGCAGCAATATAACTATGATTTCAATACTACCACCGGCAATTTGCTTTCCCGCACCGAACAAAACGGCATGACAGAGTCGTTCGCATACGACGATCTGGACCGCCTGACAAACGTGAAACACGATGGCACAAATGTCCTTGCAATGCAGTATAACCAGCAGGACAAGCACAACATGAACAGCAAAGACAACACGGGTGACATATTCAACTACTCCCAACAACGCAATGCAGGGGTACATGCGGTAACTTCTATTGAAGGGCTTGCCCCGGATGCTGAAAACCTTCCGGAGCATGACATTACATGGACAGACTTTAACAAGGTAGACCAGATCAGTGAACCGGCCAATAACAAGCACATGTATTTCACTTATGGGCCGGAACAGCAGCGGAAAAAAGTGCAATATGTGCACAATCACTGGGTATATGACCGCTATTATTCCGGCAATCGTGAGAAAACCATAACCTATGGAAATGAACGCACCGTATACTACATCAGTGGCGGCAGTGGCCTGGCAGCAGCCTGGGTAAAAGACGGCGATGATGAAAACCTGTATTTCATCCACACCGACCACCTCGGCAGCATTCGTGTCATTACAGACCAAAACCGTAACATTGTTGCCCGCTACAGCTTTGATGCCTGGGGCAACCGCCGCAACCCCGATACCTGGCAGCTTACTGATAATCCAGATTTATCATTCACATCCCGTGGTTTCACAGGCCACGAACATATTGATGAGTTTGGCCTCATCAACATGAACGGCAGAGTGTATGATCCTATCACAGGCCAATTCCTCAGCCCCGACAATTACGTGCAAATGCCGGATTACTCGCTTGGGTTTAACAGGTATGCGTATGCATTGAATAATCCGCTTATTTATACTGACCCGAATGGGGAGTGGATATGGTTAGCAGCTGCAGCTTTTGTATTTCTTACAGAACCGGGTTATCAATTACAGAAATATGTTTCACCTGTTGCAATAAAAATAAACATTAACTTTGGCACACACCAAACAGGATTAGGATATGATGTATCAGTTGGATTGCCGAAATTAGTGCCTTTTAGCTACCGTTATAATTTTGGTGATACATATTATTGGAAAAGCTATGGTGGTTATAAAGGATGGGAAAACAGAAGAGGACATGAATATTCAGTGTTAGGGGTTTTTACCAGGGAAAAAACAAAATATACAGCAGGAGAGTTTTCGCAGACAGTAGGCACCTATACACTTGGTATTCCGGGTACTTTGGGTATAGATGTAAATAATGACCTTTTTGGGGATAAAAAAGACCGGTGGAGAACTTCTCATGTCCGTATAAACCTGGGGTTATTCAGGATTGGAAACAAGTTGTTTACTGGTGAGCCTGATAGAAGTAAGGGGGGGATTGATGAAGCAACAAATAGTTATATTCCCTCATTAGAAAAACCAGATAGCTACCGTCATGGAATTCTTTATGTTGGAGTAGGTCCGATTGAAATTGGATGGGACTCCGAAGCAATAAGGAACAGATTCCAAAATACAATTCATAAATGGATTGATGATTATTACTTCGAGGATTTAAGAGGTACTAACCAGTATGAAGGAGATCAATTTTATTTTCAGTTTGGATGGGGGGGATTATGGTAATACTTCAAATTATAAATCTAATAACTATGAAAAATTTAA
>CAYFQI010000133.1:0-8058 GCA_964345135.1 uncultured Bacteroidales bacterium
CAATGTGAATGTCAAAAACATAAACTCATGGCGAGCTCCATCTGACCATTAAAAATTAAAATATAAACAGATAAAAAACAGCTTGCTGGGAAAAAGGTTGTATTTCGCTATTAAACAATTGTTGAGCAGATATTCCCAACAAATCTTTTTCAGAAAAAATAGTAACCCCTGCACTGCCATCCGGGACGAGAGAAGAACTATTCCCGGTATGAACAGTACCTTCTATGCTATTATTAATAAATCCGAATTCAATGCCCCCGGAAAAATGTACATGACCGGATATCTTTGTTTGCCATGCATACTGGGTGTACAACCTGTTCTGTTTAATGAATTTGCCTTCTGAGTCATTTATTATGTGCAATCCGAGGCTCGTTGAATTATGTTTAGCTTTTCCATTGTTGAACCTGTAATAAAAATATGCCATGGAACTGTTAAAAACACTCCACCTGCCCGGCTGTCTTCGCATGAAAACACAGCTTTCAAAATTAGTCCCTATGCCTGTTAAAGAGGGGTTGCTATGAAATAAAACATGATTGTGTTGATAATACTCTATAGGAAACCTGTTCGCCTTATTTCCCTGTCCATATAGTGGAAAAAAAACGATTATAAATAAAAAAAATAATATAAAAATATGGTTCAGCATTTCCTGTTAATTAATACGAAGATAAAAATTAGTGTGGAATTTTGTTTACAATGAACCATTGAATAAAAGTAGCTTATAATCACAACATTCATGAAAATTATTCAAAGCTGATCATTTCAGCCAATTGTAAAAAATAATCAGTTGACCAAATTTCAAGTGCTTCCTGGTTTTTTATGAATGGCTGAACATCTGCTTTTACCATCTCTATTTTAGTGCATTTTATTTTTTCTTTTACTAATGAGATAAATTTCTCTTTTGAAAATTGGTTATCATTTATGCTTCCACTTTGCAGGGCACGCTCTTTAAAATGGATGAAATTAAGCGGATGATTATTCCTGACATACCATTCAAAATCGTACCAATCACGGCCCTTTACCCGGTTTCTCCAATTTCTGAAAAGCAATGCATGCATTTTTCCCGCATACAGGCATGGAATGGTAAAACATCGGGTCATAAATGAAAACGGTAGCATGAGTAATTTAGATTCTGTTTGAAAATTCAACGGAGGATCTTTATCAACCTCAATTTTTATTTTTATTGAACGTTCTGTTTGAAATGCAATATTATACATCTCCGTATTGTCCTTTAAAAAAGCTGATTCTACTTTAGATGCAGATTTTTTTTCTTTTCTTGCTATTTCAACGCTTCTTCCCAATGAAATGAATTCCCTGGTAATAGCCTCAAAATAAGGTTCAAGGGTAAAATTTTTATTGATTTTGACTAATGAAAAATCCATATCTTCAGAAAAACGTTCAAGTTCGTGGAATATCCGCAAGCAGGTGCCCCCGTAAAAAGCAGCTTCATTAAAGAACCCGTCTCGGTATAATGCTGCCAATGTTATCTGCTGCATTACCTCATGCAAAGCATTCAGTTCATCATCCCTTGTTTCTATGGGATACCGGGATATCATCTGATCAAATATTGTACTCATATTATTTCATTTTTAACTGCATTACATAATCAGCCAACCGCTGGATATCAGTTTTTTTATAACCATGCAATGAACAATTGTTGATTATGTTAATGTCAAATGTTTGTATATCTTCCCGGGAAATCCGTAAATCGTCCAATAGGTAGTCTTTAACTGCTTTGGTTGATTGAAAACGCAATCCGGATGTACTCAAGACAAGATCGCAAAGTGCTTTTTCCGGGCAGGCTATTATAAATGCATAGTTTTCATCTATGATCTCCTGCAAAAGGCCAATCGGGTAATATGCTCCAGGAACAGTAATGTATTGAAACATACCGACAGGTGTCTGATATTCTTTTTTTCTTTTAAGTGTAGCTGATTTTGTCACGTAAACACGCTCTGGTATTAAACCGTGATAAGAAAGAGCGCTTTCGTAAGAAACATAAGACGGGCCATATAAATGATTTGCAATCAACTCTTTTGAAAGACTTTGTCCGGTAATGGCCCTGGGAATTGCATATAAGCCTCTTTTTAGACGTATTAATTCCCCGGAATTATTCAATTGATTGATTTTGTCTTTCGGGGAATTGTATGTAGCCAAATTTTCCCTAAGGACAAAGTTACCAACCGGGACAATATTGTATTTCCCAAATTCTGTCATTTTTTGCCTACAAATATAACATTTTTTGCATAGAAAGTCAAACATAATTCGATTTTCTTGTCAAAATTTGGTGGACGTGTTCATCAGGCCCCGTTAAACAAAAACCATTCGTTTACCTGGCAGGGCAAAAACCAGGATGGGGATGCATTGCCAATTGGTACGTATAAATTTATTGTTGAATATATTGACGACGTTACAGTCTATGGAACCGTTACGATAATCCGATAAATTTTGAAGAGTCGAAAAAAGGAATTATTAGAAGTCCCTTTTATAGAATTTAAAAATATAATAGTATCTTTGAAGCAAAATGAAACCCAATTTCCATAAATAAAATTAATATTTAAATAAAAAGCTATGAAATTTAAAATTAGGACAATGAATTTAAATTGTCGTGTCGTACTTTTTTTGGTAACAATCTTTTTTTTCAGCATGATATTAAAATCTCAAACCATTGAAATTACTTCACCCAAAGGTGGCGAAGAACTTGTAGGAGGGACGGTAAAAAAAATTAAGTGGAACAGTGAGGATGTAGCAGGAAATATTGATATTGCTTATTCTACTGATAGTATAAACTGGGTGGATATAACGACTGATGAAGAAAATAATGGTATGTTATACTGGACAGTTCCGAACAAAAATATGGATATTGTTATTAAAATTCAAGAGGCAGGAGGAACCCTTAAAGATACAATTGATGCTCCCATATCAATTATATTAGATCAGTTTACAGCCAAAAGTTATCTTCCCGGAATTCAAGTTACGGGAATGGCGACAGGAGATGTGGAAGGCAATGGCTCTGTTGAGCTTTTTATAGGTGAGTGGTCAAACTACATAGTCTCCGTAAAAACATATGATGTTATGGGCGATAGTATGAAAATACACTCTGTAACTCCTGCCTTCAATGGAAATATTCATGGGGTCATTGTTGGGGACTTTGATCATGACAATGATTTGGATATTATTGCCGGGATTAGAAACAGAGGAGTTTCAATATGTACTTGGAATGAGACAGAAAATAACTGGAACAATCCTATAGATATTACAGAAGGTTATAGCTACGGACATAATGTAACCGGCCCTTTTTATATCAATAGCGATGAGCATTTAGATTTTATAGCCAATCAGGATCAACAACAAAGAATATACTATGGAAATGGCGACGGTACTTTCTCGTCCGATTTAAACCCACTAGCAGCCGACACCGCAGATTCAGCCGGTTCACCGAGCATTCCTTGTGCCGGAATGTTATATGCTGCCGATATAGATAATGATATGGATTTTGATCTTGTTGGATTATGGAGGCAAGGCGGGTGGTGGTATTACTCATCTAATAGAGAGGATCATTTTGTAAGAGGTTTTATTAACCTTGGTGATACTAGTAATCCAGCGGATGGAATAATAGATTGGGGTGTTTCGCTTGATACGGTTATAGGGCATCAAACAGTAGATTATGATCTTAATCATATGAGCAATGTTGCTATTGGCGATTATAATGAGGATGGAAAGATAGACATGGTTGTTTCCGATGTTACCATTACCAATAAGCGCCTGATGTTATTTATTGGACAAGGTGATGAATCGCTAACGGGCTGGAACGAGTCGGAATTGACTTCGGATTACGAATATGCATTTTCGGCCGATATAAACAATGATGGCCATATGGATATTATATGTGGAAATGCTTCCAGCTCAGAGGGAATGGGTATCTTTTATGGAAATGGAGATGGAACATTTGAACTTCAAGAACATGATTTTTCCTTTGGAACAACTTTATTAAGAAAAGGAGGTGTTGCCGCTGATTTTAACAATGATGGATATATTGACATTGCCACCAAACATTATTTAAGTGGTATAGAAGATGGTTTTGTTGTATTGATGCAACAGCCTAAAATATTTTCAACGGATTTGATATATGTTGATGAAAATGCAACAGGGAACAATACCGGCCTTACATGGAATGATGCCTTTAATGATCTACAAAGCGTTTTGGACATAGCCGGCCCCGGTACAGATATTTGGGTGGCCCAGGGAATATACAAACCCACGTCTGATGCTGATCGTGCCCTTAGCTTCGTCATACCCGACAGTGTCTCGGTATACGGTGGGTTTAATGCTACCGAACTGAAATTGAATGAAAGGGATTTTGAAAACAATATGACCATACTAAGTGGAGATATTGGAACAGAAGGCGATTCAACAGACAATTCATACCATGTAATAAGAGGTGGAAATTATATTACATTGGATGGAATTATTGTTGAAAGAGGAATGGCAAATGGAAGTAATCCACATAGTTTTGGTGGAGGTATGTATAATGATAATCTTACAGATATAGTTATAGAAAACTGTATGTTTAGGAACAATATAGCCCAAAGCCAGGGAGGTGCCATACATAATGACAGTGAAGTAACAAACATTCAGGCCAAGAACTGTACATTTTATAAAAACATGGCATTAGAAAGCGATGGGGGAGCTGTAAAAAATGAAAACACGGAGATGCATTTTTATTATTGCTCGTTCATTGAAAACAGCGATTCTTCGTATGCAAGTGCAATAATGTATTGGGGTAATTCAGGATCTCCGATCATTGAAAATTGTACATTCTATAATAATAGTTCTGATTCAGGTGCTATTCATTGCAGGGCAAGTGGAATTAATGCTACGGTCAGGAATTGTTTATTTAAACATAATGATCCTAATGATGTAGAAGTTACCAATGGCGCTGTGGCAAATGTTTATTTCAGCCGTACTGCACAAGTTGACTTCATGGGTGTGAACAGCAATATATCAGATGATCCAATGTTTGTTGATTCGACAGGTAGCAAGCTATCATTGCTCGAATGTTCACCCTGCATTGATGCTGGTGATACTGCCTCTGTAAAAGATCCTGACGGAACCAGGGCAAATATAGGCGATAGGCATGAAGTAATCGTTGATATGCCTGTTATTGAATGTGTTGTAGATGCAGTTGTAGATGTTGATATTAACAACAATATCTATACAGTACAAGGATCAGAGTTTGATCCGGTAAATGCATCCGATAAGTGTGAATTTACAATATCGAATGATCATAATGATTCAACGACCCTTGAAGGTGAAACATTTAACCCGGGAACATATAAAATAACCTGGACTATTACTGATATTAACAATAATGTCGCAACATGTAGTTTTAATTTGACAGTAAAGTCTTATGTATCAGTAGTAGGAAACACTCAAATTGATTTTAATATATATCCGGTTCCAGCTTCTGATATAATAAATATTAAAACAAATGGCTTGGTATTTTATATGGTGTCGATTGTTGATATTACAGGTAAAGTTATGTATGAAAGCAAAATCAATAAATCAGACGTAAATATTGATATTTCAAACTTATCGAAAGGAGTTTTCTTTGTGAAGATTATTTCTGAGGATAAATCAGAAATAGAAAAGATTATTATAAAATAAATATTCTGCCAAAAAAACACGAATTTTAGAATTAAGGTACTACATTTTTTCCGTTGGAAAAAAACTCTTTGGGGAATTTGAACAACATGTTGTTCAAAGTTTTAGACTAAGCGCCTAATAATTTCCAAACCTTTCAACCAATCAGCGATTCTTTGCTCAATCCGAGTCATCTGTGGTTATATATTTTGGAACGCTGATATAACTGATTTACACGGATAATATGCTGGCTGTTGGTTAAGCGCTAATGGATAATGGCTAATTGGGGCAGTTGGCAAAAACGAATAATTATTCTACATCTTAATTGATTGAATTCAATCCGGATTCATTAATTTTGCCTTATGATAGCATTGGATAAAATATCGGTTGATTTTGGGAGCACCCGGCTCTTTAACGACATCTCTTTTATCATTAATAAAAAAGATAAAATTGGTCTGGTGGGGAAGAATGGAGCAGGGAAATCAACCCTTTTTAAATTGATTATACAAGAATTCAATCCAACATCCGGAAATATTTCGGTTCCAAATGGGATTAAAATCGGATATCTCCCTCAGTTTATGGAAGTTGATAATACCCATATCCTTAAGGAAGAGGTAAAAAAAGCATTTACCGAAGTAGAGCAGATACATGAAAAGATTCATGATTTATCTGACGAATTAACCAGCAGAACGGATTATGAGTCTACCGATTACCTGTCTCTTGCCGATAAACTTTCGGATTTAAGCGGACAGCTTAACATGCTGGGGGCAGATACTATGGATTCAGATATAGAACGATGCCTTGCGGGATTGGGATTTGAACAGGAAGATATGGAACGGCCAACTGCTGAATTTAGCGGAGGCTGGAGAATGCGTATTGAAATTGCCAAACTGCTGCTTAAAAAGCCGGAGGTATTATTATTAGATGAGCCCACCAACCATCTGGATATTGAGTCCATTCAATGGCTGGAAGATTTTTTGAGTAATTATTATGGTGCAGTGCTTATTATATCACATGATAGAGCCTTTTTGGATAATGTAACAAAGCGGACAATAGAATTGGTTAAAGGCAGGTCTTATGATTATCCCATGTCTTATTCGAAATTTGTTCAGGCCAGGAAAGAACGGATCAAAATGCAGCAAGCTGCTTATGCTAATCAGCAACGGGAGATTGAAAAGTCGGAAGAGTTTATTGAAAAGTTTAGATACAAAGCGACAAAAGCAGTTCAGGTACAACAAAAAATAAGACAGCTGGAAAAAATTGAACGGATTGAAATAGATGAAGAAGAAACCAGTGAGATTAAGCTTCGTTTCCCACCTGCTCCTCGCTCAGTAAAAACTGTAGCAAAGCTGGAACATCTGACCAAAGCGTATGATGAACAATTGGTATTAGAGAATATTGATTTAACTATTGATCGGGGAGACCGCATTGCTTTTGTTGGAAGGAACGGAGAAGGGAAAACCACACTGATAAAAGTTATTATGAATGAAACGGATTTTATCGGACATTATGAATTAGGTGATAATGTTTCCATCGGATACTATGCACAAAATCAGGATGAGCTGTTGGATAAACATAAAACAGTTTTTGAAACGATAGATGATATAGCGGTGGGAGATGTACGGCATAAAATTCGGACCATCCTTGGGTCTTTTTTGTTTAGTGGCGATGATATTGATAAAAAAGTAAGTGTGCTTTCCGGTGGAGAATGTTCGCGCCTGGCGTTGGCCACTTTATTGCTCAGGGAATATAACCTGTTGATCCTGGATGAGCCAACAAATCATCTTGATATGCGGTCAAAAGATATTTTAAAACAAGCCTTGTTGGAATATGATGGTACATTGATTTTGGTATCACATGACAGGGATTTTTTAAGCGGGCTCACGAATAAAGTATATGAATTCAAACATCATCAAATCCGCGAAACCATAGGCGATGTAAATGACTTTTTAAGAAAGAAAAAAATCGAACATTTAAATGAATTACAAAAGAAAGAGGTTTTACAGAAAGAAAAATATCTCAAACAAGGCAAAAAGGCCAATAAACAAGCGTATGAGCAGCAGAAACAAAAAAATAATGAATTCCGGAAATTAGAAAAGGAAATTAAAAACACTGAAACGAATATTGAACGACTGGAAAAGGAGATGGATGAAATGAGCTGCTACTTATCTGATAACCAACAAGTTTGTGTGGATGATAAAATTTTTAGACGCTATAAGCAAAAAGAAGATGAGCTGGCCATGGAAATGTCCAAATGGGAACAGTTGAATTTACAGTATGAAGAAATGAGGGAAGAAGGATGATGGATTATCATCTCAGAGATGGAATCATTTTTTATTAAGGTTAATCTGACCGATTAAAAATTAAAAATATAAACAGATGAAACACCCATGATAAGTCATTTAACACACATGCGCA
>CAYFQI010000134.1:0-7998 GCA_964345135.1 uncultured Bacteroidales bacterium
TTTCTTGTCTACAGCGGTAGTTTATTGGCTTGATGTATTTACCCGGAGATTATATATATGAAGGAATGGTTATATAAAGTAGTATCAGGCACAAGTGCAAAACACTTGCGCCGTATTGGGTAGTATCAGGCACAAGTGCAAAACACTTGCGCCATATTGGGAACCCGGGGGAGGGTAAAAACATATCTGATCAAAGAAATGCGGCCTGATCTGGATACTTCCGGACTTATGTACTGATGAGATTGCAGAGATTGTCTCATTTATGCTTAATATGCGTGGTAATGCCAGGATAAACAACATCCAGGTAAGGTGGAGTTCTTCTTCCCCGTTTTAGTAAAAGGTAACGATGTGTAAGCAAAAAAATCATCTTATGACGAGTGGAACCTATTTTTGTATCATTCTTTTTCTTTTAACATTTTTTCAAGGGCAAACATATCATCCCTTAAAGCGGCAGCTTTTATGAAATCCAGATTTTTAGCTGCTTTTTCCATGTCTTTTTTTGTCTTGTGAAGTGCAGCGAATAATTTTTCTTTGCTCATATATTGCACTACTGGGTCAGCAGCAATGGATACTTCACCAGGCCCGCCATATACTTTTCCACCGGGCTTTTGTCTGGAATAATCCTGTAACCGTTGTTGCATAATATTTCCGGTGGCTTTTTCAATCTGCCGGGGTGTAATGTTGTGTTCTTTATTATAAGCAAGCTGTTTTTCCCTTCGCCGTTGTGTTTCATCAATTGTTTTTTGCATTGATTTGGTGATCACCTCAGCATACATAATGACTTTCCCGTTTAGATGCCTTGCTGCCCTGCCTGCAATTTGAGTAAGCGATGTCTCCGAGCGTAAAAAACCTTCTTTATCTGCATCCAAAATAGCAACGAGAGATACTTCCGGAAGATCAAGGCCTTCTCTTAGCAGGTTAACTCCAATCAGCACATCAAATGCTCCGTTTCGTAAATTATCAATGATTTCAACCCGTTCCAATGTATCTATGTCTGAATGAATATACCGGCACTTTATATCGAAACCGGATAAATAATTGGTGAGTTCTTCGGCCATGCGCTTTGTCAGCGTGGTTACAAGAATACGTTCTTTGTTATTCACCCGTTTATTGATTTCACCCAAAAGCTCATCAATTTGGTTCAATGTTGGCCTGACTTCAATAACCGGGTCCAATAATCCGGTTGGCCGTATGACCTGCTCTATGATCTCACCATGTGTTTTTTCCAGTTCATACTTTCCGGGTGTAGCACTCACGAAAATGGTCTGGTTTACCAATTGTTCAAATTCATCAAACATTAGCGGGCGGTTGTCTAACGCTGCAGGCAGCCTGAACCCATATTCTACGAGGTTTTTTTTCCGGGAATAATCGCCGCCATACATAGCCCTAATTTGTGGAATAGTGACATGGCTCTCGTCAATAACCATTAAAAAATCGTCTGGAAAATAATCGAGCAGGCAAAAAGGCCTTTCCCCTGGTTTCCTGCCGTCAAAATACCTTGAATAATTTTCAATACCCGGGCAATACCCAAGTTCACGGATCATCTCGAGGTCGTGTAATACCCTTTCTTCAAGTAGTTTGGCTTCTTCCCCTTTTCCAATATCAATAAAATGTGCCTTCTGAGATTCTAGATCAAGCTTAATTTGTACTGTAGCTAAAGAAATCCTGTCTTTACTGGCAACGAAAATATTGGCAGGGTAAATCAGGACATGGTCTAATGACTCAATCAATTCCCCGGTTTCAGGGTCAAAGGATTGGATGGTTTCAATTTCTTCATCCCAGAATGTAATCCTGTAAGCCATATCCGTATAAGCAAGATGTACGTCAATTGTATCGCCCTTTACACGGAAAGTGCCCCTGCTAAACTCCATATCATTTCTTGAATACATGGCTGCAACCAGGTCCAGTAAAAAAGTATTGCGGTCCATAACATCTCCTTTTTCAACTTTTAGGCTGTTCTTATAAAAGTCATCAGGATTTCCCAGTCCAAATAAACAGGAAACTGATGAAACAACAATCACATCCTTTCTTCCTGACAACAAAGAGGATGTTGTACTCAACCGGAGCTTTTCAATTTCATCATTGATGGAGAGGTCTTTTTCAATATATGTATCTGTAACCGGAAGATAAGCTTCCGGCTGATAATAATCATAATACGAAACAAAATATTCAACAGCATTTTCAGGGAAAAATTGATTGAACTCACTAAAAAGCTGGGCAGCTAATGTTTTATTATGACTCAGAACTAGTACCGGACGCTGAATTTTCTGAATAACATTCGCTATGGTAAATGTCTTCCCGGAACCCGTTACACCTAAAAGCATTTGAAACGCTTCTCCATGACGAATTCCATCAGAAATGGCTTGTATTGCCCCGGGTTGATCTCCTGTAGGAAGATATGCAGATGTTATTTTAAAATCCATAATTTAAAATTGACTGATTATCAATTTTTAATATAAAAAATATGCATAAAAAGTGATTTAAATCAATATTCATGTTTTTTTTTATTAATATTGATAACTCAAAAATCTTTATTTCGTAATAGTATAATATAAATGTACATTGTTGATGATGAATATTACAACAACATATGTTCATCTCATGGTATTGTGTGTATTCATTCAATATATTTGTTTTTTAAGGTAAAAAAATAATTTTTTATATAATTAAGAAATGCCAAACAAAGAAAACGAAAAATTATTAAAACGTATTGCCAAACTTGTTAAACAAAATCAGGAACTTGAAAACCAGGTAAAGGAGCTATCTAAAAAATATGATGAGTTATTGCAAAAAAATGAACAATACGAGAAGTTGATTGAACAACATGGTTTACAGCAAAAGAATATAGATGACAAGAAGCGTAAAAACCATTTTAGGTTTGACATGGCAACGGTGTTGTTTATCAGGATAAACGGTTTTTCAAAAGTATCACAGAATAAAGATTCGGAGGCGATAATGGATGAATTGGACAGGATTTTTATCCATTTTAATGCCATCACTAAAAAATACAATATTCATAAAATTAAAACGATTGGTGATTCATACATGGCTGCTGGAGGCATTCCCCAGAAAAATATTACAAATCCTGTAGAAGTAGTTATGGCTGCCCTGGAGATGTCTGAAGTGTTAAAGAATGCTAAAAATAATAAAATAGATAAGATTTGGGAAGTTGCATTTGGAATGCATACCGGGCCTGTTACAGCAGATGTGTCAGGACAACGGAAAAAATCTTATGATATCAAAGGAGATACAGTAAATATTGCAACCCGGGTGGAATCTTCTAGTGTTCCGGGAAAGGTTATTATTTCTGTTATGACTTATGAACTTGTTAAAGAGTTTTTTGAATGCGATATATATGGTAAAATACCTGTTAAATATAAAGGTGACTTAGAGTTGTATGAAGTAAAAGGGCTAAAAACAGAATTCAGGGAAAAGAATTCAAACATATTGCCCAATTATTATTTCAACACGCGTTTTCTTCTTATTCAATTCACAGATATACAAGAATTTATGCTTGGAAAGTTGGAGTCTGAGCTGCCAAGTTATTTGTATTATCATGGTGTAAAACATACAGTGGATGTTGTTACACAGGTAGAGCTTATTGGATGGGGTGAAGGAGTTAGTGAAGAAGATATATTATTGCTCAAAACAGCTGCTTTATTCCATGATTCAGGACATATTATTAGTTATGACGATCATGAATATTATGGTGTGGAACTGGCGAAGAAATATCTTCCAAAATACAATTATACCCGGGAACAAATTGATAAGATCAGTGATTTAATTATGGCGACCAAACTCCCTCCTAATCCTAAAAATATAAATGAAGCCATTATATGTGATGCGGACCTTGATTACTTAGGCAGAAGTGATTTTATATCAGTGTCAAATACATTATATATGGAATTGAAAGAACAAAATAAAATCTCTTCAATAATTGAATGGGACAAGATGCAACTTTCATTTATTTCTAAGCATCAATATTATACTGATACGGCCAAAAGCCTTAGAGAAGTAAATAAGCAAAAGCAAATCGATCGGATTAAAAAGGCTATAGAGGAAGAAATTTCGTGTTAAGCGAATAGCCTGAAATCTAAACATGTGAGAAACCTAAACCACACACAAGGATTAGTAAAGATAATTTAAATTTTATCTGGTCAGATGGAATTCACCATGAGTTTATGTGTTGAAATTCAAGTTACTATGAGGTATGTTAATAATCATCCCCAGTTAACGGCTATGGATTAAAATACGGGATAAATAGTGTGTCAATGAATTTGTTATGGCTCGGTTCATCAAAAAAACCGTTTAATATGACGTTCATAAATGTTTTCTGTAACCTGCTCATTTACGATGTCTTTGTTTTCTTGCAGAGCGGCTATGTAGTCATCACTATATTCAGCTGCAATTTTATACCCTATATGAAGCAATTGTCGCATATTCGGGTTAAAATCTTTGTGGCTCTGGATATGGCGGATTGAATCAGCCATTTTTTGTCCGGTCCAATTCTTAACTTCTTCTGCAGAAGGCAATTCATCTATATTTATTTCGATTATATTGGCATATGGTTCACTCAACTCATTAATACGGCGCAAAGCATGTCCATAAATTTTTTGAATGAGTTCAAACGCTTTTCCACCCGCAAGTGATAAACCAATCACTTCTTCTAACCAGGTGGTTCCGGCAGTTTTAACATGTATTCCTTTATCATATTTTTTAAGAAGTTTTCCAATAACCGGGTAAAGGCTGAATTTGTCACTTCCCGAGTGAATGCTTAATTTTAAATTGTCCGGCAATCCAAATTCTTTTACAGCATACTCGGTGACCAGGAGGTCTTCTTCAAATTCTTTGGTGAACTGATCAATATCACCGGAATAATCAATGCCCTTGTTAAATCGGCCCGTGAATTTGGGAGCAATGGTTTGCACGGGAATGTTTTCATCTGCAAGTGCTTTTAAAATAAATAACATTTCAACCGGCCGTTGGGGTTCATCAACTTCATCCATCGAAATTTCTGTGACAAAATTATCTTTTCCTTTTTTGCTTTCAATAAGCCGGTATATTTCTCCTGCTTCTTTTATTGCATGAATAAATTTTTTACCGATTTCCCTGATACGGTCCGATGAAATACCAAATTGGGTTTCAATATGTGGTATTTTTATTTTTCCTACAAGATGTTTATTTTTTTCATAAAATGCGTTGATTTCCTGTTTGGTTGCTTCTTCACCGATTTTCTCAGCTACGTCAATGGTGAAAAAATTAGATGTTTCAATGTATTTTTCTACATTATTTCTGTTGATGTGGTCTGCATCAATAAAATATGGTTTGTCCCAACCGAGTTGGTTTACAGCTTCTTCAGCTTCATGTTTAGTATTTATTTGTTTGGAGTGGATGATCTGGTGCTCCCTGTTTGATTTGTTCCATACAGGTATAAATTCATATCCGTCATTATTCGCTTTAATAAGCGCTTTCAGCTGTGCAATGCCTTGCTGTCCGAACCTGTCTCCTATACCAAACGTGTATTTGGGTAATTTCATTGTACTATGTTTTAGTGGTTGATTTATTGTTAAATTAAAATTTTACGAATTTACACATTTCTTTTTTTTCAGATGTACAAAATCATTAAATTTGGTACTTAATTTTTAATTTTATTGTAAATAACTATATATTACCTTGAATTAGAGCAAAATATTTTAACCATTAAATTTTTTAATTATGACCAAATTGACATTCCAGGATTTAGAAAACAAAGTATGTGTTATTACCGGGGGAGGAGGAGTAATTGGAACTTCTATTGCCAAAGGCCTTGCTGCATCAGGAATAAAAACTGCCATACTTGATTTGAATTACGAAAGCGCTGAACAGATCGCAAATGAGATCACCGATCAGTATAATATTCCTTCAATAGGAGTGAAGGCAAATGTATTAGATAAAGCATCGTTGCAGGAAGCATACGAATACGTCACGAAAGAATTTGGTCAGGTTGACTTATTGATAAATGGGGCAGGGGGTAATTCACCCAAAGCCACGACAAAGATTGAAGAATTAACAAAAGATAATATAAACGACATTGAAAACAGTTTTTATGGACTGGAAATGGAAGGATTTCAAAAGGTGTTTGATCTTAACTTTATGGGAACACTTTTGCCTACGATGGTTTTTACAAAAGATATGGCAATAAAAGGGAAAGGGGTTGTGCTAAATATTTCTTCAATGAATTCTTACAGGCCATTAACGAAAATTCCTGCTTATTCAGCTGCAAAAGCGTCTATCAATAATTTTACAGAATGGTTGTCAGTACATCTTGCGAAAACAGGTATCAGGGTGAATGCAATTGCACCAGGTTTTTTCCTTACAAACCAAAACCGGTTTTTATTGGTTGATGAACATACAAATGAATTGACCGAACGCGGGCAAAAGATTATTAACAGTACTCCAATGGATAAATTTGGGGAACCGGAAGACTTACAGGGCACTGTTTTATATCTCTTATCAGATATCTCGGCTTTTGTAACAGGTGTTATAATCCCGGTAGATGGTGGTTTTAATGCATATAGCGGAGTATAGATATAAATCTGCCCGGTTGTTTCGTTTATTAAAAAAATATAAGTATTATGATATATTATCAACGTGGTTCGGAAACAGATATTATTAGTTCAGAAGATCTCAAAAAGGGGGTATTCGAAGCCCTGAAACAGATTAAAGGTGCTGATAAGGTAATGGCTATACCTCCTGATTTTACCCGGTTTCATTCACATGCCGGTGAATTGACAAGGTATGCATGGGAATTTTATCAGGACAAATTGACCGATATTCTTCCTGCTTTAGGAACTCATTCAGCTATGCCAGAAAACCAAATTGTAGAAATGTTTGGTGATATCCCTTTGGATCTTTTTAAGGTACATAATTGGCGGGAAGATATTGTGACACTTGGTGAGGTACCTGCTGAATATGTGTCACGTGTTTCTGAAGGAAAAGTGAACTATTCATGGCCTGCACAGGTGAATAAAAGACTTACAGATGATTACAGTCTTATCTTATCAATCGGACAGGTTGTTCCGCATGAAGTAGTGGGAATGGCCAATTTTAATAAAAATATATTTGTCGGAACAGGCGGCAGGGAAGGCATCAATAAAAGCCATTTTCTCGGTGCCGCATATGGTATGGAAAGAATGATGGGAAGAGCAGATACACCTGTACGTAAGGTATTAAATTATGCTTCGGAACATTTTGCAAAACATATTCCCATTGTTTATGTACTTACTGTTGTGGGGCGCGATGAACACGGAAAGATGAAGGTTCGTGGGCTGTATGTCGGTGATGATATGGAATGTTTTGAAAAAGCATCAAGTCTCTCATTAAAAGTGAATTTTGAAATGCTCGATTCATCTCCCAAAAAAATGGTGGTTTTTCTGGATCCGTCTGAATACAAGAGTACATGGTTGGGCAATAAATCAATATACAGAACACGAATGGCCATTGACAATCAGGGCGAATTGATCATTTTGGCTCCCGGGTTGAAAGAATTTGGCGAAGATGCCGAAATAGACAAGCTGATCAGGAAATATGGATATGTAGGGACAGAAAAAGTACTGGAATTAACAAAACAAAATACTGATTTACAACAAAATTTAAGTGCCGCAGCGCATCTTATCCATGGTTCGTCCGAAGGAAGATTCAAAATTACATATTGCCCTGGGCATTTAACCCGGGAAGAAATTAAACGTGTAAATTTTGAATATGCTGATATTCATGAAATGAGTAAAAAATATAATCCCAAGAAACTTAAAGAAGGATATAATATCGTGAATGGTGAAGATATCTATTTTATCTCTAATCCTGGAACCGGTTTGTGGGCTTATAAAGAACGGTTTGAAATGTAGGGATTGGTCTGGTTATATTTGCAAAATGTTTGTAAAACAAATCAAAAAAAAGAACAAAAATTCAGACCTCAGTAAATTTTTATTTTAGACGATTGTAAATCGCAAATTAGTTTTT
>CAYFQI010000135.1:0-7985 GCA_964345135.1 uncultured Bacteroidales bacterium
TTTCACACCCCTGTTTAAAGAAGCAGAAAATATTTATCCTATATATATTGGTTTTCGATTGGAATTGAAACGGTTTTTATGATCTTTATGCTGTAAAATAAAAAAAGCCTTCATATTAATGGAGGCTTTTTTTACGTGTAGCGGGGGCTGGATTTGAACCAACGACCTTTGGGTTATGAGCCCAACGAGCTACCACTGCTCCACCCCGCAATATTTGAAACCACAAATTTAATAAATAAACTTTAAAGAACAGGCATATATTATATATAATTAACAAAAAATCCTTAAAAAATAAAGATTTTCTTATTATAGTGTATTTTTTAAAAACAAAATGTATTTTTGAGATACTTTCAATGAATGCTTAGTAAAAGCTAAACAGGAGTATCTATGGGAGAGAAATTATACAGGGATATTAATTTGAAAATTATTTTTGGCATCACCCTGATGGCCGTGTTAGGAGTGGCCTCAATTACTCCTGCACTGCCTATGATAAGAGAAAAGTTTGGTATTACCGAATTGCAGGCTTCTTTTCTGATCACGATTTTTACATTACCAGGTGTAATACTTACCCCGGTTTTGGGTGTCCTGTCCGATATAATAGGAAGAAAAAGGATTGTTCTGTATTCACTTTTTATTTTTACAATTGCTGGTGTTTCGTGTGCTTTTGTAAATGATTATAACGTGCTTTTGATAATGCGTTTTTTTCAGGGCGTTGGTACTGCAGCTTTAGGTTCTATGAATGTGACACTTATTGGGGATATTTATTCGGACAGGCAAAGAGCAGAAGCAATGGGATACAATAGCAGTGTACTGAGTATTGGAACAGGACTTTATCCAATGATAGGAGGGATGCTTGCTGTTTTGGGATGGAACTATCCATTTTTACTTGCTTTTTTAGGATTGCCGGTAGGTTTGTTTACATATAAAAAGTTAAATAATCCTGAACCTCACAACAGCCAGCCCTTAAAAGAGTATTTAAATAGTGCAATACATAATTTAATAAAGCCCCAGGTGGTGGTTGTTTTTATATTGACTTTATTTGCATTTGTCATTTTATATGGTATTTTGCTTGCTTATATGCCATTTTTATTAGTCAATAGTTTTAATGCTACATCGGTTACAATTGGAGCTGTTATTTCTGTCTTATCTTTTTCTACTGCTATAGCTGCATCTCAATTAGGTAAGTTGTCCAGAAAATATACAACAAAACAAATACTGAGGATAGGATTTTTGTTTTATTTCGTGGGTATTATCTGTATTCCATTTATCAATAATATATGGCTTTTAATCATTCCAATTGTTTTATATGGAATCGGGCAGGGAATTAATATTCCCACGATTTATTCAACCGTTGCTTCATTAGCACCCATGAATCAACGGGGAGTATTTATGTCAGTTAATGGCACTATTTTAAGGCTTGGACAAACAATAGGGCCATTGATCATGGGAAGCCTTTATGCTTTCATGGGCATTGACAGTATATTTTATGCAGGAGCATTCATTGCTTTTTTAGGATTCTTTTTGATCATTCGGATTGTGAATCCTGAAAAAGAAATTAGAAAACATTAGATTAATCGCTGAGATTTTGTATATCAGTGATGATTTTATTTGCCAATAATTCTGCATTTTCACGTGTATTGCTTTCAGTGTAAAGCCTGATAATTGGTTCCGTGTTTGATTTTCTTAAATGAGCCCATTCTTTATTGAAAAATATTTTCACTCCATCTTCATCATTGATCTTGTTTTTCGAGTATAATTTTTTGATGTTTTCAAATATGGTATCAATGTCTTCTTTTGTTGAAAGCGGAATTTTATTCTTTGTCATTGCATATTGAGGAAATGATTTTTGCAATTCGGAACATTTTTTCCCGGATTTCATAAGGAATGAAAGAAATAGCGCAATTCCAACCAATGCATCCCGGCCATAATGAAATTCAGGGTAAATGATGCCACCATTGCCTTCTCCCCCGATGATTGCATGAACTTGTTTCATTTTTTCCACTACATTTACTTCACCCACGGCAGATGCAAAATATTTGCAACCATGTTTTTTTGCAATATCATTTAAAGCCTGGGTTGATGAAAGATTAGAGACAGCGGTACCCTTTTTGTGTGATAATATATAATCTGCCACGGCAACCAGGGTATATTCTTCTCCAAACATGGTTCCGTCTTCATTGATGATAGCCAACCTGTCTACATCAGGATCAACAACAATTCCTAAATCAGCTTTTTTTGTTTTAACCAGAGTTGAGATTTCTGTTAAATGAGAGGGTAAGGGTTCGGGGTTATGAGCAAATTTTCCATCGGGTGTGCAATTGATTTTGTAAATATTGTTTACTCCAAGTGCAGTTAGAAGCTTGGGAACAGCAATTCCCCCAACCGAATTTATCCCGTCAACAACGATTGTTAAGTTTTTACTTTTTATAGCCTTGTGATCTACTAATGCAAGGTTTAGAATTTTTGATATATGTTGGTCATCAAAATCATTGCACTTCGAAATGGTGCCAAGCTGATTAACTGTTTCATAAGTGAATGATTCGCTTTCTGCAATATTTAATAATTCTTCACCTTCCTCTGCAGAGATGAATTCACCTTTATGATTTAAAAGCTTTAGTGCATTCCATTCAACGGGGTTATGGCTTGCAGTTATAATCACACCTCCTGATGCACTGAATTCGGTTACAGCTAATTCCACGGTTGGTGTTGTAGCGAGTCCAAGATCAATAACATCAAATCCTATAGCTGTTAATGAACAGCTTACAGCTTCTGTAACCATGTCGCCTGAAAAGCGGGCATCTTTCCCAATGATTATGATTTTTCCACGAGATAAATTTTTCTTTTTGATTAAAGCTCCAAAAGCACTTGTATATTTGACAATGTCTAAGGGAGTTAATCCATTTCCTTCTGTTCCGCCTATGGTACCCCTGATACCGGATATTGATTTAATCAGACTCATGATTTAAATGTTTTTTAAGAAGTAGCAAAAATAAAAAATACTTTGTACCAAATCTTCATCATTTATTATATTTGTTCCCGTAGGGTTTTCAGAGTTTCTTATATACTGCTTCAAATTTTGTGCAAATGAGTGCATAACCAAGCCATTGGCTTGAGCTATGCCGAATGCAGCCAAAATTATTTAAATTTTTTTGCATTATCCCGATAGTGCTGCAAAAATTTTCATTATCTATGAAAAACTCTGAAAATTTTGATGCGAAATAATTATTTAAAGTCCCCTTAATATCGTTGAGATTTACGTGAAGGAACAAGAGATGAACCGAGCCATGACAAATTCTTTGACACACAATCATGATTATTTTTTACTTGCGAGCTACATATGACCGATTAAAAATAAAAAATAAACAGATGAATCAGGCTCCAATAACCCAAAGTACACGTTCTTCATTAATGCATAATTCAACAAGTTGAATCAGTTCAAGATTGATTTGGTGAAGTGCATTTAAATAATAATTCCAATCCTTTTTCTTGTATTCTTTTTTTATTTTTTCAATGAAGTCTTTACCCCAAAATTCACTGTTTATATAATTTGAGAATTGACGTTCAGTTTTAATAGCGGATAATTGTTCTTCTTTTTTCTTTAATTCATTTAACAGCGGGATTATTTTCCGTGTTCCATACAAGGTAGGCTGGATATAATCATATAATGAATTACTGTTTTCAAAACAATCTATAAATATATTAAATACTTCAGTATCTAAATATTTCGATTCTTCGTCGCATCTTACAAAATTCTCTTTATCACCGGTTGTATTAAATTCTACAAAATTTAAATTCCCGGAATCAAATAGCTCAAGCCTCATTGATTTTAACAATTAATTGTTATCATTGCATATAAAATTATAAAATAAACATGAATTACACGAATTTATTTTGATTTATTTTAAGGGGTCTTTATTTTGAATAAACAATTATATACATTATTTAGTACTCTTTACAAAAAATGGTCTGGTGAAGAAATTTTGAAAATTTCTTTATTTCCACCATCAGGCTCATCAAGGAGTTATTGCAGGATTTTTAGTGCTACCCGACAGGCTATTGGTGTGTATCATACCAATAGATTTGAAACGAAGGCATTTATCTTGTTTACAGATTTTTTTTTACAGAAAAGGTTGCCTGTACCTCAAATTTATGCAAAGGAACTTGAACAGGATATTTATCTTATTCAGGACCTGGGAGATCAAAGTGTGTATGATAAGGTGATGCAGTTAAAACAAGAAGGCAATGATGAGGGAATTTTTAATCTTTATGTAAAAATATTAAAAGAATTGCCAAAGTTTCAGATTCTTGCCGGGAAAGAATTTAATTATGATTCGTGTTATCCCAGGAAGGAGTTCGACAGGCAATCGGTTATATGGGATTTAAATTATTTCAAATATAATTTTTTAAAATTAGCCCACGTAGGCTTTGACGAATCCCATTTAGAAAATGATTTTAATGTTTTAGCAGATGCCGTGGATACAATTGACAGAAATTATTTTATGTACAGGGATTTCCAGTCAAGAAATATTATGATCCAAAACGGGCGCTTTTATTTTATCGATTATCAGGGAGGAAGGAAAGGGCCGCTTCATTATGATTTGGCTTCTCTTCTTTTTGAATCGAAGACAAATATTTCTTTTAACACGAAAGAAAGACTACTTGAATACTATATTAATGAGTTGAAACATTACATCACAATTGACCGGGATATGTTTATTCAAAATTTTTATTTATGTGTTTTGGTCAGGCTCTTGCAAGCTTTTGGAGCTTATGGTTACAGGGGATTGTATGAACAAAAGCCTTTGTTTATTGAGAGTATACCGTATGGCTTAAATAATATAAAATGGCTTTTAGATCAGAAGAAATTTTCTTTGGATATCCCCGAATTATCAAATGTATTAATGAGAATGACTGAATCCGGTTTCCTCAATACATTGGGAAAAAAAAGAGAATCATTGACTATACATATTAATAGTTTTTCATTCAGAAATGGCATTCCGTTTGATCCAACCGGTAACGGAGGAGGATTTGTATTTGATTGCAGATTACTACCCAATCCTGGCCTGCAAGAAGAGTACAAGTCTTTATACGGTACCGACAAAAAAGTTATAGAATTTCTTGAATCCAAAGAAGAAGTTATTCGCTTTAGAAATGAAGTGAAAAATATTATTGATCAAACAATTCTTTCATACAAGAAAAAAGGATATACGGATTTAACTGTTCATTTCGGATGTACCGGGGGGCAGCATCGTTCTGTATATATGGCCCAATTTCTTAGCTCTTATTTAAACGAATTTCATGATGTATCTGTAGATTTACATCACCTGGTAAAAGATAAAAATGTATAACCCCCAACAACATATTGGGTTAAATGACTAAAAATATTATGATATGAAAGCAATGATATTTGCAGCAGGCCTTGGAACCCGGTTGAGGCCATTAACAAATGATAAACCCAAAGCCCTGGTTGAATTGAACGGTAAACCTGTTATAGAACATATAATCAGCAAATTAGTTCAACACGATTTTAACGAGATAATAGTGAATGTTCATCATTTTTCGTCGCAAATGATCAATTTTTTAGATAACCTGAATATTCCTGGATTACATATTGCTATTTCGGATGAACGAGACCAATTACTTGATACCGGGGGCGGGTTAAATAAAGCAGGTTGGTTTTTTAATGATGGAAATCCTTTTCTTATATATAATGTAGATATCATTTCATCGATAGATTTGACTAAATTATATACAACACATATAAATAACATGGCAGATATTACATTAGTTGTTAGCAATCGTAAATCTGATCGTGTTTTGCTATTTGACGCAGAAGATCAATTTTGTGGATGGCGTAATAATAAAACAAGAGAACAAAATATAGTCAGAAATCAGGTTTCAGAATTTAAACAGTTCCCATTTAGCGGTATTCATGTAATGAATTCCAATATACTGGATTTAATAGAGGAAGAGGGCCGGTTTTCTA
The DNA here is from genome assembly GCA_964345135.1 of uncultured Bacteroidales bacterium. Lineage (GTDB taxonomy): Bacteria > Bacteroidota > Bacteroidia > Bacteroidales > JBBRXJ01 > CAYMKE01. The sequence goes on from CAYFQI010000135.1 coordinate 5,987, forward strand.
TTATAAAACTTTACCTTAGGTTGGCCAACTTAACAAGTATATCTTATTACTATCATGAAAATGATTTTTGGATTGATATAGGGAAGCCAGAAAATATTGTGAAGGCCGAACACTGGTTAAAAACCGTTTCTCTTGGATAAACCAATTATTTTGTAACGACGTTGTTTTCAGATTCAGCTTCGGATTTGTTTCCATTAACCATATCGTTCTTTAATGAAGGCCAGTGTTTTTTGTAGAAATACACTGAAATCTTGCTGTAAGCGTATTGTTTTGCATTGGAGTTAACACCATACGGGAATGTTTTTTTGTTCATCCATAACTTTATTTCTTCTTTAGAACACATGAAGTCGTGATTATATGCTGTAGCATAAAATTCTATTTTTTTAGCTGTATTATTCCAGTTTAAATCATTGAAACGATGCTCCATGATAGAATAAAAGCATTTTAAATAATTCAGTTGCCATTGAATTGAATTGAGTCTTTTAATTCTTACTTTACGTTGGTCTTTAATGTCTGATGATGGGTAATTCAGGATATATTCATATTGTTTTTTAAAATCCGGATGTTTTTGTATGTATTGTTCTAATTCTTCTACAAATGAAGGTTTCATTTGAAAACGGCCAATGGAATAATTGGCTTTCTTTTTTCCATGTTTTATATAAATCGTTTCCATGGCAGACTTTTGGAAAAAATCAATCAGATATGAATACCTTACTATTTCAGGAAATACTATAGATAAGGAAATGGTTTTATCTTCATCAGATTCATCTAAGACATGGTTAATAATTTTTTTATTGTCTTTAATGAACTGAATGGCATCATCATAACCTGAAGAAAAAATGTTATCGTACCTCGGGTAGATAAGCAGAAGAGGACTTAATATGAATATAATTAATTTACTCATTTCAAGTTTATATACGTAAAAATGAATTAAAAAGTTTTAGATTGAAATGTTTTTTTCAATACATTTTTTTTAATGGAATACAATCTCTGTATCATCAACAAATAACGCTGTATTGTTCCCCGGTTTCCAATAAAATATTTGTATTTTCTCTGCATTGTCCGGGATTTTATGTGTGAATATAATTCGATCCCAATGATTATTTATGGTTTGTGTTTTTGACAATTCAACATGTTTTGCCAGCATAATTTTATCTTCATTAAAAAATTTAATAACCAAATAAGCTCGAGTTGTCTCAGGAAGAATATAATAGCCTTTAACAGTAATATTCTTTTTACCGGAGAAGTCTTTTGGTCTTTCTAAATAAAAAGTACTACCATATTTTTGATTTGTATCAATTTTGAGTGAATATTTACCTGTACGTATTAAATTTGAATCTAATAAATTTTTATTTAGTTTTAAATATTGATTATTTGATTCATACCCTATAAGAATTGCACAAGAATCTTTTTCAAGATTTTCTTCTTTTTTTAATAAACGTATTTCTCCATGAGGTAATTTCAAATGCTGAATACAGTTGGGATATTTTAAATGTAAAATCCCATTCACTTCTTCTAAGCTTAACGTGTTAAAATGACAGTAGATAAGATATTTTCTATGATCGTGTTCATCCAGTTGTTCATAAAGATTGTTAATGTCGTTTTGATAATAATACCGGCCAATTATTGTTGGAATTTTATGATTCGATCTGTATTTGTTAAATTCATATTCATCATCAATATTCAAAACCATTTGTAAACTGTCCGGACTATACGTTTCTTTCCATGTTTCGATCTGGTGATTTATTTTTTTGTAAATATTTTTTCTTTTTTCTATAAAAGGTTTTCTAAAGAGTGAATTAACAAATAAAATACTTAATATCACGACGGGTATTAACATCAATATTTTTGTCCGACACTTTTTTTGTTTGAAATACAAAATGAATAAAGTAATACCAGCAATAAAAAATAATCCATATATTATAAAAAATAAATATACAATAAAATTATTACGGTATTCAAAAATCACGGTATGATCTCCCTTAGGTAGGATTGAACT
>CAYFQI010000136.1:0-7969 GCA_964345135.1 uncultured Bacteroidales bacterium
TGGAAAAGGACAGGTTTGGAAACTGAAATTTTATGAAAAGAAGTACATCTTGTGATTTTTTCCAAATATTAACGAATGGGGTAAGTGCCTATAACAACAGTAATTTAAAGTTATTTCAATGGATAATATAATTCACACCCAAATAAAAATCAAATGTTGCAGCATACGTTTTATTGAATGATGCAGGGATCACCCCGTCGCCGCGGTAAATATTGACAAGGCCTTGTTTATATCTCACACCGGGAATGAGTGCAATGCGTTCGAAAAAACGGATGTCCAATTCATATCCAATGACAAAGCCCACGTCGTATTTGTTGTATTGGTTTTCAACATCTTGCTTGGTGTTTTTCACTTTAAGCTGACCATACTTGAGAAGCCCTCCATAGCCACCTAATACAATATTGGCCCTTAATTGACTATTATTGTAAAAGCGGTAAAAGTTATATTTAAACTGTGCACTCAAGACATTGTAATTCAATCGGATTTCCTTCGATACATAATCGCCATTAACATATTCATAATATTTTTGTTTATTTTGTAATCTGAAATCTGCCTCTATCATGACAGACATCGTGTTCGATATATCCATTCCGGCATAAATTGCAAAATCATTTGAAAAATTTGGAATGGTTTTGGTCATTTCATCGCTTCTTAGCCCCTTTATCGTTGTATTATTAAGAAGCCACGTGTTTTGTAATTTATTGTAAATTCCTATATAGTAATTCCGTATTGACCGATTTTTTGAAGGAGTAATGTTTTCGGTGTTATTTAACTGATTGTATAAATTTATATCCTGATTTTTAATATTGTTATTGATTTTATTACGTGCTAAATAGTTTTTTTGCTCAAGTTTTTTCGGGGGAGGAGTTTTTGTTCTTGTGGTTTCCGGATTATTACTGGCTATTAATTTTGCTTCTTTATTAGATATTGTATCTTGGTGTTTGTTTTGGTAAGGATCGTTAAAATTAATTGTTTCACGTGCAATTTTTTGAAGTTGTTGATCTTTTTTGTTTTTATTGATTTTTTGTACTTGTTTTTGTTGAACCACCGTGGTCAAGTCTTTTGAGTTGTTTTTCCCTTTGTTGTCATCGGTTTGTTGGACTTTATTTGTGTGTATGTCAATATTGTCAGGTTTTTGTTCACCTGTTGATTTGTTAAGAGCTATTTGTTGTTGATTTTCAGTATTTGGAACAGATTGATATAACCTGAACATTAAAAGCATAGCAAGGCTTGCTGCTGCATAGTAAACCATTCTCTTGCCACGCTGCAAAAAACGATCTTTGTTCAATTTCTTGTCAATGCGTTGCCATACGTCTTCCACGTTTAATTCTTCTTCGATCCCGTCCCATATTTCACCCGGAAGATCTTTTTGGTTTTTTTCGACTTGTTCTTTATACCATTTAAATAGGTCCATGATATATTATCTGTTAATCCGTGGTTATTAATTTACAAATTCTTTGAGCCATACCTTTAGTATACTTTTGGCTCTGCTTAATTGCGATTTTGAAGTTCCTTCAGTAATTTCAAGTTGTTGTGCTATTTCTTTATGCGAATAGCCTTCTAGTGCATATAAGTTGAATACAGTTCTTGCACCATCCGGAAGTTTATTTACTTTCAATAAAATGGCTTCGATATTAATATTTTTGATTCCATCATTATTATTATCTATGCATTTGATAGCATCATCGTATTCCAATAAATTATCCAGCCGTTTTTTAGATCTTAAATAGTCAATGGCTGTATTGACTATTATTTTACGTATCCATCCGCTTAACGAACCGTTTTCATTATAATTTTTAATGTTTTTAAATATTTTAATGAATCCATCCTGCAGAATATCCTGTGCAGTGTCCTGATCATTTACATAGCTTAAACATATTCTATACATATATTTAGAATATTTATCATATAAGAGTTTTTGATACTTACGCTCATTTTTCAGGCATCCCTTAATGATCTCATGTATGTTGTTTTCTTCTTGCTTACTCATTCGGCAGAAGTATTATGAGTTATTTAAAAACAGCTCTTACGGAATTTTTATTTAATACTTTAAGATTTAGCTCCTTATAAATGTAAGTATTTTCTTCATTATTAATGATAATTTTGGGATCATCATAGTATGAATTAGCTGATATTTCAGCTTCATCAAATTCATTGATGATATCCTGGAAGATATATAATGGGTTAATTATTATTTGTACTTTTGGTGGATTGTTTTCTTTTATGACAATATTGCCGGAAGTATCAGCAGATTTTGCATATAATTCAAAAATTTCATTATGCATTAATTGATAATTATATTTGACTGTTGATGTATTGATATACGGTAGTAGATTAGAATCGGTTATATTTCCTGCTATATATAATGCAGGTTTTGAGTTTGCTGTATCAATTTCAATCAATATTTCTATATTGGTATAAATACCTTGAGGGATGTCAAAATGTACATTTGGATTAGTATTGCCGGTCATTAAATTCCCTTCTACCTGATTAAAATCTGAACTAAAGTCTACCGACCCTCCTTCTTTTCTTTCGCCGTGGAATTCAATTGACTTGACTATAATTCTTCCTTCCGTAAAATCAATTTTCGTGTCGCTGTTTCTTTTGAGGTTAATGCTTTCAGTGTCATATACGAATTCAAAATTTACATTCACCGGTATGGTAAATGGATCTTTTTCACACGTTGAAAACAATATCAATAATATTATGAAATAAAATATTTTATTCATCCAGAAATGAAATTATATTACATTTTTTATTATAAAGTTACGAAAATTTTTATAAAAGGTTGGAATACTTTAAAGAATAAATCCGTCAGGTATTTTTAAGATTTTTAATAACATTTAAAATATTATTGGTATTGAATACAAAACTCCCGGCGACTAATACATCTGCCCCGGCGTCAATTAGTTTTCTTGCATTGCTCATATCTACTCCCCCGTCTACTTCAATGAGTGCTTTTGAATTCTTTTTAAGGATAATTTCTTTTAATCTGCTAACCCGTTCATACGTGTTGTCAATAAAAGTTTGGCCTCCATAGCCTGGATTTACAGACATGATTAAAACCAGGTCAATATATTCTACGATGTCTTCCAGTAAATGAACCGGGTTATGTGGATTGATGCTAACCCCGGCACTTAAACCGATTGATTTCATTTTTTGTATGGTACGGTTTAAATGTGGGCATGTTTCATAGTGTACTGTTAAATTATAAATTCCATGGTTTTTGAATGCTTCAAGGTATTGATCAGGATTAACGATCATTAAGTGTGCATCAAGAGGTTTTTGAGCGTATTTTTTGATGTATTTTAGTAATGGAAATCCAAATGAGATGTTGGGTACGAATACACCATCCATGATATCACAATGAATCCAGTCTGCATCACTCTGGTTGAGGGTTTCTATTTCTCTTTGCAATTGTCCGAAATTACATGATAATAAAGAAGGTGCAATTAAATGGTCTCTTTTTGCGTCCATAGGTTGAAAGAATTAAAAATTAAGTTTAAAAAGACAGAAAAATTAGTGTTTTATCCGGCAGCTTGGCGTAAAAGAACCTTTTTAATCATGCGGGTCCAGATTAAAATACGGGATAAATAGTGTGTCAAAAATTTTGTCATGGCTCGGTTCACCTTTTGTTCAAAAAATACGTTATCTCGAATTCAGCTACCGGTCCAAAACGCCCGATCAATTGGTGTGAAGGAAGAAAGTATAATATGCCGGGTTTTAAACGGAATAACGTCGTTTTGTTGGCGATCTTGCCCATGTAACCGATCCCTATATTCGCTGAAGGAAAGAGATAAAAGTCGCCCTGATGCCATTTTATGGATTCATTGTAATTGGCAAAGTCGAATGTTCTGGCCAGTCCTATTCCCAGGTCCGCTTCACAAAAAATATGTCTGCTGAATCTGTAGATGTATGCACAGTTTCCTTTTAATAAAAGGTTTGTGAAATTGCCCTGGAAAAATCCAATGTCAATATTTGCCAGAAGGATTGTCTCCGAAACAGAAAATTTATTATTTCCTTTTTCTTTGGCACGCTGCCTCCTGTGTAAGACTTTCCCGACACCTCCCTTTAGTCCGGGTAGTAGCTTCATATTGCTTTCCAAAGCAATTGGCCCGAAAAATGCACCATGAATTGTATATTGGCCTTTTCTGTTTTGGTTTTCATAGCATTCCTGTCCATATATCGTGTTTTGCAGGCACAACATAAAGATGATCAGTGGTGCTATTTGTTGGGTTTGTTTCAATATTATTTATGTGTTGTTTTGAATATACGCATCAATGCCTTGTGCTGCCTCACGTCCATCGCCCATTGCAAGAATTACCGTTGCGCCGCCGCGAACAATATCACCTCCTGCAAACATTTCTTCCAGCGAAGTTTGCATGTTTTCGTTGTTGACTTTGATGGTTTGCCATTTGGTTACTTCCAGTTCCGGGAGGCTTGAAGGGATCAAAGGGTTAGGGGATACTCCAATGCTAACTACTACTGTTTGAACGTCTACAATAAATTCGGAGCCTTCAACAGGCACGGGCCTTCTTCTGCCAGAACTGTCAGGTTCTCCAAGTTTCATGCGTTGTACCTTCATTTGTTTTACAAATCCTTTTTCATTTCCAACGTATTCAAGCGGGTTACATAGGTTATGAAATTCAACGCCTTCTTCTTTAGCATGTTCAATTTCTTCAACACGTGCAGGCATTTCTTCAATAGAACGGCGGTAAAAGATCATTGCTCTGTCAGCGCCCAGCCTTTTGGCTGTTCTTACTGAATCCATCGCCGTGTTGCCACCACCAATTACAGCTACGTTTTTTCCACTTATGATGGGGGTGTCATATTCGCTGTTAGCAGCTTTCATAAGGTTTACACGGGTCAGGTATTCATTGGCCGAGAAAATTCCTGAATAGTTTTCACCTGGAATATTCATGAACCGGGGTAAACCGGCTCCGCTACCCGCAAAGAACGCCTTGTACCCTTCTTTTTTAAGGTCTTCAAATGTTGCGGTTTTGCCTACGATAAAATTTGGCACAAATTGAACGCCCATTTTTCTGAGTATTTCAATTTCCTGATCTACAATGTCATTTGGAAGTCTGAATTCAGGGATGCCATATTTAAGCACGCCCCCGATTTCATGCAGAGCTTCAAAAATCGTCACCTGGTAACCAACCTTGGCCAATTCACCGGCAGTGGTTAGTCCTGCTGGTCCGGAGCCGATTACAGCAATTTTGATTCCATTGTTTTTGGCTATTTCAGGGACATGAATGTCACCACTGTTTCGTTCAAAATCTGCTGCAAAACGTTCGAGGTGTCCAATAGCGACCGGTTGTTTATTTAATTTTTGGCTATAAAAACAGGCTGCTTCGCATTGTACTTCTTGAGGACATACTCTACCACATACAGCAGGAAGGGAATTGGTTTCTTTCAGGACTTTTGCAGCGCCATGAAAATCTTTAATCTCTATTTTTTTTATGAACTCCGGGATGTTAATTTCTACAGGGCATCCGTTGATACAGGTTGGGTTAGCACAATCCAGACATCGTTCAGCCTCCTGTATAGCCTGTTCTTCTGATAATCCTTTGTTTACTTCTATATAGCTTTTATTTCTTACGTTCGGGTCATTTTCAGGCATTTTAACACGAGGCCTGGCTGTTTTTTCTTTGTTCGGGATTTTTTTTCTGAGTTCAACTCTCCAGGGTTCATTTCGCTGCTGCTTTAAATAGTCTACTTTATCCTTCATCTGTTCTTTATTTTTTGTAAATATGTTTCATATTGTGCTCTTTCCTGCTCATCATAAGCCCGCAAACGGTTAAGCAATTCGTCAAAATCTATTTTGGAAGCATCGAATTCCGGCCCGTCCACGCAGACAAATTTTGTTTGTCCGTCTACAGTTACCCGGCAGCATCCACACATTCCTGTTCCGTCTACCATAATGGTATTTAGGCTGGCCATGGTGGGGACATTATATTTTTTTGTTGTTTGGGAAGCAAATTTCATCATGATTGCTGGTCCGATTACCATGCCCAGGTCAATCACATTTTTATTTAATATTTCTTCCATTCCTTTGGTAACGAGTCCTTTCTGGCCATAAGAGCCGTCATCTGTCATAATAATGAGTTCATCGGAAGAGGCTTTCATTTCTTCCTCCAGGATGATCAGATTTTTGGAACGGGCAGCGAGAATGGTATGAACCGTGTTTCCTGCTTCTTTGAAGGCTCTTACTATGGGAAGCAATGGTGCAATTCCTACGCCTCCACCGGCGCATATAACATGGCCTGTATTGTAAATATGTGTGGCTTTGCCTAACGGGCCTAATAAGTCATGAATGCCATCGCCTTTGTTCATAAGCGATAGTTTATGAGAGGTAACGCCTACAATTTGTACAATTAATGTGATGCTCCCGTTTTTAGGATCAGCATCTGCAATGGTTAATGGAACCCGTTCACCTTTATCATCTAATCGTAAGATAATAAAATGACCGGCTTTCCTGTTTTTTGCAATGTAAGGGGCCTCTACGACCATTTTGAATACATTTTCAGAAAGAAACTCTTTGTCAAGGATGCGGTTCATAAAAAGTATTTTTTTAGTTTTTTTAATGCAAAAATAAAAAAATATTCTGCTTTTCAGGGCTTCAATTATTTTGTTGCAGTAAAGTTTTCAATGCAATCATTGATCAAACGATTAAAAAAAGATGTAGGAGAAAGGCCTGCAGCTCTTATTTGCTGCGGTATAATGCTGTTTTTGCTCATGCCTGGTACAGAATTCAGTTCCAAAAAATATAAAACATCATTTTTAAGTATGTAATCAATGCGGACAACCCCCTTGCAATTGAATATATTATATATCATTGTAGATAGTAACTTGCATTCCTGTTCTGTTTTTTCAGGAATGCGTGCAGGCGTTATTTCTTCGGCCAGTCCATCAGTATATTTGGCTTCAAAATCAAAAAAATCTTTTTTACTTACAATTTCTGTTACAGGAAATGTTTCCAGTTTACCATCAATATTTGCGACTCCACATGTCAGTTCTTTTCCCTCGAGGTATTCTTCGATAAGTACTTCATCATCTTCTTTGAATGCATTTTGGATGGCTGTAGCCAGGTTTTCTTTTTTGTTAACCTTTGTTATTCCAAAACTCGAACCTCCTTTATTGGGTTTTACAAAACAGGGAATCCCCGTCTCTTGTATGATCTTTTCTGTTGCAATGGGGTCATGTTGTCTTAATAAAATGGTTTTGGAAGAAGTGATATTATAAGGTTTTAAATAGTTTTTACAGATGTACTTGTTGAATGTTATTGCAGAAGAGCAATGATCGGAAGTTGTATAAGGAATATTCAACATGTCAAAATATCCCTGAAGTTTACCATCTTCTCCGGGTGTCCCATGAATGGATATGAATATGCAGTCAAAAATGATTTTATTTCCATCTACCGTAAGGCTGAAGTCATTCTTATTAATAGTTATTCCTTCGATATCACCTTCTTTGCCTTCCCATTTGTCAGGGCCAATGTTGATGATGAATACATTGAACAGCTCATTGTCAATCATCTGGCTTAGTTGTTTGGCACTTTGTAATGAAATGACAATTTCTGACGAATTTCCGCCTGTTAATAGTGCTATGTTTTTTTTACTCATTTTTTAAAAAAATTGACTGAATAATGGTGTGCAAATTAAGAGGACTTCTATAAATTCCTTCGCATCAAAATTTTCAGAGTTTTTTATAGACAATAAAAATTTTTGCAATACTATCAGGATAATGCATAAATGATTAAGCAGTATATGGGAAACTCTGAAAACCCTATGGAACAAATATAATAAATAATCTGACTGCGTTAAAATTTTTCTCAATGGTATGGCTTTTCAGAAAAATTTATGCCTTGCATCTTTATGCCGATGGATATTCTACATGATTTTAGGAGCGAAACGAACTAAAATTATATTGTAGAATACCAATCGGTATTATTCATTATATTTGTTTT
>CAYFQI010000137.1:0-7955 GCA_964345135.1 uncultured Bacteroidales bacterium
CAATTAAAAAGAATCATTTTGTATATATATTCAGGCACTACTGGATTTTTGGGTGGAAATAGTTATATATTAAAAGTCAGAAGCCGGAAGGCAGTTTCTTATACTGAAAAACGCCTACAAAAAATTAAAGATTATGAAAGACATATGACTTCAGACAATATAAATCAAACACCTGACTTTATGGACAGGCACTAATTATTCAAGAATTATTTGTTCTGAAAAAAACAATTGATTCGTATTCAATTCAATGATATACATTCCCACGGGGTACTCGGTTAAATCCATTTCTACCCAGGAATGGTCGGCATTGCTCGAGTAAAATTTATGGTCTAATAACGTGCCATTTTCATCTAATATACGAATTGTGAAGTCTTCATTGAATTTATTATCGAATTCCACATAAAATCTTCCATCACTCGGGTTTGGATAAATTTTCATTTTAGCCGGATAAGAAGATTTTAGTTTTTTGATGTCTGTTGTATCATTACTTGAGCCTGATTTAACAGAAAACCTGATTTTTCCGCCTGATACCGTGCATTTGTTCCCATCCTTTACAACTACGGTATAAGTACCTGAAGAAACGCTATCAAAATCACCATTATTATCAAAATAATCTACGCCATTATTAATAGAATAAACAAAATCTTCTACGCCCCCGGAGGCACTTATTTCAATTTCACCGTCATTTCCATCTTCCGGTAAAACAAAATATGTTGAATCAATAATGATTCGGGCCGGTTGTGTTACTTCATAACTCGTTTCAAGTGTACATCCATTTTGATTTGCGATGGTGACATCATATGTTCCCACTGACAAATTTGTAATTTTATTATCATGATCATCGAGTTCCTGGTCATTCAAAGACCAATAATATGTATAGTCTTCATTCACCGTATCCTTCATGATCAATTCAATTGAACCGCTTTTGTCATTAAAGCACGAAACATGATTAATAATAACATCCTGTATTATAATTTGTGATTCAACAGGAGCAGTAATTTCTACGGATTTAGAAGATTCACACCCGATGTTATCTGTTACCGTGACAATGTATTGTCCACTGCTTAAAGAATCAATATTTCGTGAAGTTTTCCCGTTTGACCAAAGAAAACGATATGGTGTTTTTCCTCCATTCAATGACAACGAGATTTCACCGTTTTCCTGATCCATGCATACAATGTCATTTTTATAGGCAGTAATATTGATCGGCTCTGTATTTCCATAAATAAAGAAATTTTCAATTTCTTTACAGTTGTTTTCATCACTTATTGTAACAGTATATGAACCTCCATCCAGATTTCTTGCAATGACACTTTGCTGGTGCATCGGGTCATTCCATTTATAACTAAGGCTGCCAGTTCCGCCATCAGCCGCTGCAATAGCGAGTGTTGTACTATCATAACAAATATTCTGTTTTTTTATGTACAATTCAAGTTCAATTCTTGAAGGTTCTATAACCTGCATAAATTTAGACTTAGTAATTCCTACATCATCAGTAACTGTTACCTGGTAACCACCAACTGTTAAACCTGAAATATCTTCGGTTTTTTTTCCGTTTGACCATTCATATTCATAAGGAGGTGTTCCTCCCATGACTGTAATATCAATTGCGCCGTCATTTGTTACACCAGCATCATTTGTATGATTACAGCTCACATGTGTTATATTGCTATTAATTTGTATTTGTCCAAATAAAAAATAAGAAGATAGCATTCCCGTGATCAGTAGACTAATAACTGTTTTCATTTTAAAATAAATTTTAATTTGATTAAATATTGTACTTTAATTCATATACAAATTTATGACAAATTTGATTAAAAATCAAATTTTTACAAAAAAAATAACTCAATATGAACATCTTAGAATATATAATTCAGAATTGTATGAAGTAAAATTATAGTAAATTATATGATTCTTATTTAGACTGATTATTAGAGTATTTATCAATATATGTTTTAATATTAAATTTTCGTTTGCACCCGTTGTAGCTCATGTACCTGATTTTTCCAAAAACATGCCGTTCATTCCATGCCCTGTCGTGTACACCTCCTATCGACCACATACATCCGGTATAACCATTTGGATCTCTTCCGTCAAGTTCATATTTATCATTTAACGTGATTGCAATTGAAAGCGCATTTTCAATGCATGGTGTCCATTCAAGTATTTTTTTTGCCCAATACATTCTCATGTACCCGTGCATTTTTCCCGTGATTAACATTTCTTTTTGTGCAGCATTCCATAGTTCATCATGTGTTTCAGCCCTTTCAAACTCTTCGAACGAATACATATACTCTCTTTCATCATTTTCGTGTTCTTTTATTGTTTTTTGAGCCCAAGGATGAAATCCATCCGGATTATCATAATTCTTATTATAATGGCAAAAATTATCTGACAACTCTTTTCTAACGATTAATTCCTCTAAATAAGATGATACATTTTCATGTTCTTTTATTTTTTGTATTTCAAGCGCTACACGTTGTGATGCTATCTGGCCAAAATGCAGGTAAGGAGACATACATGATAAAACATCTTTATTTGGATCGTTTCTTTCGTTGTTATAATGTTTTAACTTATTGTCAATAAAATCATTTAACAGGTTCAATGCATTACTTTCTCCAGGGTGCAGGTGTTCAACGGGCCGTACAGATTCATCAACCTGTAGCGAATCATAGAGCTCTTTCCATTGTATCTGCTGCATTTCAAATTGTTCCGATGATTGTTGTCTTTTGAGTTTTGGGAATTCAATAAGAAATTGATTGAGTTTCTGATGTATTTTAGGCCTGAATGTTCCTGCTGAATATTCTTGTTTTTCTGAGACATAAAGACAGGGAACAATATTATGGGCATCTACAACATGAAAATTAATGTTATTTTTGCTTATCACTTCCGTTTGCCATTTCTTTTTTGTCCTGAGCGGATCAAATTCAGTAATTATAGTAGATACTTTTTTTGAATGAACAAACTGTTGTATTGTTTCAGGTGGATATCCCTGTAAAACATAAAAAGGAATATTAAGGCGGGACAACTTTTGATGGATTTGCTTCAATCCCTTTATCATAAAATCATACTGCCTGAACGATGCATTTAAAAAGGAAGGAATAAGTGTAAAAATTACTGCCATCGGGGCTTTTTTTTGCAATGACAAATGCTGTGTATAAAGCAGTGCATAGTTATCATCTACCCGTTGATCCCGGCTCATCCAATAGATAACCGTGCCTGTTTTATCGGTTTGCCTTACCTGCTGAATTTTTTCCGGTGGAATCATAACCTATTTTTATTTGATCGTATTTATCGAAGTTTTCCTGCTAATAATTTCATTTCATCAGCAGGTGGACGATTAAGTTTAATAATATTATAGACTGTTTCTATAATGGGCATTTTAATTCTTCTCCTGCCAAGAAAATGTTTTATACTTTCTAAAGCATAATATCCTTCTGCAACCATATTCAATTCAAGCAGGGCTGATTTTACAGTATACCCTTTCCCGATCATAATCCCGAAAGCACGGTTTCTGCTAAATTTCGAATAACATGTTACCATTAAATCTCCTACATAGACTGATCTGTACATCCTTCGTTTAGTTCTTGACATCTTTCTCAGAAACCGGCCAATTTCCCTCATTGCATTAGATACCAGAACAGCCTGGAAATTATCTCCATACCCTAGTCCGTGAGCAATGCCTGATGCTATAGATATAATATTTTTTAAAACTCCTGCATATTCAATTCCAAAGACATCTCTTGATATAAACACCGAGATGTAATCGCATTTTAATTTTCTTGCGATTTTCTTAACCTTCCCGGACCGTTTAGAGGCAATTGACAAATAGGAAAGACGTTCCATTGCAACCTCTTCAGCATGACAAGGGCCTGATATAACAGCTAATGAAGTAAATGGTACTTGATAATAATAATGAAAAAACCTGGTGACAGTTAAATTGACTTCCGGAATAATGCCTTTTATGGCAGAAACAACAAATTTATTATCAAATGTAATGTCTTCCTGATCCAATAAAGACTTTAAAAACCCTGCAGGTATTGCAAAAATAATAACATCAGAGTGTTCTATGGATTCTTTAATATTGTCAAAGAAATGAATTTTCTCCGCATCAAGTTCTGTATGTGATAAATATTTAGGATTATGATGATTTTCTTTGATGTATTGGATTTTATCTTTACCTCTTAGATACCAATTAATTGACTCAACATTGTTTAATAATATCTTAACAAGAGCTGTTCCCCAACTACCACCACCTATTACGCCAATTTTAAAACGGTCTTTCATGCTTTTTATGTTAAGTACTTAATATTTATTAAATGATATATATTGCATTTTATTATAGCGGTTATAGGGACAAAAGGATATGTTTTGCCTCTATCCCTTGTTAATTTTCAATGGTTACCCATTCTTTCACATCATCTAAAGAAGGATTTTGAAGGCCTAATTTTTCTTTTTTATTTATCCCGCAAAGATCATTGTGCAATTTTCCCGGCTTATAGTTTTTAAGGTCATCGAAAGAATTAATTCCTGTTTTTAGAATTACCGGTACCCATTCATTTGGTATTCCTTTTCGAGTTAGTTCCTGTGCTATATCTACACTTTGTTCCTTTTTTTCGGGTTTCATCTGAGGGAAAAACAGTACATCTTGTATGGAATTGCTATTGGTTAATATCATAACCAACCTGTCTATTCCGATTCCCAGGCCGGCAGTTGGAGGCATGCCGTATTCCAATGCCCTTAGATAATCCTCATCAAGCATCATGGCTTCTTCATCACCTCTTTTACCGAGAAGCAGTTGTTCTTCAAACCGTTCTCTTTGATCTATCGGATCATTTAGTTCTGAAAACGCATTACATAATTCTTTCCCATTACAAATAAGTTCAAACCGTTCCACCAGTCCTTCTTTGTCCCGATGTTTTTTAGCCAGGGGTGACATTTCCACGGGGTAATCTGTTATAAAAGTGGGATGGACGAGTTCTGCCTCACATTTTTCAGAAAAAATCTCATCTATTAATTTTCCTTTCCCCATTGTTTTATCTACTTCTACATCTATCTTTTTTGCTGTTTCAACAAGCTGGTCTTCGTCCATTTCACTAATGTCAATGCCTGTATATTCCTGAATGGCTTCAAACATTGTAAATCTTTTCCATGGACGTTTAAAATCAATCTCTTTATCTTTAATAACTATTTTGGTTGCCCCAAATAACTCGTTCACGAGACGTTCTATCATTTCTTCCACAAAATCCATCATCCAGTTGTAATCCTTATACGCTACATATAATTCCATTTGTGTAAACTCGGGATTATGATAACGATCCATTCCTTCATTCCGAAAGTCTTTAGCAAATTCATATACTCCCTTATAACCACCAACAACGAGTCTCTTTAAATACAGCTCGTTCGCTATTCGCAAATAAAGTGTTTGATTCAACGTGTTATGGTGAGTTTTAAATGGACGGGCTGCAGCTCCGCCATAAATAGGCTGTAAAACAGGTGTTTCAACCTCTAAATATTCATATTTATTTAAAAATGAACGGATAAAGTTTATGATACGGGTTCTCATTATAAATGTCTCCCGGGTCTGTTTATTAACTATCAAATCCAGGTATCGTTGGCGGTATCGTTGTTCGGGGTCAGTAAAAGCATCATATACCTTCCCATTTTTTTCTTTTACGATTGGTAATGGAGAAAGTGATTTACTTAACAGGCAAAAATCTTCTGCTTCAATGGTGATTTCTCCCATTTGGGTTATAAAAACATGTCCTTTGATACCCACGATGTCTCCTATATCAATCATTTTTTTAAACACCGTGTTATATAATGTTTTATCTTCATCAGGGCAAAGTGTATCACGTTTGATATAAATTTGTATAGTGCCTTCTTCATCCTGTATTTCGGCAAAAGAAGCCTTTCCCATGATCCTTTTATTCATTATTCTGCCGGCTATCCTGACATCCTGGAAATTATTTTTTTGTTCATTGTATTCGGATTTAATTTTATGTGCCGTGGTATTAATCTTAAATCCTTCGGGAGGATACGGGTTGACGCCCAATTCTCTCAACTGTTTCAGAGCTTCTCTTCTGATCTTTTGTTGTTCATTTAATCTTACATCCATATTTATATTTCTTGAATAATTATATTTTCAAAAAAATGATTATACAGGGGGATTGGCAATGTTTCTCAGTTCAAAATTTTTACCCAGGTAAACTTTTCGCACATACTCATCCTGAGCCAGCTCAACAGCTTTCCCTTCACGGAAAACAGAACCGTCAAGCATAAGATATGCCCTGTCTACAATAGATAATGTTTCATGTACATTATGATCTGTAATAATAATGCCAATATCTTTAAACTTTAATTTATATATAATCTCCTGAATATCTTCTACAGCAATAGGATCAACACCGGCAAACGGTTCATCAAGAAGAATGAACCTGGGATCTATCGCAAGCGCCCTGGCTATTTCTGCTCGCCTTCTCTCTCCACCTGATAACTGTATACCCAGGCTTTTCCGCACGCGTTGCAAACCAAATTCTTCTATTAACTGTTCTACCTTTTCTTTTTGTTCTTTTTTCGTGAATTTAGATAATTCCAATACAGTTTTCAGATTATCTTCAACACTGAGAGTTCTAAACACTGATGGTTCCTGGGCTAAGTAACCAATTCCCTTTTGCGCTCTTTTATAAACCGGTTCTTTTGTAATGTTTGTTTCATCAAGAAAAATATGCCCGTTATTCGGAGCAATCAACCCGACTATCATGTAAAATGTAGTTGTCTTCCCGGCGCCATTAGGGCCTAATAAACCAATAATTTCTCCCTGGTTTACTTTAATAGAAACCTGATTTACAACATTTCTTTTTCGATATCTTTTGATTAGGTCCTTCGTGCTTAATTCCATATTATTAAAATAAATGCAAAAATAAAAAAAATACCCGTAATCCTAAGTTAATCCTCATGTTAAGTATTATCACTTTTTTTACTTAATTGTTTTTCCATTATTCTTCCAGAAATCTTTATCCCCAGTTCATAAAGCAATAACAAAGGCAATGATACCAACCCGAGAGTGATAATATCAGGTGGTGTAATAATGGCAGCTAAAACTAAGATTATAACAACTGCATGCCTCCTATATTTTCTTAAAAACCGGGGAGTTATCAGGCCTGATTTTGACAAAAAATATACAATCAAAGGCAATTGAAAGAGAATTCCACAGGATAATAATATGGAAGATATCATTGAAATATAATATGAAAGATGTATGGTATTTGGAATTTCACTACTAACTGAATAGGTGCCAAAAAAATGCACTGACAAAGGACATACAATATAATACCCGAATAATACACCATTTATAAAAAAAAACGAGGCAAAAAAAATAATTCCTCTGGTATATTTTATTTCATTTTTATATAAAGCGGGCTTAATGAAGCGCCATAATTCATAAACCAAATAGGGGAATCCTAAAATTATCCCTGTAACGACCGATACTATTATATGTGACATGAATTGCCCTGTCATTTTAATATTTATTATTTGAAAAGTATTTGCATTAATACATAATTTTTGTATATTTATAAGTTTTCCAAAATCACATAAAAGCATATTTGTAAAAAAATCGGGGGACTTCGGGGCCATTAATATGACGTCAAATACAATCTGTTTAAAAACAAAAGCCAGCAGACCAAGAATCGTGATGGCGAGAACTGAGCGAAAAAGATGCCACCTGAACTCCTCAAGATGCTCTAAGAAACTCATTTCATCACGTGCAGAATTATTATTTTTATTCTTTATCATGATTTTTAAAATTATTAAATATTTTTTCTATATAATATATTAATTATATGGTTTCTTTCCATTATTTTTGTTTTAATAAAACTTTGAGATCATTATGCATAAATTATAAATGAATAATATAATTAAATATATTTGTAAAAAGTTTTGGTAATCCAAAT
>CAYFQI010000138.1:0-7950 GCA_964345135.1 uncultured Bacteroidales bacterium
ATAGATTTTACATTTTTGGTTGTGGTTTGTCCACGTTAGGTTAATTGAGTTTATGGGTTTAGAAGTTTAGTTGAGACTGATCAGAAAAGAGCTTAAAAAATTAATAGAAATCCCCTTAATATTTCACTACCTCAAATCTTGACTTTAACGCATCGTAAACCAACAGCTTCCCGGATAATACCTCTCCTTTTCCAAGAACAATTTTAATCACTTCGCATGCCTGTAAACTTCCGATGATGCCAGGTAATACTCCAATCACCCCAAGCGGCATAGTTGTTTCATCGGGTGTGTCGGGATAAAGTTCACTGTATGAAGAGCCTCCCTTATAATTGAATACCGTCACCTGTCCCGTGAATTCTTCTATAGAGCCATGAACAAACGGTTTTTTTAATTTATTGGTAACACGGTCTATGCATATCCTGGATACAAAATTATCCGTGGCACCTACGATAATATCATAGGATGAAATAATTTCCTCTGCATTATGATCATCCAGTTGATATGGATAGGGGATTAATTGTACGTCAGAATTTAAATCTTTTAGCGTTTCACAGGCTTTTTCAACTTTTAATGCACCTATCTGCGATTCTTTAAATAAAATTTGGCGCTGTAGGTTCGATAGGCTTACCTTGTCAGGATCCATGATCCCGATTTTGCCGATCCCTGATCCCGTAAGGTATTGCAATACAGGTGCACCCAAACCTCCTGCACCTACTACAAGAACCCGTGCATTGAGTAGCTTTTGCTGTCCGTCTTCTCCCACCTCCGGAATAATGAGATGCCTGTTATACCGTTCTTTTTGCCTGTTATTCATTCCGTTTTACAATTGCATATAATAATCCCAGTCTTTCCATACCACTTCGTACCCTTTTTGCTGAATCATTTCAGCTATTTCCGAAGGAGGCCGGTTATCATGTACAGAAAATTGTTCGAGATGTCCTTCATCATTTGCATATCCGCCTGGATTGGTTTTGGATCCCGCACTAAGCGAAGTAACACCGAGCTTTAACATATGGTCTCTGAATTTGGGGCTTTCCCTGGTAGATAAAGAAATCTCTACATATTCATTGAATAACCGGTACGCACAAATTAATTGCAACAAATTTTTCTCTGTCACCGGGTGTTTCGGTTGAAAAGCACCGGCATGAGGCCTTAAGCGTGGAAATGATATACAATATTTTGTTTTCCAGTAATGCTTTTCCAAAAATTGAAGATGAAGCGCTGTAAAAAAAGAATCGGTTCGCCAATCTTCCAATCCCAACAAACACCCCAGCCCTGTTTTATGTACTCCTGCTTCTCCAATTCGTTCTGGAGTTGACAACCTGTATTGAAAGTCAGCTTTTTTACCATCCGGATGATATTCAGGATATTGTTGCTCATTATATGTTTCCTGGTAAATATACACTGTATTCAATCCATAGTCTGTCATTTCTTTATATTCAGGAGTGTCCAGAGGTTGTATCTCGATAGAAATATGAGAAAAGTCCTGGTTCAGTTCTTCAATTATTCCTTTAATATATGAAGCGCCACAATGTTTTTTATCTTCCCCTGTAACCAATAAAATATGCTTAAAGCCCATATTTTTGATAATGGCAGCTTCTTTCATAATTTCTTTAAGAACTAAAATGGTGCGATCAAACTTATTATTCCGGTTAAACCCGCAGTAAACACATGAATTCGTACATGAATTGGAAATATATAACGGGATGTACATTTGAATGGTTTTTCCAAATCGTTTTTGGGTGATTTGCATACTTTTCTGTGCCATTATCTCAAGATATGGTTCTGCTGCAGGAGAAATCAAAGCCTGAAAATCATGAATTGTTAAACGTTCTTTTGCCAATGCCTGTCTCACATCATTTTCTGTCTTAGAATATAATTGGTTTAATACTTCTTGCCAATCGTATTTTTTTAGTTCCTGGTAAAATTTATTCATGATTAATTTCTTTGTTCTTTATTCTCAATTAACTTTTGTGCATTATTCTTCTAAAAAAGAAGTAAGCGGACTGGTAGCATGCGCCACTTCAGATTCTTCGGCCAATTTTGCTTCAAATGCGATTCTGCCGGCTTCTACTGCCTTTTTAAATGCCTGAGCCATGTGTATTGGTTGGAGAGAAACAGCAATGGCTGTATTTATCAATACGGCATCAGCACCAATTTCCATAGCCTGTGCTGCATGCGAAGGACTTCCGATGCCTGCATCAACTACTACAGGGACATTGCTTTGTTCTATTATGATATGAAGGAATTCCAATGTCTGCAATCCTTTATTTGAACCAATGGGCGACCCCAAAGGCATGACAGCCGAAGCGCCTGCTTCTTCCAGATGTTTACATAAAACCGGATCGGCCTGTATGTAAGGCAATACATGGAACCCAAGCTTTACCAATTCTTTGGTGGCAGCAAGGGTTTCTTCTCCATCCGGCAATAAATATTTAGGGTCAGGGTGAATCTCAAGCTTGAGCCAATTGGTTTCCAATGCTTCTCGTGCGAGTTCTGCTGCAAAAACTGCTTCTTTAGCTGTTCGTACTCCCGAAGTGTTAGGTAATAAATGTATCCCTGGAAAATCGAGGTGGTTCAGCATATCATCTTCGTTATCAGATATATCTACACGCTTTAATGCCACTGTTACTAGTTCTGACCCGGATGCTTTAATCGCATCCTGCATGTATTCATTGGAGCTATATTTCCCTGTCCCGGTGAATAACCTGGAATTAAATGTCTTATTGGCAATAGTTAATGGCTTCATATATATTATTTTAATACGTTTATCGTTAAAAAGTTCTTAATAATTACAAAAAAGATGCAAATATAACATTAAGTATAAAACCAAGAAATAAAATTGTAAAATAATATACTCTATTTGCTTATTAATGAATTTATTTTGTCATACATGCATGCACATATTTCATGAACAATTTGATCAATATTTTCCTGAATGGCTTCTGCATTTTCTGGATTGGAAGTCCACACTGCCCCCAGCACTGCTATACCGTCAAATAAATAATCATTCAATTGATTAATTATGTGTTGATCAATGCCTCCCAATGCGATGATATTGGATTGGCGGCCCTGTTTTAAAAATTGTTTTACTTCTTCCAAATTTAGTTTACCCTTATATCCTTGTTTGGAAATACTGGGAAACACAGGGCTCAACAAAATATCCTCAAAAACACCATCCAAATGCCTGGCTTCTTCAATAGAATGACAAGAGGTGCTTTTTCTCCCGTGAAATCTAATATCAGTATCTTGTGATCTGTTTTTTACTGAAAAATGAAGTCCTTTTAATGCATACAAATCTTTCAGTTCATATGCATCATGTAATACGATCCGGTGATGCAAATCAGCAGGAATTTTTTTAAGATACGTGTTGTACATGTCAACAGAAGCACCTGGTTTACGTAAATGAAAAATAAAATCATACCGTTTCATCAATGATGTAATTATTTTACATTCATTATTAAAATAATTCGGATATGATAGTATTCGCAGTTCCACGTGTTGATATGTTTTATTTTTCAGCAGGTTTAAAAGATTTAGTGAATTGTTTCGTGATTTCAGATTGTCAACTACAGACATGTAAGGGATTCCTGTAGGAACCGGACATGTAAGGCCATTAACACACACATGTATAATGATTAAAATAGTTCTTTATCCTCCTTTTGTTGCAGAAATGACAAGTATTTTGTCATTTTCTTGTAAAGTGCAGGTTTTCCATTCATCTTTTTTAATTACAGCATTATTAAGGGCTACAGCAATTCCTTTTTTTTGATCCAACCCTTTCATGGCCAATATGTCATAAAGAGATACATTAGATTCAGCTGTAATTAATTCACCATTACAGTAAATGTTCATGTTATAAATATTTAAGCAGGGGTATAAACTGTGAGACAATTCCTTGGCAACATTACTTGCCCAGGTTCCAAGGGTCTGATCTCAGCCGTTTATATGGCACCCCTTTGATTTGTTTTTACAAAATTAATAATTATAAATTGAAATGAGCAATAAATAGAATGTTTCAGGATAAAAAATTTAGCCCTAACTGAAAAATTTAATACCTGAGAATATCATCGCTTTTCACAAAGATTACTCCATTGGTTACCTCTTTTGAGGGCGGATCAGCAGTCATTATTTTAACAAAAGTACCATTAAATGTACCCTCAAGGCTTGATGATGTCTCTTCAAATGTAAGGTTAACTTCCGCATCATAGTTCGCATATAATGAACTATCAACCTGATATTCGCCTATACTAAATATCACATCTGTAGCATCATAAAGCATTTCGGCTGAAGAATCTACTTGTATTTGCAATTGCACATTATCATCCTCCCCGGTGGCAGTAAGCTGAATGTAAGAGTCGGCCACAACAACGGGACTTACATTATTCAATGTATAATCAGTTCCCTCCATTGTAAAACTTACATAAGAGGATGTGTTATTGTTTCCATTATCATCATCATCGTCATCATCTTTACTGCAAGCACTAAATGCTAAAGAAATTATTAATACACCGGTTAAATAAAATACTATTTTTTTCATGGCATCATTTTTTTAAAAATTCTACAATTTTTGTAATATCTGAATTATAAGAAAATACAAATAGTTCATTCTAAACTATTTCTGTTATGCAATATATATAATATTTAATTACAAACCAATTTTTTAGAGTTTTTTTTATGGGGAAAAACGAATAAGAACGAAACGTGGGGTATTATAGCAGATGTGACATCACACCGGAGCCTATACATTAAATTTAATATTCAATAAATCTCCATCCTGCACAATATACCCTTTTCCCTCGAGTGATATTTTTCCGGCTTCACGGCATGCTTGTTCGGACTTTAATTGCATAAAATCATCATATTTAATGACTTCTGCTTTGATAAACCCTCGTTGCAGGTCGCTATGTATGACACCAGCTGCTTCGGGAGCTGTTGCCCCATTTTTAATGGTCCATGCCCTCACTTCTTTTTCACCTGCTGTAAAATATGCTTGTAAATTCAGCATTTCATAAGCGGTACGTATAATCCTGTTAACACCTGGTTCTGATAGTCCTGCATCGTTTAAAAACTCTTGCCTGTCCTCTTCATCTTCCAATTCTGCAATTTCTGCTTCGGTTTTACCTGCTACGATCATAACCCAGGCATCTTCTTCTTTTACTGCTTCTTTTACTTGTTCTACATATTTATTTCCTGAGATGGCAGAGCCTTCATCTACATTACAGACATAAAATACAGGCTTTTCTGAAAGCAAGAACAAATCGGCAACGGCTTCTTTTTCTTGTTCGCTTAATTGAATGGATCGGGCTGGAAGAAAATTTTCAAGGTGCTCTTTATATATTTTAAGGACTTCTTGGTGTTTTTTGGCTTCTTTATCTCCGGATTTGGCAATTTTTCCAATTCTGTCTAATTTTTTTTCAATGGATTCAAGATCTTTTATCTGAAGCTCCAATTCTACCGTTTCTTTATCTCTTACCGGATCAACAGATCCTTCTATATGTGGCAGGTTTTCATCATCAAAACACCGCAATACATGAATCAGGGCATCTGTTTTTCTGATATCGGATAAAAACTGATTGCCAATGCCTTCTCCTTTACTTGAGCCCTTTGCTAATCCTGGTATATCTACAATATTCACTGTAGCCGGTGTAATTTTTTTAGGCTTTACCAAATCGGCAATCTTATATAATCGTTCGTCTGGCACCTTAATGATTCCAATATTTGACTTGCTGGAAGTAAACGCAAAATTGGTTGCTTCTGCTTTGGTGTCAGACATACAATTGAATAAAGTTGTTTTTCCGGTATTGGTTATCCCAATAATTCCGCAATGTAAAGCCATATATGAATTTTTATTTAATATTGATTCAAGGAAAGCTTATCATAAAATAAGCTATTGAACATATGAACAATTATGTCAATCCTTTATAAATTATTTTAAAACAGGAACATATATTCCTGTTTTTTGAAGTTGCAAAGATAATGATTTTTGGTAGGAAATTTGTTTTTTCAAAAAAGCATTCATTCTGTTTTTAATTTTTATATGAAATGTTATTTTTATAAGATATAATAAATGCTTATGTGTAAACAAGCTTCAACAAAACCAAAAAAGAATGGGCTTAAAAAGTATATAGACATCTACCCTCCTGTTTTCATTCCTGCTGCTGTGATCATTATTTTATTCATAGCCATCACCTTGATCGTAGGAGAGCCCATGGAAACTATTTTTGAGAAAACGCAACATGCCATTGCGACAAATACCGGATGGCTCTTTGTTTTGGTGGTAAATTTCTTTTTGTTCTTCATGATTTATATTGCTTTTAGTAAGTATGGCGAAGTAAGGTTGGGAGGCAAAGATGCACGTCCTGAATTTACCCGGATGGCTTGGTTTGCCATGCTGTTTAGTGCAGGTATGGGCATTGGTATTTTATTCTGGAGCGTGGCAGAGCCTGTATTTCATTATATGAACCCTGCCTGGGATACAGAAGAAGCCTCGAAAGCTGCTGAAGAAGCAATGAATTTTACATTCATCCATTGGGGTTTACATGCGTGGGGTATCTATGCCCTTCTGGGGATGGCACTGGCATTTTTCGCTTTTAATCAAAATTTACCATTAGCTATTCGTTCTGTATTTCAACCACTATTCGGAGAACGGATCAATGGCCCCATCGGAAATATCATTGATGTATTGGCTGTAATAGCTACCGTATTCGGATTAGCTACTTCATTAGGTTTTGGAGTAAAACAAGTGAATGCAGGACTCAATTATTTATTTGATATTCCAATTACCCCTCTCATCCAAACTATTCTCATCCTTATCATTACTCTTATAGCAACAATTTCTGTGGTTTCGGGATTAGATGCCGGCGTAAAACGATTGAGTGAATTAAATATAAATATCGGAGCATTATTATTGGTTTTTGTATTAATATTAGGCCCAACACTATTTGTACTGGATTCTTATGTTCAAAATTTAGGAGGGTATATACAAGGTTTCTTTTATAAAAGTTTTTGGACAGAAAGTTACCGGCAAACCAACTGGCAAGATAAATGGACGATTTTTTATTGGGCATGGTGGATATCATGGTCTCCCTTTGTCGGGATGTTCATTGCGAGGATTTCAGTAGGACGTACCTTACGCGAATTTGTTCTGGGTGTTTTAATTGTCCCTACATTACTCACTTTTTTATGGTTAACAGCGTTTGGAGGAACTGCAATATTTCTTGAATTAAAAGAAATTGGTTCAGTGGCAAGTACTGTTAAAGAAGATGTATCCATTTCATTGTATGCCTTACTCGATAATTTCCCGCTTTCATCAATCACAAATTTAGTGGCTATGGTATTGGTCATTAGTTTTTTTGTAACCTCATCTGATTCAGGATCATTAGTGGTAGATATTTTTACATCGGGCGGAAAAACCGATACTCCCGTGTACCAACGAATATTTTGGGCCTTTTCTATTGGAGGGGTAGCTGCCGTATTGCTATTTGGAGGTGGCCTACAGGCTTTACAAACTGCTGCCATTACTACAGGACTGCCTTTTGCTTTAATCCTTGTAGTAATGAGCAGAAGCTTGTTTAAAGGAATACGAAAAGAATATTATCAAGTCATTCAGCTACAAAAAGACAAAGAAAAAGAATCGTACAAAGGTCTGATTGATAAAGTGTTGAATAAAAAAACAAATAAATGAAACATCTATGATAATATCAAAAAAAACACACGAAAATAATTATCAAAGGGGAAGAATGGTATAAAGGTCAACACACCCTTATCACGATCTCACGCTCCCTCTATGCCTTTATACCTCTTATAAAACCTATAAACCAAACAATATTTTGCATTAAAGAACTAAAAAATTCAACAAATGAAACACCCATGATAAGTCATTTAACACACACGCGCATGATTATAAAAGGTTCTTCTACGCTGAGCTGCCGGATAAAACAAAACCAG
>CAYFQI010000139.1:0-7881 GCA_964345135.1 uncultured Bacteroidales bacterium
TGGCAAAAAAACCAAAAAAAACAAGAAACGTTGCGAAAACGGAAGAAAAGCATGAATTAGCTATGAACATTTTGCAGCAAAAGAATTATTAGAAGTCCACTTAAATGTTCAATATATTGTGTTTTATAGCATACGCCAACAGTCCGGCAGTATTTTTAGATCCGGTTTTCATATTCAGGTTGGCACGGTGATTTTTAACTGTCCTAAGGCATATGAATAGTTTTTCGGCAATTTCTTTATTGCTGTATCCCTCACCGATTAATTTCAACACTTCAACTTCCCGTTTTGTCAGCCCAGCCTGATCTGATTCCTGATCTCCACCAATGTATTTTTTTGTAAAATACGGGATTAATTCTTCTGAAAAATAGTTTTTCCCTTTACTGATTAGTTTTAATGCTCTTTCAAGATTATCGGAATCCGTGTTTTTTAAAATAAATCCAGAAACTCCTCTTTCAAGCATGGATTCAAGATAGGCTTCATCACCATAGAGAGAAAGTGCTACAATGTGTATGCCGGGAAATTTTTGTTTTAGTTTTTCGCTTGCTTCAACACCATTCATTTCCGGCATTTTAATATCCATTAAAACAATATCCGGGGTGCATTGTTCAATGATTTCCAGCATTTCTTTGCCGTTCGATGCTTCACCAACTACTTTTGCAAAATCAAACCTGTTGATGATGGTTTTAATCCCCTCCCGGAATAATTCATGGTCATCTACAATAAATATTCTTTGTTCATCTTTCATAATACATGTTAATATCATTAATTTCCATTGAAAAAACCATTCCTTTGCCTGGTGTTGACACCACACTACGAGTCCCATTCATAGAGTACATCCTGTTCAGGATATTCTGAAGACCCAGTCCTTTTTTACTATATAATTTTTTATCAAATTCAAATCCTTTTCCATTATCTTTATATGTTAAGTAAAATCTGTTATTATTTTCTTCAAATATAATATTTATTTCATTTGCTTTGGCATGTTTTAACGTATTATTTATTAATTCTATAACTATGCGGTACATATTAATTTCAAATTTATCATGGTATCGTCCGTGTAAATCAATGGTTTCAATATGTATATTTATGTTGGGATTGATGATCACATTAGATACAAAAGATTCAATTGCCTTCACCACCCCATAATCAATCAATACATTGGGCATAAGATTGTTAGAGATAGATTTGATTTTCATGACAGATTGATCCAGGATTTTATTTAAATTATTGAATATTTTTTCTTTTTGTTCTAGATTATCTACTTTTTTTATTTCGTTAACATATAATTTAATGGTTGATAAGTGAGGTCCCATTTCATCGTGCAGGTCTTCAGCAATTCGTTTTCGCTCACTGTCTTCTGCTTCAAGCATAGAATCGAGCACTTTTTGTTCCAATTGTTTTCTGAGTGAAACATCGCGGACTATAGAAAGGATTACTTTTTCGTTTTCAATGTAATTTATTATTTTACTGCTAATTTCAATAGTTATTTGAGATGTATCTTTTTTGAGAACTTCAATTTCTAAAACCGGCGTTTCGTAATTTTCTTTTACTATACTTATTTTCTCCTGCAATTTCATGGCATATTCAGGCACTATGATATCCATGATATTCATATCATATATTTCTTTTTCCGTATATCCAAGCATCTTAACCAAGGCATTATTCACCTGTATAAATCGTCCGTCAAAATCTGTAATAATAATAGCTTCATTCGTATTATCAAAGAAATTCCTGAATTTTTCCTCATTGATTTTAATTTCATGCCGGGCTTTTTCTCTTTCATTTTCCATGTCAATATTATATAATGCAAATGCAAGGTTATCGGCCAGCCGTTTAAACAATTTTTTTTCAGCTTCGGTGACAGCAATTTCTTTTGGTACCGAAACGCTGATGGCGCCATAAATGGTTTTTCTGTGTTTTATACGAATGGCAATGGCTTTATCCTCTGGATTAATATATGAAAGGAAGCATTTTGTACAATATTTTTGCGGTTGTTCAATAACAATTACACGTGAAGTTGAAAGCGCATCATTGATACACCGGAAATTCGCTCCTTTTTTAAACGCATCCTTTATTTCTTCAAAATTTTCTTCCATATTTTCCGCCATGTCATAATAAATTATCCGTTCAGCATGTGTAAGTGCAATGAACGCTGATTTATACCCGCGGGTCCTGGTTAGCTCATAGCATACTTTCTGTATTAACAGGTGTTTCTCTTTTTCATGTAAAATAATTTCATTGATATTTAATAAAGCTTTGAGTACAAGATTCAAATGCTGTAATTTTTGTTCACTTACCCGAAGCGTTTCTTCATCTTTTATCCGTTCAGTGATATTGCGAATAACACCAAGAATTTCTTTGGGTTTATTATGCTCGTTGAGTAAAAAACTGGCATTTACCTCTATTGGAAAAACGTGTCCCTTTTTATGAATCGCATCTAACCGGAGTGTTTTGTTCATGATGCCTTTTTGAATGTCATTATTCATTACCTCAAATTGTCTTTGTAATGATTCAGGCGTTAAAACATCATTAGGCTTAAGCTTGTAAGCTTCATCCGGTGTATAGCCAAATATTTTTTTAACCGAGGGGCTAATATACGTGTATTTTAATTGTTCAACATCCATTTTATAGATTACATCTGCTGAATTTTCTGCGAGTACTCTGAATTTTTCTTCACTTTCTTTTAAATGGTTTTCGGCCTGTTTTCGTTCGATAATATTGCTTGCATATGCAAATTCATATTCCCGGCCTTTAAATTCAAGATAACAGGACGTTATTTCTACCGGGTATGCTTTCCCTTTCTTCGGTTTATGCCAGCTTTCAAATGTTTTTACTTTTTCATTTTTATGTTGTTGCCATTGATTTTTCCTGGTTTTTTGAGGATAATTATGATCTATATCCCATATATACATATTCAATAATTCATCTTTTGTATATTCAAGGTTTCTACAGGCGCCTTCATTGACATAAAGGAATTTGCCCCGGGGGCTGATCCAAAAAATGCTTAAATCTGTATTGTTGATTGTATGTTGTGTTAATATGCGTTCTTCTTCTACCCGTTTACGTTCTGTTATATCACGGATAGAACTGATATTAATCATACGTCCGTTGCGTTCAAAATGCCGTGCTGATATTTCTACAATGATCTTATCTCCGTTTTTCTTTTTATGAATACGATGGGGGATATGTGCTATATTATCATTTTTAATTTTAATTGCCTTTTGGGTTATATCCGGTTCGCAAGAGAGGTCACAAGCTTTCATTGTTAGCAATTCGGCATGCGCATACCCATAAAGTTCTTCTGCAGCCGGATTTGCATCAAGAAGCCTCCCTGAATTTTCATCTATGAGAAAAATAGGATCCGGTTCGGCCATAAACAGTGTTCTGTATTTATTTTCACTTTCACGATGAGCAGTATCTGCTATGATTTTTTCTCTGGCAAAAACCAGATCATCAGCTACTTCTATTAAGAGCTGTTCTTCTTTATTGGTCAGGAATGTTTTATGCTGACGTGTGACAATGATGAATCCAATAATATTGTTATCCCGTAACATAGGTACCACAATAGAAATAACCCCATGTTCCTTATTGCATCCTGAATAAGAGCAATTTGTGCACATTTTTAAATTATGAATAACCTGAATTTTTTTAGAAATAACCACATTTTTAATACATTTGGGTGCCCTTCCTTTGCCATCAGATGAAATTGCGAAACTTTTGTTTAAAATGGCATTCCCAATGTGTGATACAGGGACAATTTTTTTTATTTCTTCATTCATTAATGCAATTACACATCCTGAATAAGCAAGTGTTTCTACAAGCATTCCGGCAGCTTTCTCTACCATTCGATATATATCTGTCTCCTGTATAATTAACTGGTTAACATTTCGAATAGCCAGTAAAAGAGAGTTGAGGTGCTCAATATATTGTTGATATTGTTTCTGTTCGGTGATGTCCCTGGCAACCGAAAGCACTGCAGGGGCCTGGTTGTGTTCTATAATATGGGCATTAATCTCAACAGGTATATGGTTTCCGTTTTTTGTTAATAATATCATTTCAAAGCAGGCGCTGCCTTCTGATAAAACCTTATCTTCTATATCCCCGTTATTGTATGTTTGTTCGCTTCTGCCAATATCAAAAAATGACAGTGCCAGAAGCTCCTCTTTGGTATATCCCAATATTTCACATGCCTCTTCATTGACTTCAATAAATGATTGGTGCATCTTATCTGCGCAAATTCTATGGAGAAATACAGCATCATTGATATTATTGAAAAGGTTGCGGAATTTTTGTTCGCTTTCCAATAAAGCTTTTTCAGATTGTTCTTTTTCTGTTTTTAAACGCCATTGTATTAATGCATGTTTAACCGTTTCTGGCAGATGTCTGAATAAATCAGGTGTCTTGACAATATAATCCTGTGCACCTTCTTTCATCGCCTGCACTGCAAACTCTTCACTCCCGTGAGCTGTCATCAGTATCAATGGAAATTTCCCTTTAGCTACTTTGATCAATTCTTTCCCCTCTCCATCAGGAAGTTTATTATCAGTTAAAATAATATGTGGGGTGTCCTGTGATAGTATTGTATATGTTTCTTTTAATGAAGAAGCTGCTTGAATGTCATATTGATTTTGATAGCTTGAAAATGCGTCTTTAATTAATTCCAATTGCATTTCATCATCTTCTACAATCAAAACGTGTATAACATGGCCAAATTTATCCATTAATGAGCATTGTTTAATAGATTCTTTTATTCCAAAGCAGCCAATATTTTCCAATTTCTGAAAGCATTTGAGTAAAGCTTTGAAAATCGAACGGTTTGATCAGGTAACTATTGACATGAAATTCATATGCTTTTGAAATATCCTGGTCTGCCTGTGAAGTGGTTAATACGACAATAGGGATGTTTCTAAGAAGGTAATTTTTCTTAATATCTTCTAAAATTGTAAGACCGTCAACACGTGGTAAACGGAGGTCCAATAAAATAAGCTCCGGAAATGCTTTATTCCCTTCTGTACTTTCCGTGGCACATGTATAAAGGTAATCCAATGCATTCCTGCCATCTTCAATATGTTTAATGTGCTTTGCAAGTTCATGTCCTTCAAGGGTTGCCATAATGAGTTCGGCGTGCTCCAGGTTGTCTTCAACCAATAAGATTTGAGGTTTAATATTATCCATCTTTATTATTTATATGATTACTCTATCTGTTAAAGTCATTTAAAAAATTAAATATATAAAATATTTTATGTAATATGACTTCATTTAAAAATAAAATTTTACGTGAACTTTATGATTCAAACACTCGACTTTATAGACGAGTATTATTTAGTGCTTGTCTCTTATATAACTGCTTTCTAACTAAACCGCTACAAGTCTGTCTGTTTTTCTTTTAATTGGGTTATTTTTTGATCCCTATACTTTAAGGGGACTTCTTATTAATGCAGTTGGATTAAATCCCTTTTTTTCCTTGTTATTCTGCATTGGGCTAAATTTTGAAATGCTGAAGATAAAGGCGGGATTTTTTTTCAAGATATATGTATGTTCATAAAGTTACAGTTGCAAGGCTTGGCCTTCCCGGAAGATGCAGAGTTTGCCGAAATAAATGAGCAATTTCCGGGAAGAGCGTAACGCAGTAAATGGGACTTTATGGACAGGACATTATTTAACAGGTAAAGTAAACCAAAAAGTTGTTCCGGAACCTTTTTCCCCGCTGGACTCAACCCAAATAGTTCCATGATGCAATTCAATAATTTTTTTTACGAGTGATAACCCTATTCCGCTTCCTCCTTTGTCATTTATTAATTGATCGAACACGCCAAACACTTTTTCGTGATATTCCGGTTGTATGCCAATCCCATTATCTTTTACAAAAAATTGAATAGGTTGATCGTTTTCATGTTCCCTGCTTCCTATTTCGACCAATGGTTTATTTTGCTCTCCCATATATTTCAAACTATTTTCAACTAAATTCTGCAACACCTGCCTGATGCGGGTCTTGTCCCCGGATACTTCAGGCATTCCCGGATTCACCACGACATTGGCTTTTGTTTTCTGAATGGCTCCCCCCAGAATTTCAATAACTTCACATGCAAGCAATTCCATATTAATTATTTCAGGAGTTTTGACCGATCTTCCTGCACGGGAAAGCTGCAATAAATCATCCAACAAACCAATCATTTTATCAGATGCGTTTTCAATATGATTTATATAGCGTTCTATCCTTTCCTGCCTTTGCGACAGGATATCTTGCTGAAGCAAACCAATGAATCCCTTAATGGTGACCAAAGGGCTTTTTAAATCATGAGAAACAGTATATGCAAATTGTTCAAGTTCCTCATTTTTGCTTTCCAAAATCCGTTGTCTTTTTACACGTTCGGTTACATCTTTTACATTTTCCAGCACGTATTCAACATGCCCGTCCGTGTCAAATATAGGGATCACGCTAATTTCTTTGTAACTCCCGTCAACAGGATTTTGATCTAAATACCACCGTGTCTTTCCATCAGAAAATGTTTTAAGCGGCGGACATTTTTTACAGGGTGATTGATAATTTTTTATGGCTTTATAACAATATGGTTGCTTTTGTCTTTGGTTTTCAGGCACCCATTCATGATTCTTCCAATTGCTCAATACCACACGCATATTTTTATCAATAACCATAATTAAACTATCAATTGCATCAAATGTACTGTTTAATATTTTTTGATATTCATTGCGTTTTTGTTCTGCGTGTTGACGTGCACTAATATCTCTTGCAATGCTGAGAATACATGTTTTGCCCTCGTATTTAATGGTCCGGCTGCTAATTTCCACCGGGATGATCGTTCCATCCCTGGCTACATGGGCTGTTTCAAAAACCATTTTCCCTTTTTCCTTCACAGCCTTCATCCTGTTTTTAGCTATTTGAGCGTAGCCCGGAACATCAATATCGACCGGACTCATTTGTAACAGCTTATTGCGACTGTAACCCAATCGTTTACAAGCTACATTATTTACTTCAAAAAATTGTCCGTCCATTCCATGAATAAAAATCGCGTCAACTGCATTATTGAAAATATTTCTGAATTTAAGATCATTTTGTTTAATTTTCTTCTCGGTTTTAACCTGTTCACTGATATCACGTATCACCCCTATAAATCCAATAACCTGTTGCATTGAATCTTTCATGTAAAATACGTGGGTTTCTCCGGAAAATATTTTGCCATTCTTTTTTTTATAATGTATGGTCTTTAGAAGACAATCTTTATCAAAATGATCATTTATCATTTCTCCCATATGTTTAAACTCATCTTTATTTTTATACATATAACTTGTTGGTTTTCCTTCAATTTCTTCTGTGGTATAACCAAATAATGTTGTAAAAGCCGCATTACAATCAATAATATTCCTGTTTACATCTGCTACTAATATGGCATCCCTAATACTGTTGAATAATGTCTTATACCTGGTTTCGCTTCGCTGCAATTTTTGTTCTGCTAACATTTTCTCTGTTATATCGTTGTACACAGCTACTACTTCTCCCGAGGGCAGTTTAAAAATATCATTTTCACGCCAACTTTCATGGTCACCAACTTTAACATGTACTAAAGGGTTACACATGTTTTTCCCTGTTTTCCAGACTTCTCTATACATATTCAACAAACCTGTTTCGTTTACCACGGGAAAAACCTCTGTAACACGTTTCCCAATAACATCGTCTCTTTTCACGTTGTCAATGATTTCAGCAGCCCTGTTAAAATCTTTTACTATAAAATCATTTCCATCCTCAATTGCCTCGTACACGGCTACACCACTTTTAATGTGCTCAAAAAGATGACGATAATGAGATTCATTACCGGATTTTACATGTTGTTTATGCAGGCCTTTCGTTTGCATTTTCATCTG
>CAYFQI010000140.1:0-7793 GCA_964345135.1 uncultured Bacteroidales bacterium
AGGAACTTCCTGAAGATATTG
Organism: uncultured Bacteroidales bacterium; assembly: GCA_964345135.1. Taxonomy (GTDB): domain Bacteria; phylum Bacteroidota; class Bacteroidia; order Bacteroidales; family JBBRXJ01; genus CAYMKE01. The sequence continues at coordinate 22 of CAYFQI010000140.1, forward strand.
AATTTGATGTATTTGGAGTAGGCCACTCCAAGGGGTCAGAAGCAGCTTTTCATATGACCCGCATGCACCATCCATTAAAGGGTGCTGAACTGGAAGAGATTAAAAATTATCCATATCCTGAATTACACGATGAATATAAAAATGAAGTAAAAGATGAAATTGCAACACTTCATAAAAATGGGCTGGCTACCTTTTGTAAAATGCAGATGACAGTTTGGGAAGCATCATGGTATATCCGTTCTATGGAAGAACTTATGATGGATATGATGATAGAAGATGAAAAAGCAAGTATATTACTTGATAAAATAACGGAGTTTGCATGCTCAAAAGCCAGAGCATATGCAGAATGCGGGTGCGATGTATTATCACTGGGAGATGATATTGGTACTCAAAGTTCTATTATGCTGGACACGGAGCTTTGGAAAAAATGGCTTCAACCCCGTTTAAAAAAAGTTATTGACAGTGCAAAACAGGTAAAGCCTGATATATTAATTTTTTACCATTCATGCGGATACATCATTCCTTTTATTGATGACCTGATTAGCACCGGTGTAGAGATATTAAACCCGGTTCAACCCGAATGCATGTCGTTTGATGAGGTGCATGATAAGTTTGGCGACAGGCTGTCGTTTTGGGGAACCATTGGCACCCAGGAATTATTGCCATTTGGAACAGCAGAAGAGGTCAGGAAAACCACCATTTCGAGACTTCAGAAATGCGGTAAAAAAGGAGGAATTGTCATAGGCCCTACCCATTTGGTAGAACCGGAAGTGCCATGGGAAAATTTAATGGCTATCGTGGAAGGGGTTAAAGCATATGAGGAAAGTTTATAAAGATCAGGTCTGATGCTCAACATCCAGTAGGTCATTGATTGACTTTACCGGATTGAAAGTAGCATATGGTGCTTCAACAAATATTGTATTCCATTCTGACATAGCTCCATTCCATAAGCCGGGTAATTCTTGGGCTTTTATTTCTTTGTCTCCTGCAGATTTTGTGGTGATAAAACCGGTATTGGGGTCAACAAACCGGTTAAGGTCAAATTTGTTGCCTTTGAAATCTTTTATATAACAAGCAAAATCAGTTGGATTAAAGTGTGTAGCCCGGCCATATATTTCTTTTTTTTCAGGGTTATTCAAATCTATTTGTTTTGTTTCGGCTATTTGAAGTGATATGGTTCCATCCGGATTTTTTGCCCAAAAAGGGCCACCTCCTGTATCCCCGTGAGCTTTTACCATCCCTCCAACACGTACAGGCCGGTTTAGCTTTTTGAATAAATAATTGATAACCATGTTTCTATCTTTCTTGTCAAAGTCATCGGGAGGAATAATGCAGAGCTTTTCTTTTGTATATGCAAGGATTTCGTCAATAAGTTCATCGGTTATATTCCGCGGGTTTTCTAATTTTTCTAAATACTCGTGTATTTGTTGAATAAAATCCATTAGTACCCCACCTAAAACCTTTTTATAGGTTTCCATTAAAGATTTTAACCTGTCAGGGACAATATTATCAATGTTTTTAATGAAAATAATATTTTTTTCAAGCGAATTTAGATTACCCAATAAAGCACCATGCCCCCCCGGCCTGAAAAATAATTCACCTTTTTCAGTTCTGAAAGGCTCATTGTCCATGTTAACGGCTATGGTATCGGTAGCAGAGTTTTGCTCTGAAAACGTGACCGTGTATTTTACCTTGTATTTTTTTTCATATTGTTTGATGATCTTATTAAGATAGTCTTCAAATAGTTTCCTGTGCCTGGGTAAAACCGTAAAATGAACGTCAACAAATCCTGTTTTGTATTTGGCATAGAGAGCGCCCTCTACCATATGGTCTTCTAAAGGGGTTCTGCTATGGTTTTTATATTTATGAAATTTTATCAGTGCTTTTGGTAAATACCCATAATTTAACCCATCTTCAGTTAAAAGATAATGCAATAAAGTATTGTATTTATTATTCTCGATAAGCCTGTCAGATGTGAGTTCATGCTTTTTTAAAACATCTTTGAGGTCACTATAAAATGGGAATGACTTCAGGTTTGAGAAAAAATGGTTTAATGATTCATTGTTTTTTACAACTTTTTGAATATTATCGTTTTGTTCATCATAATTGTTATACAACTCGTATAAAAATTTAAACATACGGGTAGCGGCTCCCGAAGCAGGTACAAATTTAATAACAGACGTTTTTTCGAGGCTGTTCTGGTATTTTGTTACCTTTTGAATTGTCTCGTCGTCAGAGAGTTGTATGATTCCGTCATGTACTAAAGCGGGCTTTTGAATATCCAGAGACGGGAACCCTTCTTTAAAATTTTCAAGTTGTTTATTAATTTGTTCTATAGGTACTTGTTTTTCTTCTAATTTATTTATCTCTTTTTCTGTAATCATATTTATTTAATTAATGATTTTACAAAGCAAATATAATCAGCATTGATCATTTGTATAAATGAAAATTCGTTTTTTTTGTTAAAAAAACAAATATATATTGATATTTAGATTTTTAAGAACACTGATTTTTTAGAAAATGTTTAATTCTGCTTTTTATTTTTATTGTAATCAGTTTTTGTTTAAAATCAGATTTTATAATTTTAAATTCATTATTGTAAAAGTAGTATAAAATCCCTGATAAAAAAATGGCTTTTTGGAATAAGATTTGTTATTTGTTCAGTGTATTTGATTGTATCATTAAAAATTTAATTTCATGAAAAAAAATATTATTTTTTGTATTTGCCTGTTGTCTTTTATTATGAGTTGTAATCAAACAGGACAAAAAGAAAAAAAGGATGAAGCTAAAAGAGAAAAAACAGATACACTTAAAGCGGAAGCTTTATTGACCCCTGCAAGTGGTTCGAATGCATCAGGAAAAGTTGTGTTTAAGCAAATTGGCGATAGCATTAAATTTATATTGGACATTCGTCAAGTAACACCGGGAATTCATGCTGTTCATTTGCATGAAAAAGGTGATTGCAGTGCCAAAAATGCTTCTTCAGCAGGGGGGCATTGGAATCCGGACAATAAAAAGCATGGAAAAAGAGGAGAAGGAGAATATCATAAGGGTGATATTGATAATTTTATTGTAAGAGAAGATAGTATAGGGTATTTTGAAATGATTGTTGGCGGTTGGACAATCGGCGGGCCAGAGGAATCAAATATCCTGAATAAGGCAGTCATTGTACATGCCAATGCTGATGATTTTTCTACTCAACCAACAGGGGATGCCGGGCCAAGGATTGCCTGCGGAGTCATAAAAATAAAATAAACAAATGGATGATACCTTTATTTGTATACCGAAAACGGAACTTCCACGCATTGTTTTAGGAGGTGGATGGTTTGCAGGATTCAACTTCATTAAAAAGATCAATAGATAAACGATATCAGATTGTATTGCTCGATAAAACAAATTATATAGCGATTGAACAGGCAAAACACCTGGCTAAAAATTTTAAACGTATGGAACGAGGAAAACATGTAAAACCATTCACGTATAGAAATAAATTTTTACGGGAAGGTTTTTTAATAGAAAATTAAATTATATACCTTTGGATGTGAATTTAAAATCCCCTCCAATTCCTTTATACATAAGTGGCGGGAGTCTTTGTAATATGGGCGGAACAGAGAATATTATTTTGAATATCAAATTTTTAAAATAATCATTTAAACAAAAATCAAGAAATGCATACAACAGAATTTATTCCTTATTTGGAAAAGTTTATATATCAATTACAAGATGAACAACTATATTATGAAAATATATATAAAAATCCTAATAAAATAGAAGGAAAAAATGAATTTTTATTTTTTCTTAAACCTGAGATTACACTTAGTGACGAAGCAATAAAGCTTCCTGAAATACTCAATATTGTAATCGACAAGATGAATGAATACAACCTTGCCATCACCCGAATCAATGCCCTGTCGGCAAAATATTTATTTGATCATAAAATTATTGATAATCATTATGGAGTGATTAACCGGATTGCCAGTGATGCCATTAATGAAATCTCCGAAGCTGCAAGAAAACAATTTAAAACATTATACAGGGATGAACCTGAAAATACGAATATCCTGGGGGGGCTTGAATTCATCAATGAATATCCTGATTATTCCCCTAAAGAATTAAATAAATTATGGGAACGTCATAAAGCAGACAAGCTCGCTGGAGGCACATATTGTGTCTCCCTTGAAATAGAAGGGAAAAAAGTATACCTGATAAATGGATTTCATCCTTTGCAATTAGAGCATTTCACAAAAAAAGGAAGGTCTGTCATTACGTTTAATCTAGTTTCTGACACAGATTGGCATGTGGCCAGGGAATCATTTATTGGAGCAACAAATCCTAAAGATGCAAAAAAAGGAAGTATACGGAATATTTTTGATGAACAACAGGACAAATTGGGCTTATATATTTCCTCAAGTCGGAATGGCGCTCATTTATCAGCAGGGCCTGTTGAAGGACTGATTGAATTGATGCGATACGATTCGGATTTTTCAAAGAATAACATCCAGAGGCCAACCAATTACCGGTTTGGTAAAAAATTGTATAACCTGTTTGAACTCGATAAAGCAGATAGGTTATTGGAAAATCCGACCATTCATTTCAGAAATCAGGACATTTCAATTTTTGATATTACAGAGGAAAAAAATAGTGATGAAGCCCTTGAAATATTGTTTGAGAATGCTAAGAATCTGTAAGGAATAATAAACTATAAAAATACATGAACCATGTTAAACACATTGATGAACCATAAATCAATACGTTCTTATAAACCTGATCCTGTCTCAGAGAATGATTTGAACGAAATTCTTTTGGCAGGAGTCAGCGCTTCAACCATTGGAAATATGCAGTTGTATTCCATAATTGTTACTAAGGATGCGGAGAACAAGGAAAAATTGGCTCCTTTGCATTTTAATCAGTCCATGGTAACCGAGGCGCCTGTTGTACTTACTTTTTGTGCAGATATCAACAGGTTTCATAAATGGTGTGAATACCGGGATGCTGAACCGGCGTATGATAATTTCTTGTGGTTTTTTAATGCAGCCATTGATGCGTTGCTGGCTTGCCAGAATGTTTGCATTGCTGCCGAAGACAAAGGAATGGGAATTTGTTATCTTGGTACTGCTGTATATATGGCCGAAGAAATTATTAAAGCGTTGAGCCTTCCAAAAGGTGTTGTCCCGGTTACTGCAATTGCGTTAGGATACGCTGCAGAAAACCCGGAGCTGACAAACCGGCTTCCTTTAGAAGGTGTTGTGCACATGGAAAAATATGAAGATTATACCAAGGAAGATATTGATAAAATTTATAAAGAGAAAGAAGCGCTTAAAGAAACATTTGACCTTCTTAAAGAGAATAATAAAGAAACACTGGCACAAGTATTCACTGATAACCGGTATAAAAAAGAAGATAATCTCGTGTTTTCAAAAAAATACCTGGAAGTAATTGAAAACCAGGGAATGATGAATAATGGATAAAACGGACAGAGACAAGGTTTTTGACGAGCACTATTTAAGGGGAATCTCTTTAAGCGCACTTTTTAATAAATCCCAAAACCGTTCAACAGATTTAATATTAACCCGTTCATCGGGAGAATGGGCTCCGGTGATTACCGGGCCGAATGAGATGCAATCCAGGTGAGGGAAAATGCTTCTTATGATGCCACATTCCAATCCGGCATGAACAACTTCGACTCTGGGTTCCTGCCCGTATTTATTTTTGTATACTTGTTTCATTGTATTGACGATTTCAGAATGTGTGTCCGGCTGCCATCCGGGATATGCTCCTTCTTCTTCGACCCGTGCTCCACCAAGTTCAAAAACACTTCGGATCATGTTTGACAGGTCTTTTTTTGCTGATTCTTTTGAACTACGTAGTAAATTTAAAATTTGAATATGATCGTCATTTATAACAACAGCTGCCAAATTATTTGACGTTTCCGTGACACATTGTAATCCCGGTTCCATCCTGATAACGCCATGGGGAATTCCATAAATGATTTTGATCAATTGTCGGGCTATATTTTTGGGTATTACTGTATCTGGTATTGAGGTTTTCGTAATGCTTATTTTAAGATCAGGATCTGTTTGATTCAACTCATTGGTAAATATTTCCCGGAATTGATCAGCGGATTCATTTAAGTTTTGTTGATATTTACCTGGAACCATTATCGTGGCAAATGCTTCCCTGGGAATTGCGTTGCGAAGATTTCCGCCATTATATTTTGATATCATGGCATTCATATTATTCATGATATGCCATATAAATCTGTTTAACAACTTATTCGCATTTCCCCTGCCTTTATGAATGTCCATACCTGAGTGGCCGCCTGTAAGGCCTGATATGGAAATATCAAATGGGATATGATCTCCGGGGGCAGGGATTGGGTTGTATCGGATTGTACCCGTGATATTTATACCACCTGCACACCCTGTAATCAACACCCCCTCTTCTTCCGTGTCTAAATTAAACAAAATATCACCAGTGATAAATCTTTTTTTTAACTGGAAGGCACCTGTCATACCGGTTTCTTCGTCAACAGTAAATAATGCTTCCAGGGAAGGGTGTTCAATGTCTCGCGATTCGAGTATAGCTAACATAGCTGCTACACCTATGCCATTGTCAGCACCTAACGTGGTTCCCCGTGCTGTAACCCATTCCCCTTCTTTGAATGGTTGGATTGGGTCCGTTTCAAAATCATGACCGGTGCCTTCATTTTTTTGGGGTACCATGTCAAGATGTCCCTGCAAAACAATTTTTTTTCTGTTTTCCATGCCCGGTGTTGCAGTTTTTCGGATGACCACATTTCCTGCTTTATCAACATGGGTTTCCAGCTTGTTTGACTTGCCAAAATTTTTTACATAATGTATTGCTTTGTCCTCTTTTTTTGAAGGACGGGGAATGTCTGATAAAGCTTTAAAATGTTTCCATAATAGTGATGGGTTTAATTGGGTTATGTCTTGTGCCATAAGTAATTACAAATTTTATAATTGTTTTAAAAACCGGACGATTAAATTACTGCTTAGTCAATTATAGCCGCTGTTTGTTTTGTTGATCATAAAATTACAAAAATATCGGAAAGATATTTTTGTATCCTGATTATTTATTAAGCTATTTTCTCCAAAAAATATTATCTTTCCGAAAACCAAAGACATTATCTTTTTAGCATTATTCATAAAATCTAAAAGTCATGAAAAGAACAATTATTTTTATTTTATTAATCATGGTATGTGGTATGATGAGTGCCCAGAATGTATACAAAACATCGTACAAGAGTGAAGCGGATAAGAAAATTTATGTTACCGAATATAAAAGTGAGGCAGACATGATTGTATTTGAGACCAAATATAAAAGTGAAGCCAAACCGTACAGTGGCATTTGGTATTGGACTAAATATAAAAGTGAAGCAGACTGGAAGGTGTACTTTACCAAATACAAGAGTGAGGCTGATCTGAAAATTTATTTCTCAAAATACAAGAGTGAAGCAGGCATGAAATAAGAAATGAAAAATATATAAATATCTGTTTGTACTATACGAGCAAAAGATACATTAGGAGCCGGTGATATTTTTCATGGCGCATTTTGTTATTATTATGCTTTATCAGGAGATATAAAAAATAGTATAACGGAAGCATTTGTGATAGCAGGAAAGTCTTGTGAATCATTTGGAACGAGAAAGTGGATGGATTTCTAAGTTTCTAAGTTTTTAAGTTGATTAAGTTAATTAAGTTAATTGGGTTTATCTGGTTTTGTTTTATCCGGCAGCTCAGCGTAGAAGAACC